>JABIGL010000031.1 GCA_018650185.1 Chloroflexota bacterium
ACACCAGATGCCGTCCCCATCGCGAGCCAGTCCGTGAAGTCGCTCGGTCGGGACTTCATAGGTCTCGAGGACCTTCATGTCGTCGCTCGGATCGCAGATGTGGATCGCTTTCGGGTTGAAGGCCGTCACCCAGAGCTTTCCGTCTTCCCACTCAAGACCGTGGATTCCGCCGCCGTCCGGCGTACGCCAGCGGTTTATGAATGCGCCGGTCTTGAGGTCGAGCTGGTAGATCCATCCGACGTGTGTATCGGTTGGTCGGTAGTCTCGGAAGCGGGTGATGCCGTTGGATGCGGTCCAGAGGAATCCGCCGCCGACGGTAATTCCGGAGCCGTTTTCCGTCGGCGTGTCCATGATCCGCGTCACGTAACCCTCAGAGTTCATGACGTAGACCTGGTCTGACTGCTGGTCCATGACGTAGAGCTCATCTTCGAACCACTGAAGGCCGTTGGGCATACGGCAAGGTGAGTCGTAGGTTGCGATTGTTTGTACGGCCAACGTTGCACTCCTGTTTATGTGACAGTGCTTGAGACACGGCTTGGGCGAAGATCGCCATCATGTGCCGGGTGTGCGACATCGTCAAGGGCGGGGATGGGAGACGTGTTACTGCTGGACGTACCCTTCGAGAGCCTCAGGGTGGGTTAGACCCGGTAAGGACGGGGCTTCGGCAGGAACCATGAGTCGTGGTTGTCTTAGTTTGGGCGACGTTTGCCCGCAAGATATCTGTTAGTGCGGAAAGCGGCACGCTGGTGTGAGCTGGTGAGCCGAGACACGTACCGAGCTCCAGATGCGAGCACGTTGCGCGCCGCAGCAACTCCCCGTAATGCCTCATATGCGGGCGTGGGAGTTGATCGATCAGGTCTGTACGACCAGTCGTCACTCAGTCCTGACGGCAGTGAATGCAGGGCCGTCGCGAAACTTTGCCAGAATCGACCGAGCACAAGAGAGATCGAGATGGGAAGTTGCCACGCGGCATTCGCTACACCGCTGGAGTGATCCCTGACGAGTCTGAACTGCAGGTCACGTCCAAGTTGGCCCGTCTGAAAGTTACCGCCGGGGCCGGAAATTCCATCCGGTCCCGGCGGGTTTTCCGGGCCTTGCCCATACGAGGTCAAACCGACCGCGCTTAGAGGCTAGTCTTTGTTGTCGGCTGAACCGCCGGGAACGTTCCCGACAGCGCCCGGACCCTGTTCTTCGGCCAGTGCACGTAGGAACTCATCCAGCGTTACAGCTAGCTGACGGGCAAACACGGTGATGATGGATGCGGTGCGCAAAATAATTGCCGCAACGCCCCATGCCACCGCCGCCGGGAGGCTAACCCAAACACGGCCAAGTGAGCCGGTGGGTGTGATGCCGCCTTCGCTTCGTTCTGCGAGGCCGGTGATGAAGCCGTCGATCTTGTCCGTAGCCACTCTAAGTATGAGTGTAAAGATCCGACCAAAATTGATCAGGACCAACGCAAGTTGAGTGGCTAGATCGCCGACTCGTTCTGCCCAGGTCATAGTCGCCCCTCCTAAGTAGTCAACTGAACGGCGTAAACGTCCACGCTTCCTTATCAACCCGCCCGTAATCCGAGCCGGAATGCGTACGGGTCCGCTTCCCAGATTGGGAAACCTCCCGGAAGTCGCACGACCACCGAACGGGCGCTAGGCTACAAACCTCGCAACGATTGGTCAATTCATTTACGACATTCGTTATCGTAAATACGTTGAACGCACGTATCGCTCTAATTGTTTGTGATATCCCGCACACACTGAGGGGCAGTGCGTAAATCGCTTAAGACCCCGATACTTTTGGCTATCTGCGGTGGTTATCACGATGAAATCTCGCACATTCGCGCCTATATGCTGGAAAATAGCGCGATTCTGCAATCGGCAGGTGGGTGTTATCTGCTCCCACAAGAGTAAGATGGGATCAGGGTCGGATCTGATATTTCACTTTTACATACACGGGTCCACGTCGATCTTCCCCGCGCGTAAGCGCCTATATATTTCGCTGAGACCGACCCCGTAGGGCATCCGCCCACCACGCAACTCCGGAATTCCGGACCGCATGTGGAACCCGTACCGGAGGCATTAATGCCGACATCGGCCAAGCCTTCCGACGCGCAACACCAGGAACGAATCATGGTGTTCATCGACGGGAGCAATCTTTATCACGTCCTGGGCGAAGTATGCGGACGACACGACCTGAACTTTGGGAAGTTCGCTGAGAAGATCGCGGGTGATCGTGATCTGGTTCGCACCTACTACTACAACATCCGCCAGGACTCCGAGCGCGACCCCAACGTTGCGACCGAGCAGGGGAAGTTCCTGCAGACCATGTACGACACCCCGTACCTTGAGGTCCGAATGGGCGTTTCAAAGCGCCACGGCGAGACCATGGTGGAAAAGGGTGTCGATGTGTTCATGGCGACGGATCTCGTCGCTTTCGCATTCATGGACCTTTATGACACGGCGATTGTCGTTAGCGGAGATGGCGACTTCTTCCCGGCGATACAAACCGCCAAGAACCAGGGTAAGCACATCGAGGTCGCAGCGTTCGACAACAACCTGTCCAGCGAGGCGGGAAATGTTGCGGACGCGGTGATCAAGCTGAACAAGACCTACTTCACCGGACTCTGGTCCGACCGAAGGCGGCGGGCGACAACCGGTTCGAGTAGTTCCAGTTCGGCCCCAGCGCGACGCACACGGACTACTCGCTCTTCATCCAGTTCCAGGCCTGTCAGTTCAAGAGCCACCACACCAGAGCCGGAGGTGGCCGAGGAGTCGACGACCGAAGACAGTGGTCGCAGGACTACCACGCGACGAAGGCCGGCAGCTTCTCGGTCGACATCGCGAACTTCTGGTTCACGCACGACCGGTTCACGCACAACGACGCGACGGCGAACACCCACGCGACGCACGGCGTCTTCGACGGTTTCCGACTCGAACTCCGCACCGGAAACTGCGGTAACGTCCACCCCTGCGCCGGAAAGCGCACCGGAACCGGCACCTACTGCTTCAAACGGCGACGGGTCTTCGGACCGCGATTCTGGGTCAAGGACGCCGGTCCGCCGTACTCCCGCCCGAAGACGGGTCGGGGCACGTTCAACGAGCGGTGGCAGCAACGGCGGCGATAGCGATAGCAGCAGCAGCACTACAACTCCACCGCGGCCGCCTGCTCTGCGCAGGCGTGCGAGTTCAACGGACGGCGACGACAGCTAAGGCTGACTGAGCTGAGCAAATTCATAATTCCGGGGCGGGGTAGAGATACTTCCGCCCCGGTTTGTTTCCGGCCACCCCGCGGATGAGCGAGTCATCGGATACGCGGAAATCTGGTGCGTACATACCGCGCCAGATGATGTCAGTGGTGCTGCCAACTACGGCGGTCATTATGGGCGATTCGCTCATCTACATCGTCCTCCCTGCGAGCATCGCTGATTTTGGGCTTGAAGACTCGTTAGGCGTGTCGGCTGCGGTGTGGATCGGGCTTGCGCTCAGCATCAATCGGCTAATCCGGCTTGTCGGGAACTCCCTCGCTGCGGCGACCTTTAATCGCTTCGGGTTCAAGACGCCGTTTGTGATTGCGGTCTTGTTAGGCGGACTGACGACACTTGCGTATGCGTTCAGTCGAGGTGCCGCACTACTGCTCGTTGCACGCGCTTTGTGGGGCCTCAGTTATTCACACTTGAGGCTTGGCGCATACCTGGCAGCGTTCGAGGTGGGCGATTCCGGAAATCGTGGGCGCTTGCTTGGATTCTTTAACGCCGGACAGCGCACCGGGAGCTTTATCGCGGTGACGGCAGGGGCAGCGCTGGCTGATGCGACCGGACGAGGAACTGCATTCACTGTGATGGCAGCGGTGGGGGTTATAGGGGTGCTGATAGCGCTGACTGCGCCCAATTTCACCGTGCGTCGGAAGACCGTGGAGTCTGCCCCGACCGAATCATCACGTCACCACGGCTTTGGTGAGCGCGCCTGGGGCGTTCTTGTCTCGCCGTTGCCGGAGAGTGCTCACGCAATCCGAAGACGATTGCTCGCCATCAACTACCTGCGTTTTGGGGCAGCGTTTGCGGCGAACGGCCTTGTGATCGCCACGATCTCGCCATTTCTTGCCGATCTTTATGGTGATGAGGCGACGATATTCGGCGCATCTGTGGGAATCGTGACGCTGGCCGGATTCCTCGTTGGAGTCAGGTGGTTTGGTGATCTCGCACTGTCAGTGCCGATGGGGCATCTGTCAGACGTTTGGGGTCGGCGGCGCACGGTGATGGTGGGGTCGTTCTTGACGCTGGCAACAATGCTGGTGGTCGGGCTTGCGGAGAAGCCGGAGGTGATCGTCGCCGCCCTGCCCTTGCTGTTGATAACCGGATCATTGTTGGCCGTAGCGCTTGATGCATCGGCGAGCGACGCAGTTCCGGATGAAGCCCGTGCGGGGTCGATGGCGCGGTATGCCACATGGCTGGATATGGGGTCTGCGATGGGGCCGATCGCAGGTCTTTTGATAGCAGACGCTTTTGGATTTCAGGCAGGTTTTCTTGTTGCGTCTGTGCTGCTCGTGAGCGGGGTTGTCGGGTATGGGTTCGCTACGCGGTCGCGGGTATAACGAGTGACCTGCTCAAGACGTATCGAGACCGGATGGTGTGCAAGTAGGGAGATTCTTCGCCTCGGACTCAGAATGACACTTCTGACGTGTTCGCCAGGTGCACCGTCGCGTCTACAATCTGCTGGGCTCTGACCATCTGCACATACTTCTAACCAGAAGATCGCTTAACCACGCATGTATTTTGATTTCCGACTCTGGAGCCTCACCGGTGGTGTGAGGCTTCGCATCGCGTGGGCGGTGTTTATCGGGCTACTCACTGCGGCCGCCGGGGTGGCTCGGCTGGCGTTGCTTGGCTGGTTGCTGGCCGAGATATTCGAAGGTCGCGGCCTTGGTTCGCTGTCGGTACCGATAGCCGGTGTCGCTGGAGTGATAGTCCTCCGGGGTGCGTTGCAGTTCTACAAAGAGATGGTGTCTCACCACACTGCGGCCCAGGTCCAGATAGCGCTCCGGGCAAATCTCCACGAGAAGGCGATGGAACTGGGTCCGTCGTACTTCAACCAGCAGCGAACGGGCGACACGATCCTTTCACTCGTAGACGGCGTCGAGCAGCTTGAGACGTTCTTCGGGCAGTACCTCCCTCAGTTTTTTGTGGCGCTTCTGACGCCCATCGGCGTGTTCGTTTTCATGGCGTTCCTGGACTTGCCGACGGCCACGATTTTCCTGGTCTCGGCGATCGCAGCGCTGTTCCTCCCGGCCGTGTTCCACAAGATGAACAGTTCAAGCAGCGAACGCCGACGTGAGGCATACGGCGAGTTCGGAGCCGATTTCCTCGACTCCATACAGGGACTCGCCACGCTAAAGGCGTTCGGACAGAGTGATGCGCGTGGACGGTTGCTGGCGGATCGTGCGCGGGCCGTATTCAAAAGCACGATGTGGGTACTGGCGACGAACGCACTTTCGGGCGGTCTGTCTATCGCAGCAATCTCTATAGGCGCAGCTGTGGCTTTGGGCTGGGGTGCCTACAGGGTAGACAACGGCGGTCTCGAACTGGGCGTGTTGCTGGTGATTCTGATGCTGGGTGTCGAGGTGTTCCGACCTCTCAGGGAGCTGACGCAACTGTTTCACCAGGGTCTGCTGGGAATCTCCGCAGCGAGCGGCGTTTTCGCCATGCAGGACGCAAAATCGTTAGTCATTGAACCGGGTTCTGCCGAACACGAACTATCGAACATGGAACCAACCGTTACGTTCGAAGACGTCTGCTTCGCCTACCCCGGCGGGCGTGCACCTGCACACCATCATCTCTCGTTCTCCGTGGCGGCCGGTGAGAAGGTTGGGCTTGTCGGGCCGAGTGGTGCGGGCAAGACTTCTGTCGTGAAGCTGTTGCTGCGGTTGTACGACCCCGGTGAGGGCCGCGTAACCATCGGCGGGGTCGATCTTCGAGAGTTGTCGTTCGAGCAGATTCGCAGCAGCCTGGCTGTGGTCAGCCAGGACACATACCTGTTCCACGGGACAGTCGCCGACAACCTGAAGTTCGGCAATCCGGATGCGACGCCTGAGCAGCTTGAAGACGCGGCGCGGGCGGCCAACGCTCACGGCTTTATCTCTGCCCTGCCCGATGGTTATGGAACCGTCATCGGCGAGCGTGGCATACGCCTGTCCGGTGGCCAGCGACAGCGAGTTGCAATAGCGCGGGCGCTTCTGCGTGATGCGCCAATTCTGGTCCTGGATGAGGCGTTGTCAGCGGTTGATGCGGAGAACGAACACATCATTCAAGAAGCACTCGACCGACTGATGGAAGGTCGAACAACCTTGATCATCGCCCACCGGCTTTCCAGTGTTATTAACGCAGATCGCATCGTTGTACTGGACGAGGGTCAGGTCTCTGAATCTGGTTCGCACGCGTCGCTACTGGCAAGCGGCGGCATTTACGCCGCCCTTATGCAGGATCAGGTTGTCACGACGGGTTCTAACGGCACAGTGGCCGGGGTTTCCGCTCCAAGGGAAGAGACCCGGGAGGCGTTTGCGAGCCAGGCAGCGGAGATGGCGCCGACTGAGGCGATTCTTCGAGCAGAGGGCATGGGCTGGCCGGAGACGTCCCGCGAGTTGTTCCGGGTGGTTGCGCCATGGAAGGGCAAGCTGATTCTGACCTTCCTGCTGGGGATCGCCCGCTTCGCAAGCATCATCGGCATCGGAGTCGTCTCGGCGCTAACCGTGGCGCAGGTGAAGGATGGAGAGTCGTTTGGCTGGCTGCTGGTTGCGCTTGGCGTTCTTGCACCACTGGCGGCCCTGCTGACCTGGCTGGAGTCCTGGGTCTCACACGACATGGCTTTCCGGTTGTTGGCAGAGATGCGGATAGACCTGTTTCGGAAGCTCGACCAACTCGCGCCCGCCTATCTGGCTCGACGTCGAACCGGCGACCTCGTCGGAATGGCGACCCAAGATGTTGAGACTATCGAGTATTTCTTCGCTCACACCGTAGCTCCAGCGTTTGTTGCGGTTGTGGTGCCCGCCGCCGTACTTGTCACGCTATTCCTGTTTCACCCGATCCTGGCCCTGACGCTAGTTCCGTTCCTGGTTATCGCCGCTGCCAGCCCCTTCCTTGCACGCGGCAAGGTGGACCGCCTTGGCTCTCGCTCCAGGGAAGAGCTCGGGATGCTGAACGCTCACGCTGTGGACACGTTGCAGGGGTTGAACGAGATCGTGGCGTTCCAACGCGGGCCGGAGCGTGCAAGTGAGTTTCTGGATCGCGCACGGTCTGCCGTGCAGGTCCGTCTGCCTTTTTTCCGTGAGTTGACCCTGCAGCGGGCTTATCTTGAAATCACGATGGGTATTGGTGGGCTGGCCATGGTCGCGGTAGGTGCGTGGCTGGTTTCTGAGGGTCGGCTTGACTCCGGGCATCTACCCCTTGCGACGCTACTGGCTATGGCTTCGTTCTTGCCGATCTCAGAGATTTCGCACACGGCAAGGCAGCTGGCCGATACGCTGGGAGCAACCCGTCGGGTGTTCGCCGTTCACTCTGAGAAGGTGGCCGTGGAGGACGGAGCGGGTGTGGAATCCGTGCTTCAAGAGACCCAGAGTTCTACACCCGCACTGTCGATGGATCGGGTGACCTTCGCTTACGAGATGATGGATCGACCCGCATTGAGTGACGTGACTTTCTCGGTGGACGTGGGCAAGACGCTGGCCCTGGTCGGTCCCTCGGGTGCTGGTAAGACGACGGCGGCGCACCTGTTCTTACGATTCTGGGACACCGACGACGGGTCTGTACGGATCGATGGTGCCGATCTTCGGGATTACCGACTGGACGATTTGCGGGATCGAATCGCACTGGTTTCACAGGACACGTACCTGTTCAACGCGTCGCTCCGGCACAACGTCTTGATAGCCCGTCCGGACGCTACCGAAGCCGAGTTACGAGATGCCATCGCGAGCGCAAGCCTTACCGAATTTGTGGCGTCGCTTCCGGACGGGATGGACACGGTCGTTGGTGAACGCGGGACGCATTTATCGGGCGGACAACGCCAACGTGTGGCGATAGCCCGGGCGTTCCTCAAAGACGCCCCGATTTTGATACTGGACGAGGCGACTTCACACCTGGACGCGCTAAATGAGCGGGCGGTACGGACGGCGCTGGATGCGCTGAAGAGCGATCGGACGACGTTGGTGATTGCGCACAGGCTCTCAACGGTTCGGGAGGCGGATGTGATTGTGGTGATGTCCGAGGGCCGAGTTGCGGAGATCGGTAGCCACGATGAGCTGATGCGCGGGAGCGGTCTTTACGCGCAGCTCGTGGCGACGCAGCTTGGGGCAGGAGTGGCCGCCGGGGGTTAGCGCTTTGCGCCCATACGCCATTATCTCAATAGTTCCCTGAACGCGAAAGATCTCTCGGTTGTGACACCGAGAGATCTCTTGTAGTTCCTATACAGAGGCCCTGTAGGGCCTAAGGTGCAGAGTCACCTGCCATGCCTAGGCCAGCGGGTTTCCTGAGCTCCAGTTCCACTGGTCTGTCGGCCAGACGTTCTTGCCTCGAACTCCCGGAGGACGGTCGCCTTCGTACCAGTCGGCCACCGTGTCACGCCACTTTGCGATGTGCGGAGTGGTGGTGTGGAACTGGAAGGCTTCCGGGTTCACGTAGACCTCGTACAGCCAGAGTTTCGTCGGGTCCTCTATCTCCTGGTAGACATCGAACCGCAGGCAGCCCGGCTCAAGGTTGGTCGAACCGACACCATCCAGGTTCACGGCCTCGATGAAATCGTCGACCTTATCCGCCTGCACCGGCAACTGGGCGTGGATGATGAACAGGTTCTCGGATGAGAAGCCTTCGTTCACGCCATCGCGACGAGCGTTCCAGCTGGCGAGGTCGCTCGGGAAGACGTTCCGGCAGCGGCCGACCTTGACGTCGACGATCATGTCCTTCGTAGCGTCGCGCCAGGCGGTCATGTGTGACGCCTTAACGTGGACATCGTCGATCGCAGCGTCGTCGTCATAGACCTCCGTGAACGCGATGCGATTCGGGTCTTCCCTGTCCTGGATGATGTCAAATCGGTAGCAGCCCGGCTCTGTCAGAACGGAGCCACGACCATCGCCCTTGGCGGCCTCCAGGAAGGCGTCTGCCGTCCCGTCCTTGACCGTGAACTGAACCATCAATATACGCATGGCGATTTCCTTTACGACGTGTGTTGGTTTGCTATTACGGGCGATTTCTGACTGCCCCGTTGAGAGTGCGGAACGGTGTGCGGCGAGAGTATATCCGTTAAGTCGAAGCTACGCCGCACCGGGACTAAAACCATGGGGCCACTCGTGGATTCATGGTTACACGGTCAGAATTTCGCCACGTCGGTCACCGGTGCTACAATCCCAGTGAAATGAAATTCCAGCTTCTTAACTGCGCCTGTCTGTTCGTACAGGGCGGCTCGCCGGAGCAGTGTTTCGCCGACTGGCTGCCAGGAATGGAAAAGAAACGCCAGGTGGATACGGCAAACAAACGCGTTGTGGTGAACGATGGCCAATGGATGGTCGAAGTTCAGTATGAGGGGCCGTCCTTTGGATGCAGCTTTAAATAGGCGTAGAAAAATGAATTTTGTTCTCCCGGACACAAAATCTGTTGCACTAATGCTAATCACTGGATGGTTGGTTTTCGGATCAATGGGGATCAGTGCAGACGGCACTAATTGGGAGATAAACCCGCGAATGGTCCCGATTCCGATGGGTGCGAGTCAGCAATTGCAAGAATCACTTGCGACGACTCCAGTACCTGATGTCACGGCGCGTAAAAAAGTGGCTGACACGGATATCGATTGGATGGCATTGATCAGGCAAAGAGCTGAGATGCTACCTTTCGACTTGTCAGCTCTTTCGAATCAGCTTGATCTGACGATCAAAGCTGATGAGATTGAAGGTGTAAAAGTTTATCACGTGGTGCCAAATGATCCGGATCCTTTATTTAAAGATCGAGTATTCCTCAATGTTCATGGCGGTTCCTATGTCTTTGATGGAGGTGTTGCCAGCGTGGGTGAAGCGGCTGTCATTGCCAACAGAGCAAAAATAGCGGTGCTGTCCGTCGATTACCGAATGCCACCAAAACATCCTTTCCCGGCTGCTGTTGAGGATACGGTGATTGTGTATAAACACTTGTTGAAGAGCCTGCCTGGCAAAGCAATAGCCATTGGAGGTACCTCTGCCGGAGGTGGTTTGGCA
>JABIGL010000200.1 GCA_018650185.1 Chloroflexota bacterium
AGACCAGTAGCCCGGAAAAGAGGCGTCGGTCGCCAGATTCGGTACACGTCACGCACCGGCTCCGGGATGTCAATCCAGCGGTCCTGGCTGACCTCCTGCATGATCAGATCCATCGGAAACAACGGAGCGAAGTCATCCGGACCCGCTGGTTGGCCGGTACCGGGATGTAGTGCCGGAGCGAGCGGGACGTCTAGATCAGCCTGGACGTTGTACCAGCGTTTGGGAATGTCTGTCTCGTTTAGCAGGAACTTCTTCTGATCAGCCATAGATACCTCCCGGTTGGATACGGGCGCACGTGTGAAACACGATGTCCGTACGCGTTAGCAAAAACGTATTCCGGAATCCTAAATCCCGGACCGTGAGGTAGTCGTGATGGGCCGATTGAAGCGCGATTGGTTCCTGCCACCCATAGCTAAGCGACCGAGACTCGCAGACACTGTTTCGAATCGATTAGTCAAGTCACGATCCGGCACTATGAGGCCCGCACGAACATGAATGCCGACCCGTCGCGTCGAGGCGAGTCCAACCCCGTCATGAGTTCGCCGCGGGCCGTGTCCATCGTCAAAAACCCACAGTTCGTCAGGCTATGGGCTATCGGCGGCTTCACGAGCACGATGATGTGGCTGGACATGCTGGTCATCGCCCTCCTGACGCTGGACCTTACGGATTCACCGTTCCTGGTGTCACTGACCTTCTTCCTGCGATTTACCCCGATGCTCTTCGGTGTCGGCATCAGCCTCATCGCTGACCGGATGAACCGCAAATACTTGATGCTGTTCGGGCTGTCCGTACAGGTGGCGGTGTCGGCAGCTCTGGCTGCACTGGTGATCACCGATACCATCGAGTTCTGGCATCTGGGGCTTGGCGCGTTCATAACCGGAACCGTCATGGCAAGCGAGTTCCCGGTGCGGCGCACGATGATCGGTGAGGTTGTCGACCCGGACCGTGTTGGTCGGGCTGTGGCGTTGGAATCTGGAACAAGCGCCGGATCACGAATCCTTGGTCCGATCCTCGGCGGAGCCTTTCTCGCAACCATCGGGGCCGAGGGCGGATTTTTGCTGGGAATTGTGTTCTACGGCACCGCGTTTGTAGTCGCTCTGTCCATGAAATACCAACCGCCGGAACGCGAAGTCGACCGCGCTGGTCCCTTCCAGCAGGTTCGGGAAGGCGTCAGCTACATAAGCGGCAGCCAGCTCATGGTCGGCACGCTGGTCGTGACCCTACTCATGAACGTGTTTGGCTTTCCGTACGTGAGCCAACAGCCGGTTGTCGCCCGTGAAGACCTGATGGTGAACGATGTGCTGGTCGGGGCGCTTCAGTCGATAGAGGGGCTTGGTTCTTTCATCGGCGCGGCGTTGATCGTCGCGTTTGCGCGTCCGCAACATTACGCCCGTATCTACCTGTACGGCTCCCTGCTGTTTCTTGTGGCAATCGTCGTGTTCTCCCGCTCTGACTGGTACTGGGTGAGCTTCGTGACGGTGTTCATCGGTGGGTTCGGGATGGCATCGTTCGCCGCCATGCAAAGCGCCATCATGATCTACGCAGCGTCTCCGGCGATGAGGGCACGAGTCATGGGCTCAGTGGCGATGTTCATAGGACTTGGACCGATGGGCCAGCTCATCATCGGCCAACTTGCCGAGTGGCTCGATCCCCAGACCGCCATCCTGATCATTGGCGGGATCGGTTTGGTCACCGTTGCGGCATCGTCTATTGCGTTCCCGATCTTGCGCAACGGCCGGGCAACTGAGGTCGACCGTGAACAGCGACGGGCTCAGGCGCGGGAGCTTGAGCAGACGCCGGAGTTAGATAGCCCTTCGGATTCTGCTTAACCCGGTTGTGCTCCGAGTCCGCTAGCTGCGCTCGCCAGGAAAGATGACCGGAACTGTACACCCCAGTTGCCGTCGATGTTGGTAAAGATCCACAAGGTGTCAAAACCGTTGTACTCGACGTTGTCCGCGTCTCTACGCGACTGCCGGATCACCAGGTGAACCTTGTTCCGGTCTGCCTGAACCGCTTCGACCGATAAGGTGTCTGTGTGGTGCCAGTTTTCGGCCTTTAGTCGGGCGGTGAGAGCATCCTGGCCAGCGCGAAATTCGTCCGCTGACTCCCAACGCTGGAACGCGTTACCGGCGAGTCTCACGTGCGGGAAATGCATGTGTGCGACCTGCGTTTCGGTGTCCCGAGCGTTAAATGCGTCGTTCCAGCGGTGGAAGGCGGCGATTGCCTCAGATGCGGGGTCGCTCATTGTGAGTTCCTAAACCTCTCGCACCAGCGGTTCGTACCCGATTATTCCTGTTTCTTCCAGGTCTGTGATTTCCTCATCCGACAGTCCTAGAAGCTCCCCGAGCACGTACGGGTGATGCTGGCCCAGCGTCGGGGCCGGTCTGTAATGGCGCGCCGGAGTTTCTGAAAGTCGGATGGGTTGCCCGGCGTGGGTGTGTACTCCTGCCTCCGGATGATCGAACTTCCAGTAGAAGCCGCGTTCGTTTAGATTCTCGTCGTGTATCAGTTCGTCCGCGTTGACAACGACCCCGGCGGCAATGCCCGTAGCTTGAAGCTGCCGCATCACGTCGTACGCGTTCCGCTCGCGAGTCCATTCGGCAACCTTCGAGTCCAGTTCGGCCCGGTTCTCAAGACGGCCCCCGACCGTTGAGTACCGATCCTCGTTTGCCCAATCTGGCTTGGCCATGACATCCCGGAAACTGCTCCACTGGGTATCCGATCCAACGGAGATCGCCACCCACTTGTCTTCACCGACGCATGGATACGCGCCATGTGGTGCTTTTCGAAGATGCCCGTTGCCGATGCGTGGTGGCACTTTGCCGGTCAACTGGTAACCAAGTGAAGCCTCGCCAGTGAGCGCCGCTCCAGATTCAGCTTGCGCCAGCGAGATGTATTGACCTTTACCCGTCCGGGCCTTGTTGAACAGCGCCGTCATGATCGCCCCGGTGGCGAACATACCGGATGCCGGGTCCGGGTAGGCGTTCCCGCTCATATATGGCTCTTCACCCGGGTAACCCATACGGCTCGCCAGTCCGGAGTGTGGGTCGATAGTCGTGCCGTACGACACGAAGTGTTGGAATGGGCCTTCCGGGCCGTACCCCGGCATAGAGCAGTAGATGATCGCCGGATTGATATCTTTTAGAACCGGGTAGTCGATACCAAGATTAGGCATCACTCGCGGGCTGTAGTTTTCGATCACGATGTCGCCAATAGCTACGAGCCGCTTGAACAACGCGACGCCGCGCTCGGTGTTCAGTTCGAGTGTGATGTCGTACTTGTTTCGAAGCATGTCATTGTTAAGGACGTGGCGATTCCAGTGCCGCTCCCCCGGCTCGTTGTCCGGGTAGATGCCGATCGCCTTAGCCGTCTCTCGCGTGACGGTCCGACGACCGACCAGACCGCGACCGGAGATGTGAATCACCTCGGCGCCGAGATCGGCCAGTATCCGGGTGCAGTGTGGACCGGCCCAGACCCGTGACAGGTCCAGGACGCGAACGCCGTCGAGAGGGCCTTTCGGGCCATCCGGGTTTGGTGATGCCATCAGATCACACCGTCCTCCCGCAACTTCGCCAGCCGGTCAGCGTCGTAACCCAACTTGCTGGTGAGAACCTCGTCCGTGTGTTCGCCTAACAAGTTGGCTCGTTCATATACAGGAGGAGCCTCGGTCAGGTGGTAGGGCAGCCCGGCATACCGATTCGTTCCGGCGGTAGGATGGTCGATCTCTTTCCAGAAGCCCCTGTACTCGTACTGGGGATCCTCCAGTACCTCGTTCACTTCGTTTACAAACGCCGCCGGGATGCGATTGTCCTGTAATGCGTGAACGATCTCTTCAGCCGTGTGCTCCATGAACCACGGGTTGATCAGTGCGTTGAACTCCTCGTGATTGTTCGCGCACAGCGTTGGGTTGGCGAAGCGTGGATCGTCCAGTAGCTCAGACATGTCGAGCAACTGGAGGAACAGGACATACTGGGTCGGGTCGCTGATTCCCAACGACACCAAACCCGGTTTCCCGTTGCTGGCTTTGCAGGGGAGGATCGTGGTTGGATGCACCGAGCCGTAGCGATTCCCAGCGCGCATCCTGATCCTGCCGGTGGCGGTGAAGCCGTTAAGCGTGAACTGGTGCTCTGAGGCCATGGCTTCCTGAATTGAAATGTCCACGTGCTGACCGGTGCCGTCCCGATCACGCGCCAGCAATGCCGCCACGATTCCGCTGTACGCATACAGGGCGGCCTGGTACGACGGCTGATATCCGGTGCTGCTCAGTGGTTCACGATCAGGATGGCCGTTGACGTACATCTGACCGCTGAGAGCCATCTCGACCATCGTGTCGGCCCTGTAGTTGCGGTACGGGCCCGTCTGACCAAAGTTGGAGATCGAGGCCATCACCAATCGTGGGTTGATGGCACTCAGGGTGGAGTAGTCCAGATCCATCGACTCCATGGTTCCCGGAACGAAGTTCTCGACCAGCACGTCGGCCTGCGCCACCAGTTCTTTAAGCAGTGAGGCGCCTTCGTCCGAAGACAGGTCCAGCGTGAGTCCTTTTTTACCTGTGTTCAGATACAGATAGAGAGCGCTCGCCTCTGGATCTTCGCTCTCATCCGGAAACGGCCCGACTTTACGTGCAACATCGCCCTCGCCGGGGGGTTCAACCTTGATTACCTCCGCACCGAAAGCCG
>JABIGL010000021.1 GCA_018650185.1 Chloroflexota bacterium
ATATGGGTAAAGTCACCGGCTTCATGGAATGGGATCGGAATCTGCCTGACAGGCGGTCCGTCGCCGAGCGCCTGAACGACTGGCGCGAGGTGTACGAGAACTGGTCCGAGCACCAGGCGAAGACGCAGGCCGGGCGCTGCATGGATTGCGGCGTCCCATTCTGTAACTCGTCCAGCGGTTGCCCGCTTGGCAACCTGATTCCTGACTGGAACGATCTCGTTTATTCCGGCGACTGGGAGGCGGCGATCGCCGAACTCCATGCCACAAACAACTTCCCGGAGTTCACCGGGAGGGTCTGCCCCGCGCCGTGCGAAGCGGCATGCACGCTGAACATTAACCAGGATCCTGTCGCCATCGAGATGATCGAGAAATCGATCTCCGAGAAGGGCTGGGAACAGGGCTGGATCACGCCCCAACCTCCCGAGAAACGAACCGGTAAGAAGATCGCCATCATCGGTTCCGGCCCGGCCGGACTTGCCGCAGCCCAACAGTTAAACCGCGCCGGTCACTCGATCACGGTGTTCGAGCGCGACGAGGTCGTTGGTGGACTGCTGTCTCTGGGCATCCCGCACTTCAAGCTTGAGAAGACGGTTGTACAGCGACGCGTACAGCAACTGCGGGATGAGGGGATCGAGTTCCGCACCTCGACCAACGTCGGGCGTGACTACCCTACCAACCAGCTCAAGGCCGACTTCCACGCCATCGTCCTCTGTGGTGGCTCAACGGTACCGCGTGACCTGCCCGTCCCCGGACGCGATCTGGACGGCGTCCACTTCGCTATGGACTATCTGAAGCAGAGCAATCGGCGTCAGGATGGCCAGGAGTTTGGTCCGGACGACACAATTACGGCAGACGGAAAGACGGTCGTGATTCTTGGCGGTGGTGACACCGGTGCTGACTGTCTGGGCACATCGCATCGCCAGGGCTCGGTCGAGACCTACCAGTACGAACTCCTGCCGAAGCCTCCGACCGACCGTAACGAGGACTCTAACCCGTGGCCGCAGTGGCCGATGACTTTCCGCACGTCTTCCGCACATGAAGAGGGCGGTATCCGGGATTACGACATCCTGACGAAGCAGTTCAACGGCGAAGACGGCAAGTTGAAGAGCCTGACCGCTGTGCGGGTGGACTGGGAACCGGACCCGAATGGCGGGCGCCCGAAGATGATCGAAGTGCCGGATTCCGAGTTCACCATCGAGACGGAACTTGTTTTGCTGGCGATGGGATTCCTCCACGGTGAACGGGGCGGGCTGCTGTCCGACCTTGGCGTCGATCTAGATGAACGCGGGAACGTGGCTACCGACAGCAACTTCATGACCTCCGTGGACGGCGTGTTCGCCGGAGGCGATATGCAGCGCGGACAGTCGCTCGTGGTACACGCCATCGCCGGTGGTCGTCGCACGGCACGTGGTGTCGATGCATGGCTCACGGGTGCGACGCAGCTCCCGCGGGTCACCGGTTACGTCCGGGGCGGCGTCTAGGCTCCCAACGGGAGTTTTATGTGATGGACTTCTCCCGTAATGGGTCACCACGATGAGGTACTACCCCAAGACACTGTGACTGGGGCCGAGTAAGGAGGTCTGATACGTGCGGACTCTCCGCATAGCGCTGGCCCAGGTGAACACCTCGGTCGGCGACATCGACGGCAATGCAGACCTCATTCTTGAGGGCATCGCCGCCGCTCGAACCGCGGGTGCAGAACTCGTTGCCTTTCCTGAACTTGCTATCACCGGATATCCGCCGGAAGACCTTGTGCTGCATCGACGGTTTGTCGCCGACAACCGGACAGCCCTTGAGCGCATCGCCGACGAGACGAACGGAATCGCCGCTATCGTCGGGTTCGTGGACGGGTCACCGGAGCGTGACGAGCCGGTGTACAACGCCGCAGCGTTTTTGAGCGATGGAGAGATCGTCGCGGTGTACCGGAAGATCCATCTTCCCAATTACGGCGTCTTTGACGAGATGCGTTACTTTGAGCGCGGCACTGACTGTCCCGTGATCGATTTCGGTGGTGTTCGAATCGGCATGAGCATTTGCGAGGACGTGTGGGAGCCGGTCGGCCCTGCCGAGGTTGAACGTGCCGCAGGCGCCGAGGTCAATATCAACATCAACGCCTCGCCGTTTGAGCGCGGCAAGGACGGCGTACGACGAGACCTGATCGGTGACCTGGCGCACAGGAACCAGGTCTACGCCTGTTACGTGAACCAGGTCGGCGGTCAAGACGAGCTGGTGTTCGATGGCACTAGTCTC
>JABIGL010000201.1 GCA_018650185.1 Chloroflexota bacterium
ATCCAGCCGCCCGTGATCAAGCTCCTGACCACACAGCGCGAGCGCCGGATCAGGATGGAGTACTCGGCCAAACCTGTCTCACGCCGGGTCAAGATCATGTTCCCGATCCTGACCACCATCGTGATCGGCGTGCTCGTCCCGCAGGCCGTTCCGCTTATCGGCATCATGATGTTCGGCAACCTGATCCGGGAGTCTGGCGTAGTTCCCCGCCTCGCCAATACAGCGCAAAACGAGTTGATGAACATCGTCATCATCCTGCTCGGGCTGACAGTCGGTTCGCTCATGCCCGGCCGTGTGTTCCTGCAGACAGAGACAATCGGCATCTTCCTGCTCGGTCTTTTTGCCTTCATGGTGGCGACGGTTTCAGGGCTACTGCTCGCCAAAACGATGAACCTGTTCAACCGTAAGAATCCCATCAATCCCATGATCGGCGCGGCCGGAGTTTCAGCTGTCCCAATGGCGGCGCGGGTGGTTCAGGACATGGCCAGCAAGGAAGATCCGGACAATTTCATCCTCATGCACGCTATGGGACCGAACATTGCCGGGGTGATTGGGACCGCCACAGTGGCCGGAATTCTGTTAAACATCGTTCCTCAACTCGTTTCTTAGAGATAATCTCCGGCCAGCCCCATTTCTCCGGGGTACCTGCATTGAGGAGTTCCAATGGTCGACCGCAATATGCGCGGCATCTTCCCGATCCTGGCGGTTCCTTTCGACCCGCAGGGCAACATCGTGATAGAAGACCTCCAGCATGAGGTCGACTGGATCGCTGGTCACGGCATTCCCGGCGTCGGCATCGCCCTGGCTTCAGAGGTCTACAAGCTTTCAGATAGCGAACGCGGGCTCGTTCTCAAAACCGTGGTCGAGGCAGCAAAGGGCCGACTCAAAGTAGTCATGAACACCGGGCACGAAGGCACCGGAGTTGCGATCGACTACGCGAAGGCCGCGCAGGATCAGGGCGCAAGTGCGTTGATGATCAAGCCGCCGTCCTTCAACCAGCTTTCGGCAGCTGAAACGACCTCGTACTACGTGGCCATTGCTGAGGCG
The DNA here is from genome assembly GCA_018650185.1 of Chloroflexota bacterium. Classification (GTDB taxonomy): domain Bacteria; phylum Chloroflexota; class Dehalococcoidia; order Lucifugimonadales; family Lucifugimonadaceae. The sequence continues at coordinate 1,048 of JABIGL010000201.1, forward strand.
GTGGAAATACCGATCTTCATGCAGGACGTGGGCGGCGCACCGGTTCCACCGGCCCTGGCGATCCAACTGGCGAGGGCGCATGAAAATCTCTGCTATATCAAAGTAGAGGTCGCTCCGTGCGTCCCGCGCATCGCAGAGCTGGTGGCCCGCTCCGGGGCATCCGGCCTGATCCCGTTCGGCGGCGCTGGTGGCGGGTTCCTGCTTGAGGAGGCGCGGCGCGGTTCGCAGGGTTCGATGCCCTGGTCCGTGATCCCTGATGTGTACGCCCGGGTCTGGGATGATTTCCAGGCAGGTAACGAGGCGGACGCCGAGGCAGAGTACCGTCGCTACGCAGCGCTGAATCGGACCATCGCGCAGGGAATGGGCGCGGCGATGTGGATCAACGACCGCATCCTGTTCAGGCGCGGAATTTTCCAGGAGACATCGCAGCCCAGGCAACCCGCATCGAGGATTGACGAACAGGCGATGAAAGAGCTCGACGCCATACTGGAAGAGCTAGATCTGATCGGAAAATAACGGATCGATAAACCGATTCGTACGATCACCCTTATTCACGAACACAGGCACAGACACAGGGAGCGCGACCTTGGTTGATCGCACCATGAAGGGAATAATCCCGATCCTGGCGACGCCCTTCGACGATAAGGGTCAGGTCGATTTCGAGGACCTCGAACGCGAGGTCGAATGGATGATCGGCGTCGGCGTAAACGGCGTTGGAATCGCCGTGGCCAGCGAGATTTACAAGCTCACTGATCCCGAACGGGACGAAGTCCTGACATCTGTAGTGAAGCAAGCAGATGGCCGTGTTCCGGTCGTCATGAACACCGGTGGCATGGGTACGGACGTAACGGTTCACTACTCGAAACGCGCAGAGGAGCTCGGCGCTGATGCGTTGATGATTCGGCCTCCCAGCTTCATCCCGATGCCGGCCAGTGAAATCATTGAATTTTTCGGACGAGTAGGGGCCTCAGTAGAGATCCCTATATTCCTGCAGGACCAGGCAACAGCACAGGTACCTCCAGGCATGGCGATCGAGATCGCAAACCGTAGCGAAAACCTCTGCTACATCAAGGTCGAGACAGCCCCTACAGTACCGCGCATGGCGGAGACAGCCGCATTAAGAGATGCGGCGTCCGGTATCGCAAAAGATCTCATCCTGTTTGGCGGTGCGGGCGGTACTTTCCTGTTTGAGGAACTCCGTCGTGGTTCGGTAGGATCCATGCCCGGCTCGGTCATCCCGGAGGTCTTCGTCGACGTATGGGAGCGCTGGCAGGATGGTGACGAAGAAGGCGCCGAGACCGAGTTCAGGCGATACGGTGCACTGATCCGTACGCTCAAACAGCCGCAGGGCCTGGATAACTGGATCTACAAGGAGATTCTTGTGCGACGCGGAATCTTCAAGGCCGCATTCGCCCGGCACCCTGCCGTCAAGCCGGACCGCTTCCAGATTTACGAACTGGAAATGATGCTGGACGAGCTTGAGCTGGAAGATCCAGAAGTTTAGACAACACTCTGAATGCACTGCCAGACGATAAATACGACGACAGATCGATCCGACGTCGAGTCGCGTCCAGCTTCATCGTCCACATGCTCCTGTTGCGATACAGACTGCGCTTGTATGCGGGGGTCCGGGTCTGTGATTTCGTTCCACCCGGCTCCCCGTAACTCACACCTGATCACGCCGTGGTCAGTGACCTCATGATGACTCTGTTGAGCGTGTGGTCAGAAAGCCCCCTGTCCGACCTTTCGACAGTAGAGATCGTCCTGCTTTCCGTCCTTGCATTCGGCGTCGCCTACGTATCTGGCATGGTCGGAATGGCGCTCGGCGTAGTACGCCTGCCGCTGCTCATAGCTTTTGGCATCAGTGTCCCTGTCGCCGCGGGGGTGAACCTGGCGGTCAGCGTCGTCACCGCGATGACCAGCGGATGGGAACACTACCGATCCGGACGCATCGCATTCCGGGTCGTGATCCTGATCGGCGTCCCATCATTTATCGGTGCATTCGTAGGTAGCCTGGCCTCTGACTCCATACGCGTCTGGATTCTGCTATCTCTTGTGACGCTGGTACTGCTGTGGTCGGGGCTCGTTGCGCTGGCCCGAGCATTACGATCACGAGATTCCGAAGACTCTCAACCAGAGTCGATGCAACAGCCGCTACCGGGAACCCGACGCCTGTTGTTGGAGACCGCCGTCGGATTTTTAATCGGCGTGCTTGGCGGCGCGGTCGGGCTGGTGCTTGGTACCGTACGCATGCCCGCGCTTGTTAACGTACTGAAACTTCACCCCGCGATAGCCGTCGGCACCAACACGATTATCGGGCTCCTCGTCGGGGCCTCCGGATTCGTAGGCAAACTGATCAATGGCGATGTCGACGTCCTGCTGATCGCGCTACTTGGCATCACGGGAATGGTTGGCAGTTACCTGGGCGCACTCCGGACAGGTCAGATGAACACCAACAACCTCAGGCTGGCGATCGGAATCGTCCTGATAGTCGTCGCCCCGTTCATGGGCGTAAGGGCAGCAATAGAGTTCCCAAACTAACCCCGAAGGGTAATTATTGGGGCGACTGATTGTTCGGTAATGTTGTCCTGTACGAGCGTTTTTAGGCCTTCGACCAACACGAATCTGTTGTGCGCAGCCACAAGCTCTTGTCATTCTGAGCCCGACGCAAAGTATCTCCTGGCCGAGAACTCAATTACGCCGTTCTCCCGCACCACACCTCGTCACGCCTACTACGATCGTGGCGCGAGAGGAAGCTGGACATTCGTCTAGTGCAAGCCGCCGAACGAACCTGACGATCTAATTCAACTGAGACGAACAGAAACCCGTGAGATTCTTCGCGTCGGGTTCAGAATGACCGTTGAGGGTCCCGGCGAGTGACAAACCTGCGCAAGGAGGCCGTTACCGCGGACATCTACCAGACCGCGCCAGCTACGTCGTTGCCAGCTCCACAACCGCCTCTGCCAACGTGGTCGGCTCACCGAACGGCAGCACACTCAACGTCACCTGACGTGATGCAGCCAGCGCCCTCATCGGCGAAATCGCAGCCGCTACAGACACCGGAACTCCTGGCTCATCAAATGCGTTGAGTGCGTCCGTTATCTCGTCCTGCACGCCTACGCCAACAACAAGGCCACCGGTCCTCTGAATACTCATGAACGGCAGCACTTCGTCTGCCGTAAGCGCCTGCGCTCGGATGTTGACGCCAACCGCCTGTAGGCGTTCTCCCGGGGATGCGGTGCCAATCGCGTCAGGCCACTCGGACTGCTCGGCGTTCACCAGCACATCTATCTGTCCAACCTGGTCCTTCACCCAGAGAAGAACCTGCCTCACCGATTTCCGGTCCGTCACGTCCATTTTGGCGAGCAGACATCCGACACCCATCGACTGGATCTTTACGTAAAGCTCATGTGCCGGATCCCGATCCTCGGCGTACGTGAGTGCGATCGTCTTAACGCCCGCTCGCGCAAGCGCCTCAGCAACGGCCATGCCACGCTCCTGACCGCCGCCGGTTACGAGACAGACTTTCTCCGCCACCGGTACGTCCACGTGGTGTGTCTGATCGGGATTGTTGCTTGAAAAATCGTTAGTCGGAGTAATCAATAATCGCCTGGCCAGTAATCAGGCCATTTCCAGAATTTAATCGAACGAGTCTAGCAGTGAATTGCCCTGACTAAGCCCTGTTTTCGATCAGTTGCCGAGATCATCCAGGCTGACGTCGCAGGTGCTAAAAACGCCGATCAAGGACAGCATACTGAGTGGGTCCACCTCTCCTGCGACCAGCGCCTCAATTTGCTCGAGATCAATCTCTTCAGTCAGGCACTCCACCTGTTCAGTAGAGAAAGGCAGGTCTCCTGCGAGATCCGTCAAATCTTCGATATCACCCGTCTCTACAATTTCCGAAATGTCCGGCGCGTCCAGTGAGCCCGGTAGTAGCTCAGGAATGTCGAGAGGTACATCTCCTCCGGTCGCATCGTCCAGCGTCGTATCGACCCCAACTTGATTGTCGATGGCAAGAAGATCGATCAGGCTAATCCCACAACCCGTGAGCGCCTCAAGTACGGGACCAATGGAGGTAATCGATGCAGCGCCGCCGACCAGTTCTTCAAGCGTCTCAGCGTCGATTACCAGGACGATACAGGCGATCTGTTCCGCCGTGAAAGGAAGGCTGTCCAACCCTCCGTAATCTGGACCAGACGACTCCGCAAGGATGTCGTCCGCGTTTGATATCAGTTGAGCCAGGTCTACGTCACACGCCTGGAGCGCGGGGAGAATTGATAACGCATCTGCAGGAGTCAGGTCATTTACGAAAAGCTGCGTGAGGATCTCGGTCTCTACCTCAAGCGCCAGGCATTGAAGATCCGATTCCGTTATCCCAAGCGAAGCCAGTTGTGCGGGATCGGCTCCCAGAGCGGAGATGTCGACGGATGGCACCGGCGTTGGCGTGGGTTCCGGCGCCGGAGTGGGTTCCGGGTCGTTACCTGTGCACGCGACTACTGCGATGAGCACAACCGCAAGAAGAACCCTGTAATTTTTCAGTACACGCGCCATCGGAATCCTTCAACGGTCTGACGTAAATTTGATCACACCTATTCTTGATGTGCCGGGATCAATTTTACGCCCGTGGCCTGGAGATAGGCGTTACTGGAAGTTACTCGTTCAACCCCATCAACACCCTTCGCACAAGACTCAGGCTGCTCAGCGCGGCTCGCCGGCGGTCCGGCACTCCCCTGCCTGCTGAACGTACGTGCCGCGTATGCGTCCCATCGGCGTCGGTAACTGCGATATATGTCTCACCACGCCCAAGGTTCTCTGTGCGTTGATCGCCTTCTTCCACTGCATGAACCGCCACACCGAGCGTCGCACCTGAAACTACCCTGACTGCGCGTGACAGAGCCGCCGCCCGCTCCGGTCCGTCGGCGAACGGGGGCGTCTCACCGCCCGAACTCGCGAGCCGCTCCAACGCCTCGTTCGAGTTGACGATGTTTCCCTCTACAAATGCCGTCCCAGCGGCCTTCTGAAAGGCGTCTGCAATAGCTCCTCCAGCCAGATCCTCATAGGTTGCAACGGTGAGTCCCTTATCTACGATAAGACCTCCAATCACGCCCTCAAGCGTGTCATCTTCCGCCCCGAATACGTTGTCACCCAGAAGTTCTCGGGCTTCCGCTTCCACAGGTCCAATTAACTCCTCGGCTTCGGCCTCCGAGCTGGCGCGAGCGGCTATCCGCACATCAACCTGTCCTGGGTGCGCCATTGTTCCAACGCCGGGGTTTCCGTCGTCCGACATCAGATGGCCGATCAGGTGGTCCACGTTGCTCTCACCAAGGTCTACGACTTTGAGAACCCGGTACTGGATGACGTCCGTAACGTTGAACTTATCTTTGATGAAAGGAATGACCTCGTTGTCGATGAGCCACTTCATCTCAAAGGGCACACCCGGGAGCGAGATGATTACGCCAGCATCGTCTTCCACCATGAATGCAGGTGCTGTTCCGTTGGGATTGCGAAAGATCCGCGCACCTTCTGGGATTTCCGCCTGCTTTTCGTTGTTCTTGGTCAGGATGAAGCCGCGCTTCTGAAATCGCTCTTTGAGCTCTACGAGAGAATCCGGATCAACCACCACCTCTCGTCCCATCAACTGGGCCACTATCTCCCGTGTCAGATCATCCTGAGTCGGACCTATTCCGCCTGTCGTTATAACGACATGAGAGCGGCCATGCGCACGCTTGAGCGTGTCCAGCATCCGCGTCCGGCTATCGCCAACCGTGCTCGTGTAGTGCAGGTCTATTCCGTTGTCGGCAAAACGTTGACCGATCCATGCCGAGTTCGTGTCTACGATCTGGCCCAGCAGTAGTTCGGTTCCGATGGCGATGATTTCGGCGTTCATGTGCTCTGCAATTCTTGATTTTTATACGTCTATTAGGTGTGGTTTGGCGGAAGCCTAGGTCCGCTCAATTGCCCCGTCAAACGGGATGCATTAATCCCGTAACGATTGGGATTTGACAAGACCAGAACGCTTGTTCTAGTATCCGAACAGACGTTCTAATACCGGTGTTGGAGATGGGTAAGACATTCATCTAACCGGATTGAACAGTCACCGGGAATCAGACGCAAGTTGCCCGGCACTGAGAGGTTACAGGACATGACAACACTAGCCACCCGCACTTCCGCATCCGCTACGCACGATGCCATCTCTTCCGAATCCGTAGTCGAATCCCCCGGGCTGCTTAACGGCGCAGATGAATTTTCACGTGCGGTCATAGACAGCGTGGTGAATAAGCGGGGCGAGACCCTCTCGATCTCCGTTCAGTCCGAGGCAGAGGCGATTTCGATCTCAACACAGATCGAATTGCTACTCATGACCGTCGGCATGGGCACAGGTTCCGTATCGGCCCGTGTTGCTCCCTCTTTCTTAGAACACACCTACCCGGCGATGCACTCGCTCACAACGGCCTTGGATGGAGCCGGCCTCTCCGGGTTGTGGACTTCCGCGGGCGGACGCTGCGTCAAACTAGTTGAGTCCTGGCAAATGTTCATAAGCGTGGATGCACCGTCCGACGAGAAGGTCCCGGGCATGCCCACTCGCCCGAACACATTGCTTGAGGTCGTGGCCGCAGACCAGGTTCCGACGGACTGGTTCCGCACACGTGTTGCTCCACGAGCATCTTCACGAGGCCTGACGACGGTGTTCTACAGCACGTCTTCCAGGTCGTCGGACGGACACGAGTCTCTTTTCGACCGAGTACGTCGTTCAAACCTGACTAAAGAGTGGCGTGACGGGGTACGTCGGCACTTTGACACGGCTGTCGAACCGGTACCGGCAACAGCTCGTTAATCGAACGCTCTCACCGCTACACCAATTTCCTTCAGTAACTCAGACGACGTAGAGGAGGCGACACCATGACCACAATCAGACTCGTCCGTGCGGACACGCTGCCGGAGAACATGAGCTTCCGGGATGACGGCTGTGAAGTGTCGTTCTCCTGCCTTAATTGCCCTCTCCCAATCTGCAAGTTTGACGACCCCGGCTGGTTGCAACGTGAGAGTCGACAGAGCCGTGACGAGGCGATGATTGCTGCACGACGCGTTGACAACCTCTCCGTGGCCGATATCGCAGAACGTTTCGAGGTAAGCACCCGGACCGTTCACCGCGTTTTGAAACAGGACCGTGAGGGCACGCGGCAGGCTCCAGATCCGGAGCAGCGACCTGTGTTGTCGGTACTAACCCTTCGGAGACGGTCGCCTTTCAAGGCACCGCCGCCGCTTCCCCGAATCTGGCCGCCCGCGAAAGATTCCGGGCGCGAGCCAATTCTTTTTAAGACTGCATAGCAGTTACAGGGACAGAAGGCGTACCGGCTACTTAACCGGGCGTCTCCAGCACACGCTCTTCTTTGCCTGCACCAACCCGGACACGGTCACCGGTTGCCTGGTAAACGACCCGTTCCGCGATGTTGGTGGCGCGATCTGCTATGCGCTCCACGTTATGGGCGGCCCAGAGCAGGTATGTTCCCCGCTCAACGTTTCCGGGATCAGCCTTCATAAGCGCCAGCAGATCAACACGCACCTTGCGGTACAGATCGTCCACAAGATCGTCGTCGGGGCCGACCGCCAGTGCTGCCTGCTTCGCTTCGTCGTCATCCCGCGTCAGGAACGCATCAAGGCTCTGCTTGAGCATGTGTACAGCACGTTCTCCCATCGCCGGGATGTCGATCAGCTCTTTGAGAGGCGGCTCCGGTCCCATCATCAGGCTGATCTTCGCAATTCCTTCTGCGTAATCTCCCATGCGTTCAAGCTCACCCGCTATGTGCAGCGAGCTAACGATGCGCCTGAGGTCCCCGGCGACCGGAGCTTCACGCCGAATTAGATCCACACAGGCGTCTTCAACGACGTGACGTTTTTCGTCGATCAGATCATCGTCTTCGATCACCTTCTTGGAAAGTTCCAGATCACGATTCTTGATAGCGTTCAATGCGCTAAAGATCGAACTTTCTACAAGTGCGCCAAGCAACACCAACTCTGCTTCGAGTTGTTGAAGATCGCGGTCAAATTCTTCACGTGCCATGGCTTGCCTCTGGGATCCACGTACGGACGGGTCGCTCAAACAGCCGTCAATGCAGGTCAAAAGACCGACGGGAAAGCGGCGGCGCTACGAGGATGAAGTCAAAAAGTATAGCAGCGACGATTAAACATCCTGTAGACAGGCAATTTTCCGGAATTCGGCGCTTTCAGGAACCAGCAATTTCGCAGCGACACAGCGTAATACGACGAAATCAGTCGCTTCCTTCCTGTGGGGGCCGTAGAATTGACAGAAGTGTTCCCGCCAAAGTGCGACCACAAGCCAAATTGCACGGGGAACACTCCCACCACCAGTAACCCCATCTGACTCCGCGCCATCCATCATTCAGGCGTATCCGAGTTCCCCGTCAGATAATTCTCAACGTAAGGACCGCTCCGACAGTGACCCTCGCCCCTCAGAATTCTGAATCCCCTGAAATCCCAGAAACCACAGACCCCACGGACGCGCCATCAGAAGCGCTCCTCCCCTCCATCCTTGATGTGAGCGAGGACGACCTCAACTACGTAGTTTCTCAGCTCGGCCAACCGGCATTTCGCGCCCGTCAACTCTGGCGTTCTCTCTATCACGAGGGCCTCCAGTCATTTGACGATATGACCACCCTTGCGAAGCCGTTCAGAGCCGCCCTTAATGAGCGATACCAGGTGTCCCCGATTACACCAGAGATAGAACTTCGTTCAGCTGATGGGTCCACCGACAAAGTGTTATTTCGCCTTCAAGACGGGGAACTTATCGAGACCGTCTTGATGCGCTACGGGCTGGACGGGCACCGCAGAGCGCGTCGCACCGTTTGCATATCCACGCAGGCCGGATGCGCACTGGGCTGCACCTTTTGCGCCACCGGACAGCAGGGTTTCCGCAGGCAACTATCGCCCGGTGAAATCGTGTCTCAAGTCCTCCACATGCGTCGCGTGATCCGTGAAGAAAACGCAGCGGACGTCGCCGCCGGAAAATCGAAGAAAGACGAGGTGACAGAGATCACTAACGTCGTCTTCATGGGTATGGGCGAGCCGCTTGCCAACTACAACAACACCATGCAGTCCGTTGCCATCATGAACCATGGCCAGGGCATGAACATCGGCGCACGCCATCTGACCATCTCTACGGTGGGTCTCGTTCCGCAGATCCGCAAACTGATCAAGGAGCCCTACCAGATCAACCTGGCTGTATCGCTCCACGCCCCGGATGACGAATCCCGCTCCCGGACGATGCCGGTCAACAAGCGCTACCCGATAGCCCGCCTGATTCAGGCCTGCCGCGACTACGTCGAGGCGACGAACCGTCGGATCTTCTTCGAGTACGTTCTGCTGGACCACGAAAACGACACACCGGAGCACGCCCGGAAGCTTGTTGAATTGCTACGTGGCCTGATGTGCCACGTGAACCTGATCCCGGTAAACCCGACGGAAAATGGCCCGTACGAACGCCCGAGTGATCGCCGAAGTTCCGTGTTCCGGGAGATCCTCCATGGCGCAGGAATTCCAAACACAGTCCGTCAGGAAAAGGGCATCGACATCAACGCCGGTTGCGGCCAGTTGAGGGCACGTGCACTGGACGAAGCGGTAGAAGAAGAAGTCGGTTAGCCCTACCCGGCGACGACGCTCACCTGACCAGACGCTCCAAGCCGCGTACGCGCACGCCCTCGCACCCACGAGCGCTTTTCGTGCCTATACTGGCACGCTGATCTAACGTCCAAACATCTGAAGTAACTACTGGATCAATATGAGCAACTCGCCCTCGATCATCTACACATGGACCGACGAAGCGCCCGCACTCGCGACCCATGCACTCCTCCCGGTGGTTTCCGGGTTCGCTGGAGCTGCCGGGGTGTCGGTCGAAACACGGGACATCTCTCTCGCCGCCCGTGTCCTCGCGCAGTTCCCGGACCTGCTTGGCGATAATAAAGTGCCGGATGATCTGACCGAGCTGGGCGACCTCACTGAAGAACCTGAAGCAAACATCATCAAGCTCCCAAATATCAGTGCCTCCGTCCCACAGATGAAGGCCTGCATTGAGGAGCTACAGGCGCGGGGATTCCCGTTACCCGACTACCCGGAAGCGCCGTCCAACGATGAAGAGCGGGCAAACCAGGCCCGATTCGACGTCGCCATGGGAAGTGCAGTGAACCCGGTCCTCCGGGAAGGCAACTCCGACCGACGGGCTCCTAAGGCGGTCAAAGATTTCGCAAAGGCGAACCCGCCCAACATGAGCGCGTGGCCCGAAAATTCCGGGACGCACGTATCGGCGATGTCAGACAACGATTTCCGCCACAACGAGAAGGCGGTCACGGTCCCTGCGGCCACGTCGGTGACTATCGAGCACGTTGGAGCGGATGGCACGGTAACGGTCCTCAAGGAAGCTTTCCCGCTGCTTGAGGGTGAGGTTATCGACTCCACGTTTATGAGCAAAAAAGCGCTCGTGAGCTTCCTGCAGGAGCAGGTCAAGGACGCCCGCGAGAAGAATGTCCTGTTCTCTCTCCACCTGAAGGCGACCATGATGAAGGTCTCCGACCCGATCATCTTCGGTCACGGGGTGTGGGCCTACTTCGAGAAGGTGTTTACGAAGCACGCAGACACCTTCGCCAGAATTGGCGTGGACCAAAATAACGGCGTCGGCGACCTGCTATTGAAGATCGCCGATCTCCCGGATGCTGAACGCTCAGCCATCGAAGCCGATATCCAGACCGCCTATGAAGAGGGTCCGGGGATCGCCATGGTCAACTCCGGCCGAGGCATCACGAACCTGCACGTGCCGAGCGACGTGATCATCGACGCGTCTATCCCGCCAATGATCCGTGACTCCGGTCAGATGTGGAATGCTGACGGCGACCTCCAGGACACGAAGGCCGTTATCCCGGACTCCAGTTACGCCGGTGTGTACGACGCCGCTATCCGCGACTGCCAGGAACACGGACAGTTCGACCCGTCAGTCATGGGCAGCGTACCGAACGTTGGGCTGATGGCTCAGAAGGCTGAGGAGTACGGCTCTCACGACAAGACATTTGAAGCCATCTCGGACGGCACGATTCGGATCGTGGATACCGGCGGCAACACGCTGACGGAACACGCGGTTGAGACTGGCGACATCTGGCGCGCCTGCCAGACCAAGGACGTATCGGTCCGCAACTGGGTCGAGCTGGCGGTCCGCCGGGCACGCGCCACGGGATCACCAGCAATCTTCTGGTTGGACAGCACGCGTGGGCACGACGCCGAACTCATCAAGAAGGTCAACGCCTACCTGGGCGATCACGATACAGACGGTCTGGACATCCGGATCCTTGCCCCGGTTGAGGCGATCAAGTTCTCTCTTGAGCGAATCCGCAGAAGCGAGGACACGATCTCCGTCACAGGAAACGTCCTGCGTGACTACTTGACAGACCTGTTCCCGATCCTCGAACTAGGCACAAGCGCACGAATGCTATCGGTCGTTCCGTTGTTGAACGGTGGCGGATTGTTCGAGACCGGTGCCGGTGGTTCAGCGCCTCGGCACGTGCAGCAGTTCGAGCAGGAGGGGCACCTACGCTGGGACTCCATGGGCGAGTACATGGCGATCGCCGCCTCGCTGCAACATCTCGGCGACCAGTTCGATAACGCGAGTGCGAAGGTCGTTGGCGATGCGCTGGACACCGCCACAGCCGATTACCTGTCCAACTCGCGGTTGCCATCGAGGGTGGTGAACGAGCTGGACAGCCGTGGCAGTACCTTCTACCTGACGCTCTACTGGGCTCAGGCGCTTGCAAACCAGACAGAAGATTCGGGACTGGCCGCCACATTTGGACCTATCGCCGAGGCCTTGAGCGCCAACGAGGACAAGATCCTCCAGGAGCTCATCGATTCTCAGGGTCCAGCGCAGGAACTCGGTGGCTACTACATGCCGGACACGAAACTTGCGAACGCAGCGATGCGCCCGAGCAAGACCTTCAACGACATCATCGACGGAATCTAGACCGTCGATCAGACAAGTCTCAGGAATATCACAAGGCCCCCGGCTTGATAGCCGGGGGCCTTGTTGCGTTAAGAACCGGTAAGCGCCGAGCTAGATGGGCATCACGTCGGTGCGCTTGGTGTGCGCCCGGCCGGTCTCCGCAGTGGCCTCCAGCGAACCTGCAATCATGACGCCCTCGTCGATACGGGCCGCCACGGTTTCGGGCGGTCCGCCGTCCAGGAACTTCACTCCATTAGCGAAGCATGCGTCACGGACTCGCGTGCGAGCTGCTTCCAGCTCCGGCGGTCGTGGCGGCTGCTGGGCGGATCGGTAGCCGTGGGAGAGCGCCATGTCGCCCGGACCCCACTCGGCAAAAGAAATGCCCGGGACCTTCATCGTGGCCTCAACCGTGTTCAGTGCCCGCTTGTTTTCGATCTTCAATCCGAGAATCATCTCGCCGTCCGGGTTAAGTGGCCACGGCTCGGCCTTCTCCAGGTACTCCTCATTTGAGATGCCCCAGATTGGCGCCGCTGACGCCTGTCCACCGTTACCGCGCTCGCCGTGATCCAGCCCTTCACCGACCCCGATTGTCTGGAACGGGTAACGGCACGCTTCTACGAACGCCTTCACCGCCGCCGGGTTTTCCGCCTGACAGAGCAGGATTCCGTGGACGCCGCGCGCCAGGATCTGTCGAAACTGCCACGCGTTGTACTTGATCGACTCAAGCGACCCACCGTCAACCGGAGCTTCCACGATCACGGGAGGCGTGCGGTGCCCGCTGTTGGTGGGTCCGCCGTCTACAAGTCCCTTCATAAAATTGTCGAGCCCGGCCATATCAAACGCGCCGTGCTCCATCCCGATGTTGATGTAGTCAGCCCACGTTTTGGACATGCGCTTACCGGCTTCGTACGTGAGTTCGTTGCCGGTGTGACTGCCAACGTAGTAGACCGGTTGCCCGGCCTCCCAGAGTTCGATCACCCGATTAAGTCGCGCCATTTATCTCCCCTTATCAATCAATTCCGAATGCCCCCTCTCCCAGCGGGAGAGGGTTGGGGTGAGGGAGAAGTCTCCTCACGTAAACACAACCGTCAATGCGCTCTCTACACCCTGTTTGTTATGTTCCGCCCAACTCTAGATGTCTCACCGAGTCAGGGACTATACCCAGTCCGGCGTCGTGCCCCATTTATCCACCGACACGATTTCATTGAGCGGCTTGCGTGTCACCGGACCAAATCGGCCTTCCGGGTAGCCGAGCGGGATGCAGTACACAACGCTTGCTCCATCCGGAATTCCGACAAGCTTCTGAACATCGTCCTCCACATCGGCGTGAAGCGAGGTGAGGGTTCCGCCAATGCCGAGGGCCCGTGCGGCAAGCATCAGGTTTTGCGTGGCCGGGATCACCGATTCACGACCACCCGGCGCCGTGGTGCAGACCAGCACTATCGCCGGGACGTTGCCAATTTTATCGGCGAGCGCCATGGCCAGTTTGTAATGATCCGGGATGTCCTCAGGTTTGAAGAAGCCCTCGTCATTTCGCTTCGCCCACCAGGCCACTTTGTACAGCTCGCCAAACTTTTGGCGAATCCCTGCATCTTTGAGCACAACGAAGTGCCACGGTTGGCGGTTGGCCCCATTAGGCGCCTGCCTCGCTGCATCCAGAATCGTCTGGAGATCGGCGTCAGGAATTGGATCCGGTTTGATACGCCGAATCGCACGCAGCGTGAAAAGCGCATCGCCGAGGGTGATGTCGAGTCGGTCTGCTGTGCTCATCCAGTGCTCTCGTTTCAACTAATAAGCCGGGAGATGAAAATTCGCCGTGCCTAGTCGCCAGCGATTCCCACATCTGTTAGCGATCCCAGGAACTCAAGAATCCGTGGCGCTGCGATATCTACAGCGCCGCCGCCTGCCCCGTGATCAGCACCCTCAACCGGGAAAAACCGGGCATCGTTGGCATCTGACCCGGCACGTATCGCACCTTCAAATGACGGGTCTTCAGTGCCGCAGAAGAACATCTTTGGTACGGAATTCTGGAGGACACTTTCCGGGCTTTCAGAACCGGGCCAGGACGCTATCGATGCGTGCAGTGCGATCACGTCATTCCTGAGCAAACGTTCCCGGTCACCGTCTGTAAGCCCTGGCCTGTTCTTGACCTCGTCGTCGAACTCTGCCTGTGTCGCAGCTGGAGTGGCGAGTGAGCGTGGGTGGTACGGGTTGTAGCCGCCGAGAACAATGCCCAACAGCCGTTCCGGGTGATGCTGGAGCACGGCAGCGCCGATAAGCCCGCCCATCGAGTAACCGAAGAAGTGCGACTGCCCGACCCCGGCGGCGTCCAACACGGCGATCACGTCTGCCCCCCTCTTTTCCTGTGAGTACGACGCAACGTCGTGCGGCTTGTCGCTCAACCCCGCACCTCGTGCGTCGATCAGCACAAGATGAAACGAGTCTCCCAATCGCTGAACGAATCCGCGGTCATACCACGTGTTGAGATCGCCGGAGGTTCCGTGCTGCATTACCAGAGGTGGCTTCGCCGGGTCACCTGCAAGTTCGTAGTTAATACGGATACCGTTGTTGTCTGCGTAGGGCATTCGGACCTCCCGTTAATACTCTTACCGAACGAGGCGGATGGTAGCAGGCAATACCCCGAAATGCCGTAGTTCCTATAATTGGGCCACGATCTCCTCCACAAGACGCTGAACCCGGCCCAATACATTTCTATAAAATTGAGTCCCTCGAATCCGTGGGCCTAAGGCCCCAGGAGCCACATATGGTCGCTTCGACTTCAGATCCCCAGGTCAACATGGTCCTCGAAAACA
>JABIGL010000103.1 GCA_018650185.1 Chloroflexota bacterium
AAACGCTAACCCGAACTCTCAAGTTCCGCTTTTCGGCTAACATCCGGACTCGCGGGATAGATCAACTATCCCGCTTGATTCTTGCTTCCGGAGAGGCCGCCAAATGCTGTATGTGTCCCGTTTCGTCTCAGATCGCGACAGAGACCCCGAGTTATGGGCCACGATCTGGCAGGCAAAAGCCCCTCCAACGCTCAACCTCATAGGCGCGTACAACCTTGGCGGCGATGAGCGGGTGTTCATATGGGAAGGCGAGACGACGGCCGATCTCCAGTTCATGGACAGCTTCAATGACGTCGGTCGCCTGGACACGTCACCCGCTTTTGACAGAACCGTCGGATGGAAGCACGCGTTCGCCGCGAACATCGCCGAATTCGAGGTGAACATGCGCTCTCGTTCGCTGAGGACAGAGGAGCAGATCCAGGCCGGGTTAGACCTGCGCAGACGCGGGATGAGCGCTCTCACGCCACAGGCCGCACGGCGTAGAGCGAGAGAATGGGCGGCGGAACAAGAGGCCGCCGACATGGACGACTAGCTCTCGATCGCATCCTCTCCGGTAACAGTGCTTTCAGGTGTCCTGGGAGCTGGCTGGTCTAAAAAGCTGCGAGCGAAATCGGTGAAGGCGAACGCATCGTCGAATGTGGACACTATTCCCAGTGAGACACGTACCGAACCCGCGCTTTTATCTCCGTCACGCTCTAACGCCTCCAGGAATTGCTCGAAAGTCATGCGTTCCTGGTCAGCAAATGCCGGAGCCAACTCAGCCTCGGTCAGCCCATGAGCTATCTCACCGGCGCCCGGGTTGCAAAAACATCCTGTCCTGAGCGAAATCATGCGCCGGTTTGCAAGTGCTTCTACGGCGCGGTGATCGATGAGCCGACCATCGGGATCGTAGAAGTTTAGGGCGATCGTCCCACCACGGGCTTCGGTATTGATCGGGCCGTAGATCCGTACCAGATGAGAGCCGTTCTTATGGCGCATCATCGTCAACTGGTCCAGCAGCCAGCCGGTCAGCGCCCCAACTCGGTCGTGGATCATCCCCTGCCCCACTTCACGAAGGTGATCCAATCCGATAATCACCGCAGGCAACAATGCGTAGTTGGGTGTCCCCTCTTCAAACGCAGCTTCCCCTTCCGCCATGTAGTGCCGCTCAGCCTGCACGGACGAAATTGTGATCGTCCCACCGGCGAACCACGGCCGATCCAATTTTTCCAGCGCCTCACGCCGCGCTATCAGTGCGCCGATACCCGTGGGGTAGCCAAACATCTTGTAAAAAGACAGCGGAACAAAGTCAGGTTTCCAGACGGATAGGTCGAGGCCGTTCGTCGGCACGAATGCCGCAGCATCCAGCAACGTGTTCCAGCCGTTCTCACGCGCAAGGTTGATCCACTCCAAAGGGTGTTGCACCCCAGACATATTCGACTGTGCGGGATACGCGAAAAGCTTGTGCTCCGCAGTGGATGTAGCGGTCAGTTGCTCACGTAAAAAGGCTTCTTCCAGTCGCAATTCCGGGGGTACGACCGGAACGTACGTGATCTCGGCGCCTTTTGCCCGAGCGAACTCCCGTATACCGTTCACGGAATTGTGGTTGTCGAAAGTCAGCAGATATTTGTCGCCCGGAGCAAACGGATAAGCCTCACCGACCAGTTTTATCGCCCCGGTGGCATTCGCCGTAAAGATTGCAACGTATTCATCTGGATCTGCGTTGAAAAACTCAAGAACTGACGTACGCAACTCGTCGATCAATCGTCCGCTGGCGTCAGAAGTCGGGTTGGTGGAGTGAGGATTCCCCAGCACCGTGGATTCCAGCATTTCTGCGTGTGAACGGACCTGCTCCACGTCGTACAAACCGCCGCCCGTGTAGTCCAGGTACACGTGCCCTTGCTCATCCAGGCGGGAGTATCCACGTGCACGAAGGCCGTCCAAAGCTACCGTTCCGGAGAACGTGGGGAAGTCCTCAATGAACTTCTGTCGGGCGCTTTCTCTGCCTGAATTAACCACGGGTAATCATCGCAAATGAAATAAGCGTCATCGTGTGAACTGTCCTCGTTGGATGTGAAGGGACGTGCTTCGTACATCCACGATAACGCTCAATCCCGGCGCTGGACGGATTAGCCCAGGAAAATGAGGAGCAGTCCCAGCACACTCATAATTCCACCGGCGATCCGTTCACGAACGCGGCTGATGTCGTTCTCGTCGTCATGACCCGGTCGAACTCCACGCGTACGCAGCCCCTGCTCGTACCGTTCACGTCCGGTACGGGATGATGGACGCCCAAGGCGCGCCATCTGGTGCGGGAACAGGAGAAACAGTGGGCCAATTACCAGGAGCAATATTCCGAGCGCAATCATCACCGTGCCTTTCGAAAACCGGTCCACGCGCACGAGTGACAATGGCCTCGCAGCCCACCTACATAAGCGCACGATGGAACCCGGCACGCTTCGGGTACATCCTACATAAGACGCGACAACCCGTCACAACAGCGTCAAGCCCGTCGAATACCACGATATGTTGAATCCAAATAACCGTGAGGCGATTCTTATCACTCGGACTTCGATCCCCCGACTCGCAGGAGACGTGCCGTGGTTAACGCGTCCACAGATGGAAGAAGTCGACCGGGCGATGGTGGACGATTTCGGTATTCCTATCCTCCAGATGATGGACCAGGCGGGTCGTAACCTGGCGTTCCTGGCCGTAGAGCGATTTTGGGGCGGGAAACCGTCCTCGCCAAACGTTTTAATCGTCGCCGGTCCCGGTGGAAATGGCGGGGGCGCTCTTTCAGGTGGCGGGCGTCTTCTGGAAATGGGTGTGAACGTAGCAGTGACTCTGACCTCGCCCGCGGGGCGGTTTACCCCGGAAGCCTCCCATTTCCTTGTGGCTTTAGAAGAGCGAGACGTTCCGGTCGAGCCGCTGGACAAGGTAGATATCGAAATGTTCGATCTTGTGGTCGACGGGATACTCGGATACAGTCTCATCGGCGACCCCAGAGAGCCTGCCGCCACGCTGATCAATCGGATCAACGATTCACTTACACCGGTGTTGTCGAACGATCTCCCCAGCGGAATTGAGGCGACTTCAGGCAGGGTCGGAACGCCCGTGATAAACGCCGACGCCACCCTGACGATCGCCCTTCCCAAGCAGGGTGTCCGGGAACTGGAAGCGATGCCGCATGTGGGCGATCTCTACCTGGGTGACATCAACGTCCCGCCGGAGTTGTACGAGCAGTCATTCCCCGGCATGGGATCGATCAACCCGTTTACGCAAGAACAAGTGGTTCAAATCTGGTGATCTGACCCAATTCGACCCGGGTAGCCGTCATAATTGCGGCGCGGCCCGCGACTACAAGGCAGACACAAGCCAGCCCGGAGTTGAATTCACCCGTGAAAATCCAATCCATCAGGGTCATCCCGCTTGGATACCAGAAAGACTTTCCAGTCCTCAGCCGGGCCTTTGCGCTGGTGCGTATAGAAACCGACTCCGGGATAGTCGGTTACGGCGAGGCTTCGACCTCCTACGGCCACTTCTACCCGACCGTGATGAAGACGATGGTGGATGACATCCTGACGCCGATGCTGCTTGGTAAAGATCCGCTCGATATCCGGCTGCGCAAGAAGGAGATGGAGCGTTATCTCAACCCGTGGCTCGGCGTGAACGGCATTTCGTCGCAGGTAATAGGGGCGTTAGAGACGGCGCTCTGGGACATCAAGGGCAAGGCGCTGGATGTCCCGGTAAACGCCCTACTCGGCGGCAAGCTTGTGGACGCCATCCCGCTCTACATGACGGGCAGCACGTTCCCGGAGAAAGACGCCGCATGGCACGGGCAATTCTTCGATCAGGCACTCGAGCTGGGCTTCGTTGGCGTAAAGACCCGGATAGCCTCGGGCGCGGCAAAAGACATGGAGCAAGTGGAAGGCGTGCGGAAGCACATCGGGCCGGACATCAAACTCATGGTGGACGCCTATTGCAACTACGGCGTGGAGTCAGCCATACGTATCGCCCGGCATATGGGAGAAATGGACGTATTCTGGTTCGAGGAGCCCATCCCACAGACTTGGATCAAGGGCCTTTCCAGGCTTGCAGCGGCGTCACCGGTGTCCATCGCCGTCGGGGAGCGTGTGTACTCCGTGCACCAGTTCGAAGAACTTGCCGATTACAAGGCAGCGGACTACTGGCAACCTGACGTGACGGTGGCGGGTGGTTTCCTGGAGTGCCTGGAGGTGGTTGGTATGGCCAAAGCCAACGACATCCGCGTCTTTCCCCACATCGGTGGTTTAACTGCTGTTGGCCAGGCGGCGAACATGCACTTCGCTTCCATGGTCGAAGAGGTGATCCTCGAATACGACGGCTCGGAGTATCAGCCTTTGCGGGACGACATCCTGAAGGACCCGATTTTCGATCTCGATCACGTCAAAGACGGCAAATTGGCCATCCCGGATGGTCCCGGACTCGGCATCGAGATCGACGAGTCCAGGTTCGAGGATTACCCCTACGTCCCTGGAAACATCTACCCGGACATTTACCCGCAGCTCGGTTCCGGGACCCTTTGAGGCCGATGGAGCTATCTCAACGTGACTGACCAGACTTCAAGCCAGGAAGCGGAATCACCGCTACTCAACTGGTGCCGCAGTCTTCCCAAGGTAGAACTGCATCTTCACCTGGAAGGCGCCATTCCAATTCCGGCCCTATGGCAACTTGTCCAGAAGTACGGTGGCGATCCGCTCGTACCGAACGAGGACGCACTTCGGGAGTACTTCCGCTTCCGGGACTTCCCACACTTCATCGAGCTGTGGGTCTGGAAGAACAATTTCCTTCGAGAATACGAAGACTTCACTTTCTTCTCCGCTGCCGTCGCTGAAGAAATGAAAGCTGAGAACATTCGTTACGCCGAGACATTCATCTCGCCCGGACGCTTCAAGCCGGAAGGTCTTGAAACCGGCCGTTTGCTGGAAGCGGTCCGTACGGGTCTCGACAGCGTCCGCGGCATCGAGGTGGCGCTAGTCCCAGACCTTGTCCGCGATCTCGGCCCGGAGACGGCTTCCGAAGTGCTTGAAGAGGTCGCTGAATTACGATCTCTGGGCGTTGTCGGCATTGGTATGGGAGGTTCCGAACACAACTACCCTCCCGAGCTTTTCACAGACGTGTACTGTCGTGCTCGTGAACTAGATCTGCACACGACCATCCACGCCGGTGAGGCCGCTGGAGCGAAGAGTGTCAGGGGAGCCATAAATGCGCTTGAAGTGGAGCGGATCGGTCACGGCACACGCGCCATAGATGACCCTGAGCTAATGAGCCAGCTCGCCGAATCACAACTGCCCATCGAGATGTGCCCGCTATCTAACGTTGCTACGGCCGTCGTCTCGTCCATCGCCGAACATCCCGTACGGAAGTTTTTTGACCACGGACTGATGGTGTCAATCAACTCGGACGACCCCGCTATGTTCGGAAACTCGCTCAGCCAGGATTACGCGGAATTGATGGCCGATCTGTCGTTCACGCCGGATGAGGTACGGACACTCATCCTGAACGGCATCGAGTCATCATGGCTTGAATCCGGGCGCAAATCGGCCCTTGAAGCAGCTTTCATAGACGTCCCGGTATGGAACGACGACCCGGCCTGAGTCTTCCAGATCGAGGTCAACGCCCGGCGTATGCCGCCATCTCGTCGTGGGTATCGGCGCAAACCGTTACCCGGGAGATCAACCCGTCCTCGACGAGAACTGCATTCGACCAGATGGTTTCGAACTCTCGCCCGGACTCACGCACCCGCCAACGCTCGCGCCCGAGAACCACGATCACGTCACCATCCCCGACCACCTGTTCGATCTCGATGTGAAGTAGCTCGGCGACGGTTCCAAATCGTCCAAACATCTTGAGCAAAGCATCTTTGCCATGATGCGTACCCGTTGCAGGGTGATCCGGTGGGCCTGGCACGATCCACTCAATGTCAGGCGCCAGAGGATCCAGGAACGCGTCGTCATCCTGGCTCACGAGTGCATCGTAGGCGGAAGCAACGATCTCCCTGTTCACGGATTCTCGACTCATACGCTGGAACCATAAGCGCAACGTGCCCGCTTCGCCAACCATTACTGGCCAAAACCAATCCGGAAAAGCACCGGGAACGAATTAGAGTGGAGCCGCACCGACGCAATGCCCCGACGAATTCGCTGGGAGGTGAATGTTGTTATCTGTCCGGAACAAAGTCCGCTGGCGTACCGGTCTGCTACTTGCCGTCTCGGTCGTTATGATCGCCGCAGTGGCCTGTGGCGACGATAGTGACGACACACCGGTCTCAACAACCGCACCTGCGCCGACCGCCACGGCCGAGCCCACGGCAGCATCGGAGCCAACTGCGACTCAGGAGCCGACTGCGACTTCAGTCCCGGCCGCGCCAGAACCTGATGTGACCAACGGCGAGACACTGTTCGTGGCCCAGGGTTGCAGCAGTTGTCACTCGACCGGGACCGACACGGTAGTCGGCCCAGGGCTATCGGGGCTGAGTGAGCGTGCAGGAAACCGTGTGGACGGAAAGACGGACGTTGAATACGTCACCCAGTCAATCCGCTCCCCTAATGCGTTCGTGGTCCCGGACTTTTTCCCGGACCTGATGCCGACGACGTTTAGCTCATCGATGACAGAGGTGGAAATCGCAGACGTCGTGGCCTATCTGCTGCAGTTGCCGTAGGAGCGGCAAACGAGGCTGTGACGCGTGTGAAAAGATGAACCTGGTACGCCCGGAGGGATTCGAACCCCCGACACCCAGGTTCGAAGCCTGGTGCTCTATCCACTGAGCTACGGGCGCATGTCAGGTACAGGGCCGCGGGAGTGGCAAGTCCACTCATGCGACGCCTAATCGGAGAGCAGGTCCCCGATCACGTCGCGGTAGTTACGGCTACCGGTCAATTCTAGGCGCACGCCATCCCCTCCCTCAACATCGTGGACCACCATATCGCCGGTCTCTTCCATCAATTCGACGTGTGAAATCGCCTCGGACGCCGCCGACATCAGGTGGTAACTGTCGGTCAACGGCCTGTACGAGAACAGTTCCCGGGTTGCCGGTTCGAGATCCGTGTGCCCACTCTCGACCGCATCTACAAGGAGATCGCAACGTTCCAGATGGAATGCAATAGTCTCCGCACCTCGACGCTCGTCAGTCATACGGAACTCGTTTCGGTTAAACAACCGATGCGCCGGCATCACCGTAAGGCCTTTCCCAAGTTGGCACACCCGGTGGAGCGACTTTAGATACGCCATCAAGCCCCAGACCTCGTCAGACTTCCGGTAGCGCTCCGGGAGTGTTTTTGCGAGGTCCGCGGGGTGGCTGTACGCCATTGACGGGTGCGGCGTTATCTCCGGCAGGATGTGATCGCCGGTGAAGATGAGATTTCCAAGCCGTATCGTCAGCTCGTCCGGCCAGTGGCCCGGTGTGTGCAGGTACTCCATGGAGCCCTGCTTGAACCCGTCCTCAAGCGCATGATCAACCTTGAGGGCAGACCGAACCTCGTCGTATTTGTCGCGACTTCCTCCACCGGGTTGCCGATTGGTACCAGCGGGCTTCTTGCCAACGCCGCCATATGTACGTGGTCCGGCGTCTCGCATGCGTTCGCCGATACGAGTCATCTCGACCCGCAGGGGCGATGAGTCAGCGCGTAGGAGTTGCCCGTAGGAGTATGGCGAGTAAGCACGCCACAGCTCATGCGCCCAGAATTCTGCTCCGCTGGCATCTGCAAGCTCGGCTACCCCACCATCGTGATCCCAGTGGCCGTGTGTCACCACAATTCGGTCGATATCTGAGGGC
Organism: Chloroflexota bacterium; assembly: GCA_018650185.1. Lineage (GTDB taxonomy): Bacteria > Chloroflexota > Dehalococcoidia > Lucifugimonadales > Lucifugimonadaceae. The sequence goes on from JABIGL010000103.1 coordinate 7,793, forward strand.
ACCATGCCCAGGACTTTGAGACCGTCGGTCAGGAAATCAAATGAACCGAGATGGCCCGGATCCATCAGTGTGACGCCATCGTCTTTGACGATGTAGGCCCACGTGGGTCCGTTAGCGCGTGACGCGTCATCCGGCGGTTCTACACCGATGCCGTGTACGGACGCGGAAACTCCGCTGTCGACATCGATGACGAGGCCGTCGCCGTTCTCGGCGCCCCACCGACGTACCGATATGCCTTCAGGCACATCCGGGTGAGTCGTTCCTGCCATTCGTCTCTCCGGGTACGCGCCCTCGTAGGGTCACGTCCGTACATGAAAACGGGCCCTCCCTGTGAAGGACCCGCAGTTTCTTGTTTAAAGTCGCGTTATAGAGTGATGCATGGGGTGAGCGGAGGGGATCGAACCCTCGATCTTCAGGGCCACAACCTGACGTGTTAACCACTACACTACGCCCACCATGGTGCATCTCAGCCGTGCCGTTCGTATTACCGATCAGCACGCGCAACCAGCGTCCGCACAATTCAGCCCGGACGCCTCTTACGAGGTTATCACCGGAGCGACACCGTCTCAATCGCCCAATCGCCCGATTCACGAGGCGTTGACGCCTGTTTGTGCCGACGGAACCCGGTAATACCGTCATTCCCGAGCAGTCGGGAATCCAGAAAACGTTGTAGCCCATCAAGATTCTTACTCAACGATAAGCGTCTCCTGGATTCCCACCTACGTGAGAATGACGGTCCTATGTGGCTGGTTGTTACGCCTGCGTGGCTCGCCACTCTTCCCAGGTCTCGGGTGACGGCGGATAGTAGCGACCGGGGGGAACGTTGTCCCGCTCGATCTTCATCTTGACGTATGCCTCGACCGACTCATGGTCCTCGACAACCTGTACGCACTCTTCTGCGTACCAGGACGGGACGACGACGACGCCATCGCCATCGCCGACCATGACATCTCCGGGACGAACCAGTACGCCGCCGCACTGGATCTGGGTGTTCTCTTCAACAGGTTCCGCCCACGGTCCCGATGCGTACGGAGTCCGTCCCCGGGCGTAAACGAGCAGGTTGTAGTTCTCGTCTTCCATCACGTCCAGATCACGCATGCCGCCATCGGTCACGATGCCGTCCGCGTTGTTCATCTTGAGCTGAAGCGCTTTCACATCCCCGAACACACAGGCCAGCGTGTTGCCCATCATGTCGCAGACAAGGACGTCGCCCGGGCCGCATCGAGCCATCGCCTTGTATTCCGGAGAGTTCTCCCCGGCGCGTACCTCTGACAGGAGGTCCGGGCGGGGCGGCAGGAACCTGAGCGTACGTGCACGGGCCGCCAATCGGGGCATGCCGGGCGTGTAGAGGTTCAGGCCCTCGATGAACGGCAGCTCGACTCCAGCATCTCTTACGACGTGACTCCAGATAGTCGCCACGGGGAGTTTTCTAAATCGATCCAGGACGCTATCCGGAACGTCCACTGGTGCATATGACCGGTCAGCCATTGAGACATCTCTTTCTTACTGTTTAGCGTTGTCTATTGCCAGATTATTTGGTGATTCAAACGTAACTGATTGATGTGACTCAACCAGACTACTTGTCCCTGTTACGGTAATTTTCCATCAAATCGCTACCGTAGTACTTGCCCGGGATACCGTTCTCAGCGACCGTCATTTCCTTCACCCATAGCTCCGCGTCCTCGTGTTCTTTGGTGATCCCCAAACACTCCTCGGCGAACCACGACGGGACCACTACGACGCCGTCCTCATCCCCCACTATCACGTCGCCCGGCCGGACAAGTGCGCCGCCACATTGGATGTCGATGTTCTCCTCGGCCGGCTCACCCCAGGGTTGCTGTCCGTAAGGAGTTCGACCCTGTGCGTACACGATCAGATCGTAGTTTTCGTCCCGCAGAACGCTCATATCCCGGATGGCGCCGTCGGTTACAAGTCCCTCGGCGTTGTTCATCTTGAGTTGTAAGAGCTTCACGTCCCCGGCGATTCCCGCATAGCGAACGCCCTGTTGATCAGCCACAAGTACGTCACCCGGTCCGCATCGGGCCATCGCCCGGTACTCTGGCGAGTTCTCGTTATCCCGCACCTCTGCGATAAGATCCGGTCGCATTGGGTGAAACCGTAAAGTCCGGGCACGCGCCGCAAGCCGCTTCTGACCGGGAGCGAATATCAGGTTCACGCCCTCCATGAACGGGAACGGGATGCCTAGCGTGCTTTGCACGGTGCCCCAGATGGTGGCGACCGGCAGTTTCTTGAACTCCTCGAGTATCGAGGCGTCCACATGGACAGGTTTCATAGACCTCTCGGCCATCGGTTCTCTCCTCAGGTTGATGCTGGATGTGGCAGCCAGATGCGGGTTATCAGGGTCGGGTCAGGAACCGAGATCCATCGCTAGCTGGATTAATGCACGAGTCGGCACGCCGGTCGCACCGGTCGGTTCCCAGTCATGTACCGAGCGCCCCATGTTCGTGGCGGCGATGTCCAGGTGGACCCACGGCGTGTCCCCGGCGAACTCACCGATGAAGTGAGCGGCGGTGATCGATCCTGCGCCCCGCCCACCGGTGTTTTTGAGATCAGCGATGTCCGAACGGTTCTGCTTTTTGGTGATCGGGTCGAGCGGCATTCGCCAGATCGGCTCACCCCTGCTCTCGCCGGCTGCGATCACCTGCCCCACCAGCTCGTCATCGTTGGAGAACGCTCCCGAGTGGCCGCTACCCAGCGCCACAACCATGGCACCGGTCAACGTTGCGATATCAACAATCCGCTTGGCGCCCTTCATCTTTGCGAACCCGATGGCATCGGCCAGCGTTAGACGACCCTCGGCGTCCGTGTTGTCGACCTCAATGCTCTTGCCCCCCATCGCTATCACAACGTCACCGGGACGCTGAGCACCACCTCCCGGCATATTTTCTGTCGCAGCGCACACCATGTGGACATTCAAATTTGGCTTGAGCTCTGCGATCGCCTGCATCGACGCTATAGCCGCCGCCCCTCCGGACATATCTCCCTTCATGGCGCCCATTCCAGCGCCACCCTTGAGGGAGATGCCGCCGGAGTCAAAGGTGATTCCTTTACCGACGATCCACAGGTTGTTATCGGGATTTGAAGCGTCTCCTTCAAAGGTCATGTGGATGAACTTGGGCGGCTGGTGACTACCGAGCGAGACACCGATGTATGCGCCCATCTCAAGCGCCTCGCAGTCGGCCGCCTCAAGGATCTCGATATCCAGCCCACCTGCCGAAGCGATCTCCGTCGCTATCTCGGCCAATTTAGTCGGGTGCAGCACGTTGGCGGGTTCGCTAACCATGTCCCGGGCGGCGATGGATGCATTGGCATACGACTGCCCGCGTGAGATTCCAGACTCAAGTGACGACACCTTTGAGGTGTCGTTCTCCACCAGCGTCAGAGATACCGGCCTGGTCTCGTCGAATTTCGGCTTGCTCGAGGTGCGGTACTTGTCAAATCGGTACAGCCCGAGGATCGCACCCTCCGCCAGTGCCTCTGCGGCAGCTTCCGGGTCGAGACCACCGATACCGGCACCGTGAACAATTGTCGCGGCGCTTTCGACGTTCAGGCGTCGAAGTCGACGGGCAACTATGGCGCTTACTGACCGTGCACCGTCCAGATCAAAACTCTCCGCACTACCCAATCCGGCAACGACGACGCGGTCCGGAGCGAATCCAGAAAAGGCGTCACCCATGGTGTGAATCACCGTGACCTCTCCGAGTCCGCCCTTTATCTCGCCGTCGGCGATCAGACTCGAAATTGCGCCGCCGATCGCCTGGTCCACCGCACTCGTACCACCGCCCGGCGATTCCACACCCTCAAACAGGTTGACGACTATCGCATTCACGGACTGTGCGGTGATGTCACCCGCTATTACCGAGAGTTCCATGTAGGTATTCCTTTGCTGCAGGGACCACTGGTCGAAAGTGCATCGTCGGGTTCAGTTATCGACTATCTGACTGAGCGCCGGCGGCATGCGCGGGCGCGAGGCGGCGTCATTGTAGGCGTAAACCGTGGGAGCGCACGTCCATCGTGAAAATACATTCCCCGGGCCACGTTTCCTCCACGAAAAAAGGGGCGTAAAAGGCGTTTACGCAACGGCAATTCTTGTACTCAGTTCAGAAATAGTTTAAAATTTATTTGAGTACTTTAGTAATCTTGTAAGCCGAAATAGTGACCAGTAGTGTGCCAATCACGTTACTGACAGACATCAGTTTTCCCAGCCTGCACCGGCCGGGTCACACGAGTATCAGTCAGTGACGGCCGGACTCGATAAGGGTCGACCGGGGGGTCGATTCCGGGTCATGCGGGAGGCGAGCCGCAACACGTTGCTAAGAGCCAGGGGGGCATCATGCAGCTAGGCAATATTCAGGTGCGAGTAATAAGCGATGGGTCCTACCTCCTCGATGGAGGCCTGGTCTTCGGACAGGTACCAAAGGTCGTTTGGGAAAAAGATGCCAAGCCGGACAGGAAAAACCGTGTCCGCCTGGGTCTCAACTGTCTGCTAATCCAGACTCCCGAGCGCAATATTCTGATCGACACCGGCGTGGGCGCACGTCATCCCGAGCGGAACAAAGAGCTTTACGGGCTTAGCTCGTCCAAGCTCCTCCGCAACCTGAGGGCCAACGGCCTAACGGTTCGAGACATCGACACGGTCGTCCTCACCTGCCTGCACTTTGAACATGCAGGCGGTATCACCCGGCTCGACCGCCAGGGCAACGTCATCCCGACGTTCCCGAACGCAACCGTAATGGTCCAGCGCTCGGCATTCGAACGGCTGCAGGCTCCGAACGAACGAACTATTGTCTCGACGGGTTACACGGCCAAAGAAGACTTTGAGCTGATCGAAGGCATCGACAAGCTCCTGCTTCTGGACGGCGACACGGAAATTGCACCGGGCATCCGCACCGTCGTAACTGACGGGCCTGCCGACGGTCACCAGTCCGTGATGATCGACCTCGGTTCAGAGAAAATCGCTTATCTGAGCGACCTCGTACCGACCCCTTCACACGTGAACCTGCCGTACATCACGGCATACGACCGACGACCGGACGCAACTCTTGAGCAGAAGCGCCGGTTCCTGGATCGTATAGAACGTGAGGGCTGGTTAATGGTGTTCTCGCACGGCTACAGCCATGTAGCGGCGTACCTGGAACGACGACGGGATCAACTGACCCTCAGGCCAGTTCCCACCGTCTAAAAAAGAATCCACTCCCATCGGGATTGAAACAGCCGCCCTCCGCCGGGCGGCTGTTTCGCGTCTCGGCATAACCGAGGCCGATTAGATTGGCTCCCCTACCAGGACCTGACCATCAGCCCGGATGAGTCGTACCCGTTCGATGGTGTTCTCAAAACCGTCATCCGGTGCGTTGGTCGTTGCGTCCGCCCTTCGGACACGGAGATATGTGTCAGTGAGTCCGGTCACCGGGTCATTGGTTTCCCACAGCACAGGTCGCACATCGCCGATCATCGATTCTCGAAATCTCGCAGACAACCCCGCCGCAAGCTCACGGATCTCGGCTGCGCGCCGTGACCGCACTGCGGGGTCGACGTGATCATCAAAATGAGCGGCGCTCGTTCCCGGTCGCTCTGAG
>JABIGL010000203.1 GCA_018650185.1 Chloroflexota bacterium
CCAGCCCGGTTCGCGAGGGCAAGAATCGTAGGAGCTGAAGCAGCTGGATAGTCCGGATTTTAACCCTGTGGATGGCACGGATACGGGGGGCGGGTCAAAACGTCCAACCTCTAATTTATTGACTGGTACCGTTTAAGGGGGGTCAGGTCACTGTGGCTTCAACATGAACTGGGACTGGAACAATCCACTCCACCGGATCCTCATGTTCGCTTTCGGGCCACTTCTCATCTGCGGTTCTGAAGCCTATGAAGGAACCAGATTCGAGTGACCGTCGAAGCCACACATACACAGACTCTCCCTGTCATCTGGCATCTCATTTACGGTCCTGCTGACCGTACCCTGGCTCGCCTGGTGCGCGTCACTTGGCTTGGGACCTGGCGAGTCTGAACGGCAGCCGGACACGCTCCTCACCGTTGATATTGATGTGGGCTGAATACTCACCGAACGTGGGCAGTACTAGGCCGTTCAACCCCATCACGAGGTTGACGCTCGTGGTCGTTCCCGTGGACGGCGGAGGGACGTTAAGTTGGGCCCGCACGACAGGCAGAATATCGCCGCCGTCTGCGTCGATCAGGCGAAGCTCCACGTTCTTTTCTCCAGCCTCCGTGGTGTGGAACTGGAACTTTGCGACGACGTATAGCTGGGGATGGGTATACGGGGTCTCCGCAGCGTGGATGACCTCCCACCCTAAGCCGAGGACGTTGATTTTCCCGCCGCTCTCGTTGGCGGAGTCGCACAGAAAGGCGAACGATGTCTCCACAGAAGGCTCCCATCAAGGGTGTTGAGTTAATCCGGATTGCATGGCTGTTGACTCACAAGGCGGTGTGCGCGCTGTCGAACGGCTCCAGGTGATTCACGGTGATGAGTCTACTTGTGCAATCGCCGATGACTGTAATTTACCGCCTTCAATTCAGTAGTAGATAGACCTTCGTAGGGCCCTCGCCGGGGGCCTCGGCAGCATCAACCGTCTCACGTCCCCGTACGCTGTGTGTGTGCCACGCGTGGACCCTCGGCCTCCGTGCCTGGAGGCGTCGTCGTGAAAGCTTCACGCTCATGGCACATCAAGCAATAGGCATAAGACTTAATTCTTGGGGATGCCATGGCCTGATGGTGAACCCGGGGGCGGTACTTCCAACTAGGAGGTGTCGTGGCCATCTTCCGGACCGGTGTTGGATTAGGTCACTTGAATATTTCAAACTGGTTGGTTGTTACTTTTTCAATCATTAAATCCGATTATGCTGCGAACTTTTTTCTAACGTAGGCTCAGACGCGTTCACGACTACCTTACGTCCACGCCGCTAGCATCTCCGGGATGCGACAAACGAATCGCTGCGAGAGGGCTGGGTGATGGGTATAACGGTGACTTTCCACGCACGCTATCTGTTCGGTGGCCGGTTTTGATGCGTCCTAAGGGGGTTGGGGTTAGGGGGATCGCCGTCAGGTGATCACGTTCCACGAACGCGTTCCTCCTAACCCGGTCCTTCGAGGGCATCACATCACATAAGACCCACAGCAACAGCATGCGGAGCAAGCCCCTCCTACTCCTGACGTGTAGCCAGCAGCGACTCTATATCCGCCCGCTGCCCCATCGACTCCTGCGCGCCGTCGTTGGACACACACACCGCACCACTCGCCATGGCGAACCACACGGCATCCTGAATTCCCTTGCCTTCCGTCAACCCGACGGCGAGACCTGCGTTGAACGCGTCCCCTGCGGCCACCGTGGCAACCGGAGTCACTTTGAACGGCGGGAAGTAGCCCTCGAACTCGACCGACGCCACATACGCGCCGTCCTCGCCAAGCTTCACGACCGCCACAGGCGTGCCCTGCTTTCGCAACTCAAGCGCTGCCTTCTCGGCCGATTTCACGTCGCTCACCTTGATTCCGGTCAACGACTCCGCTTCGTGCTGGTTTGGCGTAATCACATGCGCCAGGCTCAGGAACCCCTCCGGCTGATTGTCGCGGACCGGTGCCGGATCCAGGACTACGATCACTCCGGCGTCACGTGCCGCCTTCATGCACTCAAATGTCACGTTCAGCGAAATCTCTTGCTGTGCCAGAAGTACCGAGACGTCCCGCACCATGCCGCTGAAGTCCGCGACCTGATTCGGTCCGCACGTGGCGTTGGCCCCGTACACCGGTAGCACGTAGTTCTCTGCCGTATCGTCGATAAATATCAGCGCAACGCCGGACGACTGCGAAGCATCAACACGCGTGAATCCGCAGTCGATTCCTTCAGCCTCCATGCTCTCGACCAGCTCACGCCCGAACGGGTCGTCGCCCACCTGACCGATCATCACCGATGTGCCGGACCTCTTGGCTAACCGTGCGACGCCGACCGCCTGATTAGCGCCCTTACCTCCGCCACCGGTCGAAAAGCTATTGCCCTCGAACGTTTCGCCGGGATTCGGAAGTCGTTCGCCCTGGATGAACAGGTCCATGTTCAGACCACCGACTATGGCGATCTTGCCACCCACTCTGGTTTCCAGCGTCATCCGGGTATATCTCCCTGGGTTATCGGTTGGGGTTTTCTTCTTCCGAACTAACCGGAGAGAAGGTTTCGATTCAGCAACTCTTCAACGGCCTGTGCCACGCCGTCGGCGTCCGGCCCGGCGATCAGGGTATCAGCGCGTTCTCTAGCAATCGGGTGAGCGTCACCTACGGCGATTCCCAGTCCGGCCCAGCCAAGCATCTCGGCATCACCTACTCCGTCGCCAAACGCAACCACCTCTTCGGGCGTCGCTCCAAGACCGTCCAGCACAATCTCTAACGCATTCAACTTCCCGGCGTCCGGACTGGCGACCTCACAAAAATGCGGAAGTGAATGTGTGATCCTGGCTCGGTCTCCGAAGTGTGCCGTGAGGTGGTCTGCACGAATTCCTGTTGGTCCCGGTTCATCGACCGAAAGAATGAGCGTTGGCTCTCCCACGGACACGACCTTCAACGAATCGACGACATTCAGCGCCTGATCCATCCGCTGTGCATAGCCGACGGCCCACTCGGAACGCTCTTCTACATAGATCTCGTTGTCCAGAACCATGCTGAGCTGCCCGCTGGCACCATTCAACAGATCCAACGCCTCTGCAGCGAGTGAGGCATCCATGCGGGCGTGTCGGACCACGTCTCCAGTGATCGGATCCGCCGTAATAGCCCCCTGGAAGCAGACCAGTGGCCCGTTCGTCTTGAGTTCTCGGGAGAATCCGAGGGCGGAACCGAGGATCCGACCGGTAGCGATCAAAACCGTAGCCCCTGCCGCCTGCGCAGAAGCCACTGCCGACCTCAGACGCTCGGATAGGACAAGATCAGACCCGACTATGGTGCCGTCGATATCGAGCACGACGACGCGAAACGACGTATTGCCGTTACGACCGCCGGTGAGGGCATTTCCGATATCGCTCAAGTAAGGGGACCTTCTCTGACGCCCGTTTATAGGATGCGCGTCGGTGAACCAAAGGCAAGTTGACCGTTAGTTTGGGACGTTTGCTCCCCGCTTCATGGGCAAGTCGAGGTAACATCCGCCAGAATCTTACGCCCATATGAGCGTCGATCTGTGTCTCGCGGTTACGGATCGAGTTTTTGACGATTGCCCGGAACGCCGGCTAGCAGGAGCAGTAACTTTGAAGATCACTTCCCACGAGGTAATCCGAGTAGACCTTCCACTGGAACGTACGTTCATGGGCCGGAACACATTCCCACACACCATCCTTAGGCTGCGAACCGATGACGGCATCGAGGGACTTGGATGGGCATTTGTCGGTGGTCCGATGGGACCGGCGCTGGCGAAGGCTCTTGACCTGATGGCCGAGCAACTCCACGGCGAAAACCCGCTCATGCGGGAACGCATCGACAGGCTTGTCGACGCGGCGACCAGTGGATCCGGACCCGGCCTGTCGCATTACGTCCGCGCTGTCTTCAACTTCGCTGTCTGGGACATCACCGGAAAAGCGATGGGACAGCCGGTATGGCAGCTTCTCGGCGGCGCACATGCCCAGTCCGTGACCACTTACGCCTCAGGATGGCTCTGGCGTGACTACGATCTGGCAGATCTTGAGAAGACGGGGGGTGAGCTTGTCGAGCGCGGGTTTACCTCCATGAAGTTCCGTTGCGGCGCCGAACCCCGGATGTCGGACGAGGCGGAACGGGCACGCGTGATGCGGGCCGCCGTCGGCGATGACATCACGATTATGGTCGACATCAACCAGGGCTGGGACATCCCGAGGGCCATGGAAGGCGCACGCCATTTCGAGGCGCAGAACGTCTACTGGCTTGAGGACCCCATCAACTACCTGGACGTGCAGGGTTACTCCCAGCTCGTCAATGCGACCGATATCTCGATCACGCATGGTGAGTACAACTACGGATACGAGCCGTTTGGCCCGATCGTCGACAACCGTGCGGCCGACATAGTCATGATCGACGCCCACCACGTCGGCGGAATCGACGCCTGGAAGCGTGCCGCAGACATCGCAGCGGGTGCGTTCCGGCCGGTGGTCACACACCTCTCTCCGGAGATTGCTGTGCATCTCGCCGCCGGGATCACCGGCGTAAAGACGGTCGAGTTCATGCCCTGGTCGTTCGGACTCTGGGAAGAGCCAATGGACATCAACGCCGAAGGTGAGCTGATCGTCCCGCAGGAGCCCGGACTCGGCGTAAAGCTGAACGAGGACGTGGTTAAAGCGCACCTCATTAACGAGTAGACGCCACCTCACCAACCTGGCCTTTGAGCAAACGGAGAACCCTCCCTTGAAAATCGTCTCGCATGAAATCGTCTGGGTAGACGTTCCGCTATCTCGTCCCTTCGTTTCCGGTACAGGGTTCCGGACGTCCGAGATGCGGCACTTTGTCTTGAAGTTGCGCACCGATGACGGGATTGAGGGACTGGGATGGGCCTACGCCCACTCCCACACGATGCTCCCGGCGCTGGCGAATGCGGTCGACGACGTTGCGACGCTGATCCAGGGCATGGATCCGATGATGCGCAATGCGATCGACAAGCGCATCCACCACGCCACCGATTGGACCGGTGGCGGAATGAATGAGTGGGTTTCCGCAGTTATCAATTTCGCCCTGTACGACATCGCCGGAAAGGCGCTCGGGCAGCCCGTCTACAAAATCCTCGGCGGTACTCACGCCGAATCTGTTCCGACTTACGCGAGCCACAAGCTGTGGCGCGACTGGTCGCTGGACGATCTTGCGAAGGGTGCAGCCGAGGTCAAGGCCGACGGCTTCAAGATGCTCAAGTTCCGGGTGGGCGCGAATGATGCGGCTTTAGACGAGCGGGAAAGGGCCAAGGTCGTTCGCGAGGCCGTCGGACCTGACTATCCAATAGCGGTCGATATCAACCAGGGGTGGGATGTCGCCCGCACCATGGAGGTCGTGCCCTACCTGGAAGAGTTCCGGGTGCACTGGCTTGAAGACCCCATCAACAAGCACGACTTCGTCGGCTATCGCCACCTCGTTGACGCCCTGAATATCGCCATCACCCACGGCGAGAACCTGTGGGATTGGCGGCTATTCCTGGATGTCGTGAAGCAGGGTGCGGTGGACATAGCGATGATCGACGCCCATCACGTTGGCGGAATCGATGGCTTCATCAAGGCCGCCGCCGTCTGTGACGCGGCGTTCCGTCCGGTGGTCACGCATCTGTCGCCAGAAATCGCCGTCCACCTTGGTGCCTCAGTCCCGAATTGCACACTGGTCGAGTACATGGACTGGTCGTTCGGGCTATTTGAGGACACCAGCCAGATCAACGCCGAGGGCCGGATGATCGTCCCGCAGAAACCAGGATTCGGCGTGACCCTGAATGAAGAGTTGCTCAAACGGGGCATCAGCGACTAGTTCCTGTTCCGACTCTGCGAACCCTGTATCATCCCGCCCTATGCCAAATGATAGGGTACAGAGGCAGATCGACCTGCTGCTCGATCAAGCGGAAGCGGCGCTAGCCAGCTCCGACTGGCCAGCCGCGCTGCAGGCCGCAGAAGCAGCCCGTGGGTTCGACCCCGACAACGAAGACGCCGCCGCGTTCGTGGCCGCAGCCGAACGCGCGCTTGGCGCTGCATCCCCTATGCCGGTGGGTGAGGGAGAAGGTCTTTCCGGAGATCCCGGTCCTTCCAGAGCCTCAGGACGCGATAGCGATCTGGCAGATCGTGCGTCAACTTTGCCCCCTCTCCCGGTGGGAGAGGGCCGGGGTGAGGGAGATCGACCAACCTCATTCGCCGACGGACGTTACAACGTCTCCAAATTCTTGGGCGAAGGCGGCAAGAAACGCGTCTACCTCGCCCACGACACCCTTCTGGACCGCGAAGTAGCTTTCGCCCTTATCAAGACGGAAGGTTTCGACGAGGTCTCACGCTCACGCATAACCCGTGAAGCACAGGCCATGGGACGACTCGGCACGCACCCGAACATCGTCACCGTGTTCGACCTGGGCGTCGAGGGATCGTCTCCCTACATGGTCACGGAGCTAATGGGCGGCGGTGATGTTGAAGGACTGCTGGCGGAATCCCCTCTCCCAGCGGGAGAGGGCCGGGGTGAGGGAGAAGACCCATCATCCAATGACGGCCCTTCGAGAGCCTCAGGGCGCGACGTTTCCTCCGCGGGACCTACCCTCCAGCGCACCATCGAGATTGCCAAGGCCGTTTGCGAAGGGCTGGAGTTCGCTCACGGGCGCGGTGTCATCCATCGAGACCTCAAACCCGGGAATGTCTGGCTCACCGAGGACGGAACCGCCAAAATCGGCGACTTCGGGTTGGCCATGATGACCGACCGATCTCGTCTCACCCGTGAGGCCATGATGGTCGGTACCGTCTCCTACATGCCGCCGGAGCAGGCCACTGGTGGCGACATCACGCCACAGGCCGACCTGTACTCGCTAGGAGCGATGCTCTACGAGATGGTCACGGGCCGACCGCCATTCCTGGGTGACGACGAAATCGCCATCATCAGCCAGCACATCAACACGCCACCGGTTGCACCCACGTGGCACGCCTCAAGCTGTCCGCTGCCGCTTGAGGCACTGATCACCCGACTCCTGTCCAAAGACCCGTCCGAGCGACCAGAAAGCGCACAGGACGTCTACAACGCTCTTAACGCGATCGACCTCACGGCCCGGGGCGAAACCGTTGAGCGTGAGACCAACTCACTGGACTCACTGGCAGGTGGCGTCTTCGTTGGCCGTCAGGCAGAGATGGATCAGCTCAAGGCCGCGCTGGAAGACGTACTTGGCGGTCGGGGCCGACTGGTCACGCTTGTGGGCGAGCCGGGAATCGGCAAGACACGCACCTCCGAAGAGCTCGCCACATACGCCGGATTGCGCGGTGCTCAGGTGCTGTGGGGACGTTGCTACGAAGGTGGCGGAGCGCCTCCTTACTGGCCCTGGGTTCAGGCAATACGTAGCTACGTGCGGGAGATCGACCCCGACGATCTTCGCCGTCAGATGGGATCATCCGCGTCGGTGGTCTCGGAGATCGTCACCGACGTCGCGGACCGCCTGCCAGAAACACGCCCGCCCGCACCGATGGACGACCCGGAATCCGCCCGTTTCCGTCTCTTCGACAGCATCACCAGTTTCCTGAAATCAGCCAGCCAATCGCAGCCTATCGTCATAGTGCTCGACGACCTCCACTGGTCGGACCAACCGACCCTGACCTTTCTTGAGTTCATCGCCCGCGAACTGAACCAGTCCCGTGTGTTGCTTCTCTGCACCTACAGGGATATGGAGCTAAACAGGCGACACCCGCTCTCCATCACCCTCGGTGATCTAGCCCGAGAGCGGCTGTACGAACGGGTGCTACTCAGAGGTCTCACCGAACCCGATATACGGCGATTCGTCGAAGTGACGGCCGGCTTCAACCCGCCGCAAGAGCTTTCCGCAACCGTCCACCGCCACACCGAGGGCAACCCTCTCTTTGTGACCGAAGTCGTACGGGACCTGGTTCAGGCCGGTGAATTGACCGAAGAAAAAGTGTCAGGCCGCTCAAGCTGGTCTGTTCGTATTCCGGAAGGCGTACGAGAGGTAATTGGGCGTCGCCTCGACCGGCTGTCAGACCGAGCAAATGACATCTTCACCACCGCAGCAGTGGTCGGCCGTGAGTTCACGCTGGATGCTCTGAAAGAGCTCCACGGCCCCTCGCACGTAACTCCTGTAGGGGCGGATAGCGATCCGTCCCCGGGTGGGCCGCCGCCCACCCCTACGCGTTCAACTGACTACGATCCCGTATCCGAAGGCCAGCTCCTTGACGTCCTAGACGAAGCGCTCGACGCCAAGCTAATCGAAGAACTGCCGGAACAGGTTGGCCTCTACCAGTTCACCCACGCACTGATTCAGGAAACACTGCTCGGAGAGTTATCGCTCACCCGACGTGTCCGGCTACACGCCCGAATCGCCGAGATGCTTGAACGCCTCTACGGCGAGCACACGGAGGAGCACGCTGCAGAGTTGGCCCGCCACTTCGGTGAGGCGGAAGCGGTGCTGGGTAGCGACCGACTCGTTCACTACCTGATGATCGCCGGGGCCGAGCTGCTGGAGGTGTATGGCCATGCCGAGGCTCTCGGCCATTACGAGCGGGCGCTAGCTGCGGTAGATCAGACTATCCGGGATCATCGTCATGCGGAGATATTGCTCGGGCTGGGCAGATCACGCGCTCACGCGCTGGAACGGGCGGAATTGCAACAATCGACCGACGCCCTGGTGACTGCGTTCGACATCTTCATGGAACTCGGGGATGAACCGAGCGCCATACGGACAGCGCTTGCCGACATGCCAAATGCCCACGGTCTTCTTGGAATGGCAGATCTGGTGAAGCGGGCGGTCGGTCTAATTCCGGACGACACATCGGAAAAAGCGTATCTACTGTCCCAGTACTTCCAGTGGGCAAGCTTTGAACGCGGTGAATATGCCACTGACGCTCGAGACCAGGCTCTCGATATCGCCTCAATGCTTCAGGACGACCGCCTGGACTTGAAAATTATTGCTACCTGCATGTCACCGGCGGCTCAGCATGGGGACTACGAATCTTCACGGTCGCTTATTGAACGTGGCCGTGAAATTTTGACCCGGGTGGACGACCCTTCGGCAGAGGCCCTGATACTCGAACACGCCTCGCACCTCACCAGGTTTGACGATGACATTGAAGATTCATTGCATCTGGCAGAAGCGTGCATCGCGGCATCGGAACGGACGCGCAGTCGATTCAGAATCGCTATCGCCCATTCCGTACATGGTTCTCGCCTGTGGGAATTGGGGTTGCCCGAGCAGGCCGTAGCCAGCCTGGACCGGGGATTGGATCTCGCCCCAAACGAGCAAAGGCTTCTTATAGCCCGAATTCCCATAGCGTTCGCATTGGCGGACGTCGATCGCGGTGCGGAACTGCTCAGGACTATGTCAGATTTATGGACGACCGCCGAACCCGCTCAAAGGAGTCGTGCGTTCGGCTTTGTCATCGCCTTGCTTGTCGAGCGTATGACCCAGACCAAACCTCAGGCCTATATGACATTTGACCACATACTTGATCTGACGACTGATCAGACCTTTGAACCATCCCTACGCGCTGGGGCTTCAGCGATAATCGGCATTGCCCAGGTACTTGGTTACGACATCGGAGATAGGCAGGAAAGTTTTGATCAGATCAAGAGCGCCGAATTTGGGATTTTCGGTCCAATTTATGAGCCGAATTTAATCCTCGCCGGACTCGCTGTTCAACTCGGAAATCTGGAAGAAGCCGATTTCCTGTTTGATGAAAGTGTCACCCGGTACCGGTCTATTGGAAACAAACCTCGTCTGGCCGAATCATGCGTTGAGTACGCCGACATGTTGCTAGATCGCGATGAGCCGGGTGATAAAGAAAAGGCCATCGCTCTGCAGGACGAAGCTCTGGTCATCACCCGTGAAATGGGCTTGAAACCCCTCACAGAACGCATCCTGAAACGCCGCGAGATCTTAAAGGCATAGAGAACGCCGGATGGCAAAGCCCTACCATCTCTGAGTCATACGACGAGACGGAAACCGCTCCCCCAGCTATCCTGACGCACTTCCACACAATCTCAGACGACACACAGGAGCACATATGCCGCGTGAAACCCGGGGAGTCATCGCAGGTGGCAAAGGTGAACCGGTCCGGCTTGAAACGATAATCGTGCCCGATCCAAGCCCCGGTGAGGTGGTTGTACGCGTTCAGGCTTCCGGTGTCTGCCATACGGATCTTCACTACCGTGAGGGAGCGATCAATGACGACTTCCCTTTCCTGCTCGGGCATGAGGCCGCCGGGATAGTCGAAGAGATCGGTGACGGCGTCGACAACGTTGTGCCTGGAGATTTCGTCGTGCTTGCGTGGCGGGCGCCGTGTGGCGCATGTCGGTCCTGTCTCCGAGGACGACCCTGGTACTGCTTCGACAGCCGAAACGCCCGTCAACCAATGACGCTGGCCGACGGCACTCCGCTATCGCCAGCACTGGGCATAGGAGCATTTGCCGATTACACACTGGTCGATGCAGGGCAGGCCGTGAAGGTGGATCCCAGAGCACGACCTGAGGCGGCAGGACTGATCGGCTGCGGCATCATGGCGGGGTTAGGTGCCGCCCTCAACACCGGTCAGGTTGGCCGAGGTGACTCCGTCGCTGTGATCGGCTGTGGGGGTGTTGGAAGCGCAGCTATCGCCGGTTCTCGGCTTGGCGGTGCGCACACCATCATTGCCGTCGACATCGACGACCGAAAACTTGAGTGGGCAAGGGAATTTGGCGCAACCCACACGATCAACGCCTCCAATACGGACCCGGTTGAGACCATCCGTGAGTTTACCAACGGAAATGGTGTCGATGTCGCCATCGAAGCGGTCGGCACGCCTAAAACCTATGAGCAGGCGTTCTACGCACGAGACCTCGCCGGAACCGTCGTTCTGGTCGGCGTCCCCAACCCTGAAATGAAGATCGAACTGCCGATGATTGAGGTTTTTGGTCGCGGAGGTACGCTCAAATCATCCTGGTACGGTGACTGTCTACCCACCCGCGACTTCCCGATGTTCATAGACCTGTATCTGCAAGGGCGACTCGACCTCGACCGGTTCGTGTCGGAGACGATCGCCGTGGATGAGGTCGAAGAGGCGTTCGAGAAGATGGAGCGCGGCGAGGTTCTCCGGTCCGTCGTGGTGTTCTGATTTCACCAGAACCTCATCGCTTAGATCCCTCAACGCAACGGAGATAGAACATGACAGTGACGCTCGACTGGTTTGGATGCACGACGTACCGCCTGAACATCGACGGGCTGGTCGTGTTCCTGGACACCTTCATGGATCGGATTTCAAGCGCACCGGATAACGGAGCGACTTCCGCAGGCATCACCGAGGCTGATTTCGCGCTGATCGGTCACAGCCACATGGACCACATCGAGGGTGCGGACATCATCGCCAAAAACACCGGCGCACAGGTGATCGGTTCGTACGAGACGGCTCGAGTGCTTCGGAAAGCCGGCGTCTCCAAAGATCAGCTACTCCCATCAGCCGGAGGGGAGACCTACCGACTTAACGCCGACGTGACGGTGAAGGTCTTCCCAAGCATCCATTCCTGCATCTGGTCCGAGGCAGCACCCTCCGGCGTAAACCTCACGGGCGACCTGGGCGTCCCACAACAGGAACGCGCAGCGCGACTCGCTGCAAATCGTGACGACAAAACGTCGCTCCCGGAGGCGCTGGCAGCCGAGCAAACAGAGCTGGACAAGATACGAATCGGAAGTAGCAACGATGGCGGCGCACTCGACTACCTGATCGATACGCCGGACGGCACGATCTTCTTCCAGAACAGCATGGGCTACTACTCCGGCATCCTCGCCAAAATCCGGGCTGACGTAACGATCATGGGTTGCGCCGGGCGAGGCAACATCGATGGCGAGCCAATACAGGGCTCGGTGGAAGACTACGTTGAGGGCGTACTGACGACAGTGCAGCCAAAACGGGTCGTCCTGGGCCATCACGACAACTGGGCGGGTGCGCCGGACACGCCGGATCTGATGGACATCACCCCTATCAGGGAGCGCCTCTCGAAGGTTGCTCCCGATATCGAAATAATCGAGCCGGGATACCAGGACGGAATGAATCTCCTCTAGCTGGAGACTCTCATGCTGGCCGAAAGAGAACACCGGGTGGGCGACCTCACGCTCAGGTACGTCGAAGCGGGTACCGGTGATCCGTTGGTGTTGCTGCACGGCTTCTCGGGCAACTGGCGGTCATGGTCGCAAGAGATCAGTCTTCTGGCACACCGATGGCGCGTGATCGTCCCAAGTTCCCGGGGGCACGGCGGCTCGTCCCACGCCCCGAATGGCGAGTACGGGTACGACGTCCGTGTCGCAGACGCAGCCACGCTTATATTGGACATCGCGGATAGCCCGGTCGTCCTCGGCGGACACTCGATGGGCGGCGCTACTGCGATGGGCGTGGCGGCACTATATCCAGACCTGGTACGGGCACTTGTGCTTGAGGATCCGCACGTATCGCACGGGTACAAAGAAATGGTGGCGCCGCTCATACGGAGTCGAGAACGGTTGCGGCGCGGACCAAGCTTCGAAGAGCTTATCGGCCAGATTCAAGCCGAGAATCCGGATATCAACGCTGCAGCGGCACGTCTAAGCGCAGCCAAGCAACTACCGATGGACCCGGAGGCCTACACACCGTTCATCGAGGAATCGATGTTCAAAGTGTTCGACCCGGATTCCGTGCTGAGTGATATCAAGTGCCCGACACTCCTGATGCAAGCGGAGTTCGGTCTGGGCGGCTGCGTGAATGATGAAGCGGCGTCACGCCTCATCCGGAGTATCTCCGATTGCACGCATGTGAAATTTCACAACATTGGTCACAACATCCGCGAAGAAGCGCCCCTCGAATACAGACGGGTACTCTTCGACCTCCTCGACACCGTTTAACTTTCATCGTCCTCACGCCGAGGCGTATTGCTTTCAGCTTCGATTGGGGCCATCCTGCGCATCGTCGATACAGACCACCCCCGAAACGACACTGAGAAAGCGGGAATCCCGATGAAGATCACGGATGTCAAAACCTGGGCCGTCGCCAACCCACCGCCTCACTTCGGCGGTCCCTTCTGGGTCTTCGTCAAGTTGACCACGGACAACGGCATCGTTGGGTACGGTGAGGCTTATGGCGTGCCGTTCGCACCGAACAAAGTGTGCGGGCTGATCGAGGACGTTGCCGAGCGATACCTGGTCGGCAACAGCCCGTTCGAGATCGAGACCATGTGGCGGTCGATCTACGGCAGTGGATTCAACCAGCACCCGGAGTTCACTGTCGGCGGCATACTGAGCGCGCTTGAAATCGCATCGTGGGACATCATCGGCAAGGCGCTGGACCAGCCGGTCTACAACCTGCTCGGCGGTAAGTTCAACGAGCGTCTTCGCTCGTACACCTATCTCTACCCCGACACGACTGACGGCGGACAGATGGCGGTCACCAACATTCATGGCGACCCGGACCTCGCCCCGAAGCGAGCCGAGCACTACATGAAGATGGGTTTCACGGCGGTCGGCTACGACCCGGTTATGCCGATGGGCGATCCGCGTCAGCTTTCGCTCGAAGAGTTGAGCAATGCGGAACTCGTCACGAAGAACATTCGTGAAGCCGTTGGAGATAAGGTCGACCTTCTGGTCAAGACTCACGGGCAGATGACGACATCCAGCGCTATACGACTCGCCAAGCGGCTCGAAAAGTACGGCCCGCTCTGGTTTGAAGAGCCCGTGCCGCCAGAGAACCGAGATGAGCTGGCCCGGGTTGCGCGTATGACGACGATCCCGATCGCAACCGGCGAGCGACTCGTCACGAAATACGATTTCTGGGATCTGCTCTCCAAGCAGGGCGCGGCCATCCTGCAACCCGCTCTCGCCCGAGTAGGAGGCATTCTGGAGGCGAAGAAGATCGCGGGCATGGCGGAGGCCAACTACGTTCAGATGGCACCACACCTGTACACAGGGCCGATCGAAGCAGCGGCGAACATCCAGGTCGCCACGTGTAGCCCCAACTTCTTGATCCAGGAAAGCATCCAGAACTTCACCGGCTTCTTCGCCGATGTCCTGAAGAAGCCGATTCAATGGGAAGACGGTTACATCATCCCCCCGACCGACCCGGGTATCGGTTACGAACTGGACGAAGCGGTAGTAGAAGCGAACCTGTACGAGGGTGACGGCGTGTTCCCACCTATGGGGCCGCGAGACTAGTAGCAGGACGGGCCGCCGACGGATCAACACCCGTTCGGCGGCATTTAGATAATTGGGATGTAACTCATGACTGGAAGATTTGTCGACAAGGTCGCTCTGGTCACCGGGGCAAGCTCGGGGATCGGCAAGGCGACGGCCATAGCTTTCGGCCGAGAGGGCGCGAGCGTCGTAGTGGCAGCCCGACGTGAAGAGGAAAGCCTCCAGACTGTTGCCGAGATCGAAGCCGTTGGCGGCAATGCGATTTTTGTTAAGACTGACGTATCCAGCGCGTCTGACGTCCGACACATGGTGGCGACTACGGTCTCTACTTACGGCCGGTTGGACTGCGCGTTCAACAATGCCGGAGTCGGGTCGCCTTCCGGAATCAAGCGCTTACACGAGTACGAAGAAGAAGATTGGGACTTCATAAGCCGGATCAACGAAAAGGGTGTGTGGCTGTGCATGAAGTATCAGATCGCCCAGATGCTGGAACAAGACCCGTCGAAAAACGGCGGCCGAGGATCTATCGTCAACGACTCTTCGGTTGCCGGTCTGAAAGCGGGGCCCACAGCGCCGTATACAGCCGTCAAACACGCAGTAGTAGGACTGACACGTCGGGCTGCCGTCGAATACGGGCGTGACGGTATACGCGTAAATGCAGTATGCCCCGGCGTTGTCGAGACAGACATGGTTACGCGCGCTATAGCCCAGTCAACGGAAATCGCTGAGAGATTCGCCGCGGCTGGTCATATGGGCCGCTGGGGTCAGCCGGACGAAATAGCGAATGCGGTGCTATTCATGTGCTCGGACGAAGCGTCGTTCATGACGGGCCAGGCGATGGCGGTAGACGGCGGCATCACGGCCTGACAACAAGGTTTTACGGAGTATCCCTCTGAGTCTCTAGTCCGCGCCGGGGGCATCGGGCACCCGCCTCAAATCCGCACTGTTCAACGCACGTAACCGACTATCGATCCGCATCGAGTCAGGTTTGCGCAGAATTGGGAACACCAGTGCTGAGCCCACAACCGTGGTCAACCCCAGTAGAGATGTCACCAGTACAGCCGTCTGTGGGTCGTAAATCCCGGCCATAATCCCGATGTTGAGCTGACCGACCGGTC
>JABIGL010000204.1 GCA_018650185.1 Chloroflexota bacterium
CTGCATGGGAATGACGGTTCGATCGGCATCCAGGCTGGCGCTGCTATCTCAGTCCGCGGCAGCCTTAACACGCGCTTGAACCTGCTTCTTCATGTTGCCGAAGAACTGCTTCATCAGCAGCTTTGCAACACCGCCGAGCATTCGTTGTCCGACCCGTGAGAACAGTCCGGCGATCTGACCTTCACCCTCTACCTGCACCTCGGTCTCGCCCGGCTTACTCTCCCGGAGAGTGAACATCGCCGAACCTTGCACCGCGCCCTTCTGCCCCTTGCCCTCAACAACGAGCCTGAACGAAGTTACCGGCTCCTGGTCAGCTATAACGACCCGCCCCGAGTAGTCACCGCGTATAGCTGCAACCCCGATACTCAGATCGACGGAATACGCATCTTCGCCATCTGGAGTGAACGACTTGGCACCCGGGATGGACTTCTCAAGCGCATCCGGATCCAGCAACGTCGTCCAGACCGTTTCCGGATTTGCGGGGAGCTTGTACGAGCCGCTGACTTTCATACCGGGCAGATACCTCGAAAACTAGGTGAATCTTGGGAGCAATGATTCCATCAAAGATAACCGAGTGAGAGGATGCTGGCGACACGATCAATGCCTCATCACTCCAAAAGTGCCGATTCCGGCTTGCGTAGCTTCAAATCAGCAGGCAAGATGCGGGCCTGCGTTAAAACAAGTGGCGGGAGGCCGACCATGTCGACCGAAATCACTGTCACCGTGAACGGAACCGAGCACACCGCCAGCGTCGAGCCTCGATTGCTGCTGGCGCATTTCCTGCGCGACGTTCTTAACCTCACGGGGACACACGTCGGGTGCGACACGAGCCAGTGCGGCGCGTGCACAGTTCACCTGAATGGCGAAGCCGTTAAATCCTGCACGGTATTTGCCGTCCAGGCCAACGGCTCAGAAGTCACCACGGTAGAAGGTTTGGCTGACGGCGAGTCGTATTCGCATGTCCAGCAAGGCTTCTGGGATGAACATGGCCTGCAGTGCGGATTCTGCACACCGGGCATGATCATGACGGCGGAAGCGTTGCTCAAGCAAAATCCGAACCCGTCTGAGGAAGAAATTCGGGCCGGGATCGCCGGAAACTACTGCCGCTGCACCGGCTACCAGAACATCGTCAACGCCATCGGCGCTGCCGCGAAAGCGGGTAAGTAAATATGGCTGTCGCAACTTTTGGTGAGAGCGTAAAACGTACCGAAGACCCACGGCTGATCACCGGCCGTGGTAAGTACGTCGACGACGTTCGACTAACCGGAATGGCACACCTGGCGTTCGTACGCAGCCCCTACGGGCACGCCAACATAAAGAGCATCAACACACAGGCCGCCCTGGACTCGCCGGGCGTTATCGCCGTCTTCACAGGCGCAGACCTGCAAGAAGAACTCGGTGGTCTCCCCGTCGGCTGGATGCTGCCAGATCTGAAGCAGCCGCCGCACCCGCCGCTGGCATATGAAACCGTCCGGTATCTCGGTGATGCCGTCGCCGTAATCGTGGCTGACAGTGCATACCAGGCGAACGACGCGGTTGACCTTGTCGAGGTCGACTACGAAGTCCTGCCCGCCATCGTTAATGCGGAGTTGGCCACCAAAGACGGCGCTCCCCTGCTTCACGAAGAGGCGCCGAACAATATCGGCTTCGACTGGGAGGTCGGAGGCGGCGACTTTGCGGAGGCGATCAAAGACCCCGACGTGATCGTGGTCAAAGAGCGCATCGTCAACCAGCGTCTGATTCCAAACTCCATGGAAACCCGTGGAGTTGTTGCGGACTACGACGCCGGCAAAGGCAACCTGACGCTCTACACCTCAACGCAGATTCCTCACCTCGTGAAACTGCTGTTCTCGCTGGTCACCGGCTGGCCGGAACAGAAGGTTCGGGTGATCGCACCTGACGTCGGCGGAGGGTTTGGCAGCAAGCTCTACCTGTACGCCGAAGAAGTTGTCGCAGGAATCGTGGCCCGGCAGGTGAAACGACCGGTCAAGTGGATCGAGTCCCGCTCAGAGGCTTATGTCTCTACAGCGCACGGACGCGACCACATCTGTGACGCAGAGATCGCCGGTAAAAAAGACGGCGAGATCGTGGGCATCAAGGTAGACCTGTACGCCAATCTCGGCGCCTACCTGTCCACATTTGCACCGCTGATCCCGACCTACCTCTTTGGACTCATGCTCGGTGGCGTTTACAAAATGCCTAATATCGAATGCAAGGTCCACGGCGTCTTCACCAACACCACACCGGTAGACGCATACCGTGGCGCAGGTCGCCCGGAAGCGGCATACCTAGTGGAAAGAATGGTTAGCCGGTTCGCCCAGGAGATCGGGCGCGACCCCATCGTGGTTCGCCGCAAGAACATGCTCCAGGCGCACAAGAATGGGCGTGAAGTAACGACCGGGGTCATGTACGACTCGGGCGATTACAAGGGCAACCTGAATAAAGCACTCGAAGTTTTCGATTACAAAGCGTTCCGCGACGAACAACGTGCGGCAAGGCGTGAGGGTCGATTCCTCGGAGTCGGCATAGCGACCTACATAGAAATCTGCGGCATGGCACCGTCCGCCGTGGCTTCATCGCTGGGCGCAGGCGCTGGTCTCTGGGAGAGCAGCAATGTCAGGGTCCACCCGACTGGCAAGGCAACGATATATATCGGCACCTCGCCACACGGACAGGGCCACGAGACCACGATGGCACAGCTCGTTTCAAGCGAACTGGGCATCCCGGTCGAGGACGTTGAGGTTCTGCACGGCGACACTGACCAGGGTCAATTCGGTACCGGAACATTCGGTAGCCGATCCCTGGCTGTCGGTGGTGCGGCGCTGTTCAACAGCCTCCAGAAGGTCAAGGCAAAGACACACCGTCTCGCCTCCCACCTTCTTGAGACCGACCCCAAGTTTGTGAACTTCGCGAACGGCACCTTCGCCGTCGAGGACATCGCCGACAAGACGCTCACCATCCAGGAAGTTGCAGGACAGGCTTACGCCGCCGCAAACCTTCCTCCGGGCATGGAGCCGGGACTCGAAGAAGTCAGCTTCTTTGATCCCCAGAACTTTGCCTGGCCCAACGGCACACACCTCTGTGTTGTTGAGATAGACCAGGACACCGGCAAGGTAGAGGTCCAGCGCTACGTGGCGGTGGACGACTTCGGAAATGTCCTGAACCCGATGATCGTTGACGGCATGACGCACGGCGGCGTAGCGCAGGGCGTGGGCCAGGCGTTGAGCGAGCAGGCGGTTTACACCGACGACGGGCAGCTACTGTCCGGTTCGCTCATGGACTACGCACTGCCGTCCGCTGACATGTTCCCGATGATGGAGCTAGACCGCACGACGACGCCGTCACCATCCAACCCCATCGGCGTCAAAGGCGCTGGTGAAGCGGGAACAATCGCCGCCAGTCCGGCGGTGATGAACGCCGTCATCGATGCAATCGCACACCTCGGCGTCAAGCACATGGACATGCCGGCGACATCTGAGAAGGTGTGGCGGGCGATGCAGGACGCTAAAGAAGCACGACGGGCCGAGCGCGCAGCCGCCCGAAGTCAGGGGAGTTAGAGATGGTCACAAGTAATTTCGACTACTTTGCTCCGACCTCCGTGGATGAGGCGACGAGCCTCCTTTCACGGTACCGGGGCGAGGCAAAAGTCCTCGCCGGTGGTCACAGCCTCATCCCCATGATGAAGCTTCGACTGGCGGAACCCGGCGTTCTGGTCGACATCGGCCAGATTGAAGGCCTGTCGTACATCAACGAGAGCAGCGATGGCGTGGCGATCGGATCCATGACGACCTATCGCGAGATGGCGAATTCGTCCGTGATCCAATCGAACTACCCGTTGCTGGCAGACGCCTCGGCCAAAGTTGCAGACCTCCAGGTCCGTAACCGCGGCACTATCGGCGGAAGCCTCGCCCACTCAGACCCGGCGGGCGACATCCCTGCGGTGATCCTGGCGATCGGCGGAAACGTCGTCGCACGAACCCGTCGGTCCACCCGTGAGATCAATATCGACCGTTTCCAGGTCGATCTGCTCACGACGTCGCTCCGGGACAACGAGATCATCACAGAGATCAAGTTGCCCGCTCTGGCGTCTGGAACCGGCACGGCGT
The DNA here is from genome assembly GCA_018650185.1 of Chloroflexota bacterium. Lineage (GTDB taxonomy): Bacteria > Chloroflexota > Dehalococcoidia > Lucifugimonadales > Lucifugimonadaceae. Next base: position 4,107 of record JABIGL010000204.1, read on the forward strand.
ACTCCAAGTTCCACCAACCGGCATCGCACTACGCTATTACCGGCGTGGCGGCGGTAATCACGGTGTCCGGTGGAACCTGCACGGACGCACGGATCGCTGTGACCGGGGCGGGCGACAAGGCCACCCGGGCGCGACGAACTGAGCGCATCCTGAAGGGCAAGGAGCTGACCCCGGCGGTGATACGCCGGGCAGCGAGCCGGGCAGCAGCAGAGCTGGAGGATTCGTTGAACGAAGACATCCACGCCTCTGCCGAGTACCGGGCACACCTGACCCAGGTCCACGCCGGATACGCGATCGATCAGGCAGTGGCAGCCGCAGGCTAGATCGCCAAACTACGCATCGAGTAACAATAGGGGCGGTTCGGAATTCCGAACCGCCCCTATTTGCGTCTGATAGCAATCGAGGGAGATCGCGGCCCCCTCTCCCGGTGGGAGAGGGTCGGGGTGAGGGAGAATCAAGTGGAATTTTCGGGATTCATGCTACCTTCGTCGCCGCACGGCGACGACCCCTTCTCCCAATCAGAAGAAAGCCGGGATGAGGGGGCCTTTCGCAAGAAATGCAGCACGCAAACGCGCACTCCAACAAACACGCCATCCAGGGCGACACGCGTCTCTAGATTCCTGACGACTCGGGAATGACGAACAGCGAAATGGCCGGTTCGCCACGAACCACCATCACCAATCCCGTGGCAAGATACCGCCATCCAGACCACTTGCACCCGGAGCGTAAATCCTTGCCCTCGCCACTAACCGCTCACGACCTTACATACGGCCTCGTCGCGGTCTCCTCCCCCACGCTCTCTCCGGACGGAAAACGTATCGCGTACGCCCGTTCCACCACATCGCCTGAAACTCACAAGACCGACAGCCGGGTGATTGTGCAGGAGGCGACTGGCGGCAAGGCAATCAGTTTCACCAGCGGCCCCGGCGACTCAATACCGAAGTGGTCTCCAGATGGAGGACAGATCGCCTTCCTGCGCAAGGACGACGCTGGGTACGATCAGGTCTGGGTC
>JABIGL010000104.1 GCA_018650185.1 Chloroflexota bacterium
CGCACACAGAGCCAGTCCCGGCAAGCCCGGCGATTGAGCTTCTGAAGTCAGGTTCGCTTGACCTCGGCGTGGACGGCATTGCAAATCCTGGTGACCTGATCAACTACAGCTTCACCGTTACCAACACGGGTAACGTGACGCTGACCGGTGTGACGGTTTCCGACCCGCTGGTCACGGTAGTTGGCGGCCCGCTTGCCTCACTGGCAGTTGGCGCAACCGACTCAACGACCTTCTCGGGTAGCTACGCAATCACTCAGGCCGACGTTGATGCAGGTGGTGTGGACAACATCGCTATCGCATCTGGTGAGGCTCCGGGTGGTGACGTGACCGACCCGACAGACGACATAACAGATGACGACACGCACACAGAGCCTGTCCCGCAGATTTCGTCAATTGACCTTGTCAAGTTGGCGGATCGGGAATCGGCTTTCGAGGGTGATGTCATCACCTACAGCTTCACCGTTACCAACACGGGTAACACGACGCTGACGAACGTGACGGTTTCAGACCCGTTGGTCACCGTTTCTGGTGGACCTCTTGCCTCACTGGCACCTGGTACTTCCGACTCGACGACCTTCAGTGCCACATATGTGGTGACTGCAGCGGATGTTGCTGCCGGTTCGTTCAAGAACGTGGCGACGGTTTCGGGTGAGACCCCTGGTGGTGACCCGACGGACCCGACAGACGACGTGACAGACGAAGGCGATGACACGGTGACATTCGCGAACCTCTCGATTGTGAAGGGTTCATCGGAATCTACCGTCAACGTCTCGTTGAACAACACGGCGGAGGCGGACTTCACGAACGCCGAAGGATCCTTGATCGTAAGCGACAGTGATCTGCTTACAATTGGAGTTCCGACGGTGACCTACACGATCACGGTCACGAACAGTGGTGATGCCGACGCAACTGGCGTCGTGCTTGGCGACACGCTCCCGGTGGTTTCCGGTGCTGATGTCGTGATCCTGGACGATGGCCTGGGCACGTACAACGAACCGTTGAACTTGCTCACGTGGGTGGTTGACGTCAACGCTGGTACGACCGTAAGCGTGTCATTCACGGTGACGGTCCACCTGAACTAGGAACAACTCTCCCGCTACTCGAGTGATCGTGTAGTAAGAGACGAAAAGGGCCGCTGGCAATCTGCCAGCGGCCCTTTTTACGTATTGGAATATTTCTGAAGCGCCAACCTCAGCCAAACCTTGAAGGTACTTAACGAACACCTTGCCGTTACCGCACGTTTACTCTGTAAATTCCCACATACACAGATCATGAAACCCAGTGCTATCACTGAGTCTCTGATTTTCCGAACGGGAGGAACTACTTGGCTGTGAGCCGTGATTTGAACGGTATGAGGGTGCGGGTCGCTTTTCCGCTGCCTCAGAACCGTGACGCCAAGGGGATTGTTGGAATGGCCAAGGAAATTGGTCACTACGACTCACCCATGTTCGCGGTCGATCCGCTCGGGCCAATCAGTGATCGGGCGATCCGGCAACGACAGTTCCAGGAAGCGGAGCTCAGGCTACTGCTGTGATGATGGCGGGTGCCAGATAGGCCGACGGGTCTGTCCCTACAGATATATCTCCGAGGCTCCGATAAACGCATATCGGGGCCTTTTTATTGCCCGATCCCACCGCTACACCTCACGAAAAAACCATGATTTCGTTCCCCGGTACCGATAATATTTCTGGTACCGGTACGGGCATGATTGTCCGATCCGGGTTATGGGAGGTACGAAAATGTTCCAGAAAATCCTTGTTCCGCTGGATGGTTCTGACCAGTCTGGACAGATCGTAAATTGGGCATCAGGACTGGCGCGCGGGCTTGGCTCAGAAGTCGTCCTTCTCAGCGTCGTAGACCCTGATGATGTCAATCTGCCATCCACGGATCCCGACCACGACAGGTTTGGATCGACCGCGGCCGGATCAGGTGCATACGATCATCCCGGTGATGAAGCGACTCGCGGCGCTGCCCCGAGTCCTATCGCATCAACGCCCGTGACAGGCGTCACGCAAAACACCCATTCGTCGACGGGTGCTTCCGCATACGGTACGCAGCTACTTGAGGGTGCCGCTGAACACGTACGGCAATACCTGATGGCTGAAGCAAGCAAGGTCACAGATGCGGGTGGATCTGCCTCCGTTGAAGTAGCAATCGGCAACCCGGCAGATGAAATAGAAAGCGCTGCGGAACGGTTGGGCGTCGATGCCGTGGCGATGGCCACCCGACGTGAATCAGCCCTCGCCCGCGGGATCCTTGGGAGCGTGACGGATCGAGTTCTCCACACAACCAATCTGCCGATGCTTGTCATCCATGCAGACAGTAATAATAAAGAGGGCGCAGCCGGATCACCTGGAACGGTAATCGTGCCATTGGACGGCTCTCTGCTGAGCGAACAGGCCGTACCGGTTGCTCGGGAGATTGCCGGTGCAGTCGGGGCAAAGATTCTGTTCCTTAGGTCCACTGCCAGCGCCTTTATGGGAGTCGCCGATGCAGGAGCGAATTACATCCCGACGAACTACGGGACGGACGAAGATCGCGACGACGTGTCCACTTACCTCCAGAGATTCGTCATTGGGGCGAGCGACGCCGGGATTGAAGCCGAGGCGCTGGCATTAACCGGTTCCGTGGTAAACGCCATCGTCGAAACCGCCGAAGCCAGTCACGAAGGGCTGATCGTGATGAGCACACACGGCCGCTCCGGCTTCAAACGCTTCCTCCTTGGCAGCGTCGCTGACAAGGTGGTGCGCTCATCCGGAACGCCGGTCCTTGTGCTGCCCCCGGAGTAGAATCGCCGGGCGTTTATCTCAGGGCCGTAGAGCCATCAGGCCTGATGGCCGTTTCTCCGGCACTCGGGCTCCGCGGGTGCTTACCGATTTCCGCGTCCACGATATCCGTCCCAAGGCCGGGCGCTTCTGGTAACTGGAAGTAGCCGTCTTTTACCCCGGCCAGGTTCGTGACGATCTGCTCCTTGAACGTTCCGACCTCCGGGTTGAACTCGTTCACGTCCCAGTTAGGTGTTGCCGCCGCGATGTGTACCAGCGCCATCGTCGTGATCGGCCCGAGGAAGTGGTGTGGCGCCATGCGGATGTGGAAACTTTCGGCCATCGCTGCGATCTTGCGGACGTGTGTGAACCCGCCCGCAAGTCCCAGATCAGGCTTCAGGAATGCGACTCCCGGTTGCTGGCAGTACTCCCGGAACTCCCAGAGGGTGTTGTTGCGTTCGCCGACGGCCAGTGGCAGGTTGATCCGGCGTCCAACGTCACCCATGCTCAGCACGCTGTCCGGCGCTATCGGGTCTTCGAAGAAGTAGGGCAGGTACTTCTCGATCTGCTGGGCGAAAACGACGCTTTCGGAAGGCGACATGTTGCGGTGAATCTCGACGCCGATGTCGAACTCCCAGCCGACCTCATCGCGTACGGCTTCGACGATAGCCGTGTTCTGGCGGATCAGGTCCGGGTAAGTCTTGAGGCCCCAGTCCTTTGGGAACGGCGTCATCTTGAGCGCGGTGTATCCGGATGTCTTGACCTTCCTGGCGGCAGCAGCAAAGGAAGCCGGGTCTTCGAGCTTTCCAAATGCACCAAGCAGCGGGATGGCCCGTACGCGATCACGGTACTTACCGCCGAGCAACTCCCAGACCGGTGCCTGCAGTCGTTTGCCGCGAATGTCCCACAGGGCCACGTCGATCGCCGACATCGCCCCCGTCAACGCCGGGCTGCGAAAACTGTACTTCCGGTATACCTGATTCCAGATTCGATCCAGGTCCCGCGGATCGGTGCAGCGCAGGTCCTCTATCAGGCGATGTGCAATCGTCTCGCTGGCTTCTGCGTAGCTCCAGAAGTTGCCCTCGCCGACGCCGTACGTGCCGTCGTCGCAGGTGACGCGCACGGTGAGCCAACGATCAACAAGCCAGGTCTCGATCTTTTCGATTTTCAACGTGGGTCCGTTCTGTTGGGGGAGTGGCCGGAGTCTGGTCGTTTTATACCGGGAACCTCGGCCCGTTAGGCCGGGGCTGCATGCCTGCTGTGCGGACGAGGCAGCCGATCATGCCGTAGTAGCCCATCAGGTGTGACATCTCGATGGCACCGCGGTCGCCCCACCGGGCTTTTGCCCGTTCAAATGTGGCATCGGTGAGGTCGCGGTCGTACATCAGCTCGTTGCCGAACTCGATGACGATCTGCTCCTTCTCATCCAGGGCAGAAATGTCCTCTGTACGTCGTCCAACGGCGTCCACGGCTGCATCGCTAACCCCGGCTTCCTGAGCCCACGGCACGTGCTCGGACCATGTGAACTCGTTGTCTGCTGCACGTGCACCGATGATGA
>JABIGL010000206.1 GCA_018650185.1 Chloroflexota bacterium
GCATCAAAGGTCCACTGCTCCGCTTCCAGTGCAGCGATGAGTGGCTTAACCGCCTCCGCCTGCACAGCATGAAACGCCGGTGCAGAGCTAATGCGTCCGGACGCCTGTAGCTCTTCAAATCCTTTGAACATACCAATCAGCAAAGAACCGTTCCCGACCGGCGCAACGATGTCGGTTACGCCCGCTGCATCCGAACCGATTACCTCATAGGAGAACGACTTCATGCCTTCCAGGAAATAGGGGCTGAGGTTGTGCGACAGGTACGGCAATGCGTTGTCAGAAACATAGGACACAGCAGCATCGGTCGCCGCCTGTCGAGGCCCCGGCGTTGGGTGCAGCGAAGCGCCGAAAATCCCGATCTGGTCGACCTTGCCTTTGGCGGCACTGTCCGGGAAGAACACGTGTGCGGTAATCCCGGCGGCGGCGGCATAGGCGGACAAGGATGCCCCGGCATTGCCCGAAGAGTCTTCCACGAACTCCGTTACACCCGCCTCAAGCGCGGCAGAGATCAGGATCGTCGAACCTCGGTCCTTGAACGACCCGGTCGGCGCCATCATCTCCAACTTGGCCCAGAGTGCCCGTATGCCCAGCGATTTGGCTATCGCCGGTAACGCTACCAGCGGCGTATTCCCCTCACCTAACGACGTCCGCTCAGACGGACGTGCCAACGGCAGGCGCGGACCGTATCCGTCCGCTACCTCGTGGTAATTGACGTCCAACACGGAGCCGCAGGCATTGCATGACAGATCGCTAATCCGTGCCGATTGTGTCTCGCCGCAGGAAACGCATCGAAAATCAAAAGACATATGTATCAAACCAGTTCGTTGTATCGGGCCGCTGATTCCTGAGTGTGGTTCATCACGACCGTCCAGCTAAAGGCGACGACAGGCCGTTCGGCGATCTCGAATGTGAGACCAGGGCGTGAGCGCCAGACGCTGACGATAGTCAAGGTTATGGGCCGTCCTGTGGGCTTTGGATTCGTCCAGATCGGGCTGACGGTGCAGATTATATGGCCGAGCCGTCCCTGTATCGGCCCGTCCAGTAACAATTCTTGCCGCCTGACAAGTGCTGGCGTACCTTACGGGCTAATCACAGTCTTCAAGCCCTCGTCTGGAGTTGCCCGATGGACCAGCCCAACCGAGTCGTCACAGCCCTCAAAGAAGGTCGGAAAGCTTATGGCTTTCAGTTGACCTTCCCTGCCCCACAGATCATCGACATCATGGGAACTCTCGACCTCGATTACGTGTGGCTTGATTGCGAACACGGGCCATTTTCGCTCCAGGACGTTGAGAACGCCTGCCGTGCGGCTGAGGCCGTTGGGATGACGCCGATCGGGCGTGTTCCCAGTACGCAGTCTCATGTCGTGCTCCAGTACTTGGACCGCGGGATGAAGGGAATCATGGGGCCGCACATCGCCACCAAAGCAGATGCGGAACAACTTGTCCGAGCCTGCAAATTTGGGCCGGAAGGACAGCGTTCGTACGGAGCTAATCGCGGCTCCGGACACAACGTCATGGAGATTGGTCCGGAAGGCTGGGGTGATCGTCGGGACTATTACAGGAACGCCAACGACAATATGCTTGTCGGCGCATTGCTTGAAGATGCACAGGTGATCGAAGGGTTAGACGGAATTCTTGAGGTCGACGGTATCGACTATTTCGGCGTCGGTCACCACGATTTCGGTCAATCCATTGGTAAGCCCGGGATGGGCGAATCTCCTGAAGTGCAGCAAGCGCAGGCAGAAATTTATGACCGCATCCGCGCCGGTGGCGGCCGCGTTGGTGATGATTTCATGGTGACCAACTGGGTGCACGAGATGCTTCTAGAAGGCGGCCGCAAGATCGTAGAGGGACGCTAAGTCATGGCTAAAAACGGAACCGGACTGTTGCTCGTAATGATGGACATAGACCCGGAGCATGAAGAGGACTTCAACCGCTGGTACGACGAGGAACACGTGCCGGAGAGGAAGGCCGTCCCCGGATTTCTAACCGGCCGGCGCTACAAAGCCGTCGAGGGCGGGCCGAAGTATCTGGCCATCTACGAGATGGACAATCCCGAGGTACTCGAGTCAGAGGCCTACAAAGCCGTCTCAGGTGAAGGCCAATCGGAATGGTCCAAGCGCGTTGTCGGCAGAGCCAAGAACTACGTCAGAAACGTGTACGTGGAGATCACCGCAGACGAGTAGGTATTGGTAATCTGATCCCATGTCTGAAAAGTCCGCACTGGTCCATGATCTTGAACAGGTAGTTGAGCCGACCCACGTCGTGTGGCGGCCGGAAGATTTGCTTGTATACGAATACGACGGGTCGATCGACCGCAATAATCCCGGCGCTGTCGTAGTTCCGTCGTCTGTCGAGCAGATATCTGAAATCATCAAGATCGCCCGTAAGCACAACGCCCCGGTAGTGCCACGTGGCGCTGGTACTGGCCTATCCGGCGGGGCGATATCGATGGAAGGCGCTGTTGTCCTCGCGCTGACCCGCCTCAACAAGGTCCTGGAGATCGACAAAGAAAACCGGGTCGCCATCGTCGAGCCCGGCGTGGTCAACCTGGAGCTTGGACAGGCGGTCGCGCCGTATGGACTTCAGTACGTACCTGACCCATCAAGCCAGAGCGCTTGCACCATAGGCGGGAACGTCGGCGAGAACGCTGGCGGTCCGCACTGCCTGGCTTATGGCGTGACCACAAATCACGTCCTCGGAATGGAGGTCGTGTTGGCTGACGGCACGGTCACGTGGCTGGGCGGCGACGCTCGGGAGGTCCCGGGTTACGACCTGCGCGGTGTGTTCATCGGTTCCGAAGGCACACTGGCCGTCGTTACCAAAGTCGCTGTACGTTTGGTCCCGCAACCCGAAGCGATTCGTACCATGGTTGCCGCATTCTCAAGTGTCGAGGCCGCAAGCGAGACCGTTGCCGACATCGTGGCATCCGGTGTGATCCCGGGCGCTGTTGAGATGATCGACCGACTCTGTATCGAAGCCGTCGAACCAGCTTTCCACCCCGGATATCCGGAGGATGCCCAGGCGATCCTCCTGGTGGAGGTCGATGGCCTCAGAGAGACTGTCGCCGAGCAGGCGGAACTGGTCGAAGAGCTTTGCCGCAAGCACGGGACGACCGACTGGCGGACCGCAGAAGACGAAGAAGAGCGTGAGACGCTGTGGGCATCACGCAAGAAGGCGCTGGGCGCACTTGGTCGGCTGGCGCCTAACTACTACCTGATCGACGGTGTAATCCCGCCGACACGTCTCCCGGAGACGATGTCCAAAATCAATGCACTTTCGGACGAGTTGGAGATCCCGATCGCCAACGTCCTCCACGCGGGGGACGGCAACCTTCACCCTTGCATCCTGTTCGACTCACGACAGCCGGAGCAGGTGGAGAAGGCGCTGATAGCCGGTGGCCGAATTCTCGAGATGTGCGTGGAAGTAGGCGGAGCGCTCTCCGGCGAACACGGCATCGGACTGGAGAAACAGGGTTACCTGCCTCTTGTCTTCACAGACGAAGACCTGGAAGCGATGGCCCGGCTCAAGCCAGCCTTCGGTGCAGCCGGGATGTTCAATCCCGGAAAGATCTTCCCGACAGACGAGCAGCGAGAGGGCATCCCCCACGCGGCGATAATGCAACGACTAACGTCAGACATGGTGATCTAGGCGTTCGACAACCGCTAAACTGACCGCCCTGCCCAAACCAACCCGAGAGGTCTAACTATGCCCCAGTCCGCTCCCGTTCGAATCGGCATCATCGGCGCAGGTGGTTTCATGCGTACGCACATGGACTCCTTCGCAGAAGTCCCGGGTGCGGAGATCGTGGCCTTCTGCCGGCGTAACGAAGCCGCGTTGAACGAGGCTGCAGACGAGTACGGTATCGAACATCGGTTCACCGACTACCGCGACATGCTGAAGATGGACGACCTCGATGCGGTGGCGATCATCACGCCGACCGGATCGCACAAGCAGATCTCCCTTGACGCCATCACCGCCGGTAAACACGTGCTCTGCGAAAAACCGCTAGCGCTGACGGCCGCCGATGCAAAGGTGATGCTGGACGCGGCAGAGACCGCGGGAGTCGTACATGCCACTAACTTCAACCAGCGGGGTCGAACACCGGTCGGTCGGATGAAGCAGCACATGGACGCCGGTTACCTGGGTCAGCTCTTTCACGCCAACATCTGGTGGGGACAGACGCAGGCGATCGAAGATAAACCCGACGTCGCGCCGTGGCGGTTCAAGGCAGAAGACGGCGGCGGCCCGGTGTATGAGTTGATCCACGTTTTCGACATGGCTCGTCTTCTTGGCGGGGAGATCAAGCGGGTCTGCGCGCTCCTCACAACGGCGGTGCCGAACCGAACATTTGCAGATGGCGAAGAGGTCGTGGTGGATGTGCCGGACTCCGGAGGTTACCTGCTGGAGTGGGTAAATGGCGGATACGCCGTCGTGCACACCAGCTTTATCTCCAAGGGCAACGACGCCGACGGCCGGACGCATCCTCGAATCGAAGTATCAGGATCGGAGGGCAGACTTGAGAACGTCGGGATCTCTGGCATCCGCGGCGTCCACGGTGTATCTGGAGAACTAGAAGACGTTGAGATGGGGCCGGAATATCCTCAGCCCTACCAGCAATTTGTTGAAGCCATCCTCGGCGGCGCTCCCGTACGGACCAGCTTCTACGACGGTATGAAGGCAGCCGAGATCGTAGATGCAGCGTTTGTGTCATCAAGAGAAAACCGCTGGGTAGACCTGGCCTAAACGGCACGAGACAGGAAATCAATGCAGTACAGGAAACTTGGGCGGACCGGGTTAAAAGTCTCCGAGATGTGTCTCGGCAGCGACAACTTTGGCAATCCCTTTGGTGCCACGCTAGAGACGAGTCATCGGATACTCGACCGGGCATTGGATTTCGGCGTCAACTTCATCGACACCGCGGATCAGTACGCCGCCGGAAATTCTGAGACGGTTATCGGTGAGTACCTGAAAAAGACGGGCAAGCGTGATGACGTGGTGCTCGCGTCCAAGTTCTGGACAGCAACGGGTCCGGGTCCGAACGATTACGGCACCTCTCGGTATCACCTGATGAACGCGGTGGACGCGTCCCTCGAACGCCTCAAAACGGACCATATCGACCTTTACATGCTCCACGCCGTCGATCCGACGACTCCTCTTGAGGAAACGCTTGAGACACTGACGGATATCAGGCGCGCCGGGAAAGTGCGCTACGTAGGCGTCTCAAACTTCCCGGCATGGCTGCTCACTGAAGGGCTCTGGATATCGGACGTCAAGAATCTGGCGCGGTTCGACTGCATCCAGTCTGGTTACAACCTGCTCCGCCCCGGCATGGCTCGTGATGTCCTTGAACTATGTGTGGACCAGGGTATCGGTGCGACGGCTTACAGCCCCATGGCCAGCGGAATGCTGACAGGTAAGCACAACCGGTCGGCAGAACTCCCGGACGCCGACACCAAGTTTGGCGACAGGGACGCATCGCGCGGCGGAACACTGGTGGGGCGCTACTGGAACGAGGCGATGTTTGATGTGGTGGACGAGCTCGGGGAGCTTGCGGCGAAGTCCGGTCACACCACGATGCGGCTTGCACTCCAGTGGGTCCGTGAGTCCCCGGGGATCACATCGGCCATCGTTGGAGCACGGCGCGAGGACCATATCGAGGGCATAATCGATGCCTGGTCTGAGGACGCGTCTCCGGACGTGATGGCGGAAGTACGCCGAATCGCGGACGAATTCGCGGCGAAGACTCCTTCAGACTATCCCCCACCCTTCGCAATCCCACCGCTCGGTGGGACCGGTGCCGCTTGAAAATCGGTCATTCGCCCGTTTACACGTCCAGGAATCCCAAGAATTAGAGATTTGACAGATACCTATGAACTGGACGGCATCACGCCGTCACGCATCGAACGTCCTGACTCGGTCGACGCGCTTTCCGCAACGCTTAAACAGATCAACGATGGCGCGCAGTCGGCCGTACTCTGGGGCGGCGGAACGCGGATGCACGTCGGCAACTTTGTAAGTAAGTATGACGTTGCCGTGGACATGACCGGACTTGACCAGATCGTTGACTACCGTCCGTCGGACCTCGTGGTGGTCGCCGAGGCCGGTATGACCGTCAGCGCGCTGCAAGCGGAGCTCGGCAAGAACAACCAGCGACTTCCCTTCGACGTGCAGTCACCGGACAGCGCCACTATCGGTGGGTCGCTGGCCTCGAACAACGTCGGCCCACTACGCAACGCATACGGTGGTATCCGTGACATGGTGATCGGGATGTCCGTGGTTCAGGCTGACGGCACGATGACCAAGAGTGGCGGCAGCGTCGTCAAGAACGTTGCCGGGTACGACATGGCGCGACTGCACATAGGTGCTCTCGGAACGCTCGGCGCTATATCCACGGTCGCCTTCAAGATAGGCCCTATTCCTCAGACCATGCGTACGGTCGCCGCGTGGTTTGATTCGGTGGAGGCCGCCGCCGTGGCCGGAATGCGCATCACGAACGGGTCGTTCATGCCGGAAGCCGTGATCGTGGTCGCCGGTGCCCGTGCTGTGACTCATGCGAAAGAACTGGCGACACAGAACTCCGGCAGCGCGTCTGAGAACGCGGTAGTGCTTGTAATCGCCCTGGCGGCCGGTCCGGCCACGGTGGAGCGACAGGTCCAGGACACAACTTCGACTCTGGGCGCTGCGATGGCCGATGGCTTTGTGGTTCTTGATGGTGCCGACCAAGGCACATCCTGGAAACTCGCCGGACAACCGGGTGGAACACCGTCGCTGGCGATACGATCAACGCAGAAACCGACCTCTGCCTTAGAGCTTGTGAGCACCCTGTCAAAATCATCCATATCAGGCGACATTCACCTCGTCGGACAGGTCGGATTTGGCACGGTGGAGGCCTACTGGAACGGCGAGACATCGGCGATCCCCGGGATAATCGAGTCTGCCCGTTCTGCCGCCCATAACGTTGGCGGTGCACTCATGATCGAGCGCTGCCCACCCGAACTGAAGTCTGACCTCGACGTGTTCGGTGACCTTGGCGCACCGCTCGAAATAATGCGGCGTATGAAGCAACAGTACGACCCGAAGGGAACTCTTTCTCCGGGTCGGTTTGCCGGGAGAATTTAATTGGCTACCGATTCCCGGCAAGCGTCATCGGGCACCCGTCCGAGTAACTTCAGGGGGCCTGATGTCCCGGCCCCGGAGGACATGTACAAGTGTGTCCACTGCGGCTTCTGTCTACAGTCCTGCCCCACCTACCTCGAAACCGGTCTTGAAGCCGAATCCCCACGCGGGCGTATCGCACTGATGAAGGCCGTCGAAGAAGGGCGGACAGAGATCACACCGGCCATCGTCGGCCACTGGGACAAGTGCCTCCAGTGCCGTGCGTGCGAGGTCGTGTGCCCGTCTGGCGTGCCTTACGGTCGACTCATGGAGGCGACACGCGCCAACGTTGAGACGGTGTTCAAGCGCGGATTCAAACAGCGTCGCGCCCGCAACATGGGTTTCAACGGAGTGCTGCCAAACACGAAGCGACTAAACCGCATCGGCGGCATGTTTCGGTTCTACCAGAATTCAGGTCTTCAGACCGTTGCCCGGAAGACGCGAGCCGTACGACTAGCGCCCGGCGGTTCACTTGAGAAGTTCCTGCCCAGGCTTAGCGATAATTTCTTCATCGCCTCCGGCCAAATCATCCGACCGGAGGGCGAGGTTCGGGCGCGGGTTGCTCTTCTTGGCGGTTGCGTCATGCGGCTCACCCACGCACCCACGCTGGACGCTGTTACCCGGGTGCTCGCACGAAACGGTGTCGAGGTGTACGTACCGGAGACGCAGGGCTGTTGTGGTGCGCTGAACGCCCATTCCGGCGAGCGTGAATCCGCACGTGACATGGCCCGCAAGAACATCGACGCGTTCCTTGAGGTCGAGACCGACGCGATCATCGTGGCGGCCGCCGGGTGCGGATCTACCATGAAGGAGTACGACGATCTGCTCGCCAACGATCCGGAGTACGCCGAGAAGGCGGCCGATGTGGCCGAACGGACCAGGGATATCCACGAGTTCCTTGCAGAGCTGGGATTCGAAGCGCCAACGGGAAGTCTGGCGACCAAAGGTAAAGACCTGAAAGTGACTTACCAGGACTCCTGTCATCTTGGACACGCGCAGCAGATCACTGCGCCCCCCCGCCAGCTTCTGAACTCCATCCCGGGTGTCGAGTTCGTCGAGATGGAAGAGTCGCTCATCTGCTGCGGTTCTGCCGGGACATACTCCTTGATAGAGCAAGAGATGTCGCAACGACTTGGTCGGCGTAAATCAAACAACATCGTTGCCTCTGGTGCTGCGGTTGTCGCCACCGCCAATCCAGGCTGCGTGATCCAGATGGAGCAAGCGCTGGAGCGTGCTGGTGAGGGTACTCAGGTCCGCTACGTGATCGACCTGTTGGACGAGTCGTATCAGATCGCGGACGACACGAACTGATCTTCTTTCGCTAATCGTCCCTTATTCAGACGTATAATGCCGCTGCCCCGTAAACGGGGATTAGCTTTGGCATCTCGCCGTTCGTGACTTCAACAACGCATCGGCATTCACCCAATACCAACACGCCATGGAGGCCCCTAACTATGGATCTCGGACTCACAGGAAAAGTCGCAATCGTTACCGGTGGAAGCGACGGAATCGGCAAGGCTGCGGCGACGGCTATGGCGGAAGAGGGTGCGAAGGTTGCCATCGTGTCCCGGACGCAGGCCGATCTGGATGCAGAGGCGGCAGACATCAAATCTGAAACAGGTAACAACGACATCCTGGGTATTGCCGCCGACGTGACTGATGAGGCGCAGGTCCAGAGCATGGTGGACACGGTGGTCGGCACATGGGGCGGACTGGACATCCTCGTCAACAACGCCGGGACATCGGCGGCCGGGAAGTTTGAGGATGTTGAAAATGAGACCTGGGACACCGACCTAGGCATCAAGGTATACGGCGCGATCCACTGCTCAAGAGCTGCCCTCCCGCACATGAAGCAGCGAGGCGGCGGTCGCATCATCAACACCACGACACCGGGTGGAAAAGCTTCCGCCGGTGGTTCCCTGCCGACCTCCCTGTCACGGGCTGCCGGGATCTCCCTGACCAAGGCAATGTCCAAGGACTACGCTGCGGACAACATCCTGATCAACACGATCTGCGTCGGAATCCTGAAGAGCCGACAGCACCGACGGCGCTGGGAAGCGGCCAATGCCCAGGACTCGAGTCTCACGTTGGACAAGTTCTACAACAACATGGGTGGTCGGGTGCCGGTCGGTCGTATCGGCGAGGCACGTGAAGCCGGTGACGTGATCTGCTTCCTTGCTAGTGAGCGAGCCAGCTACATCACGGGCGCGTCTATCAACGTAGACGGCGGAAGTTCACCGGTCGTTTAAGACGCCAAGCGCTCCTGAAAATGCACGATTCTGGCCTCCATCCGCTATGCCGGGTGGAGGCCTACTAGCCCCCTGAGGACACGAACCCATGGATCTCGGACTGACAGGCAAGGTCGCAATTATCACCGGCGGCAGCGACGGGCTTGGCAAAGCAGCAGCCACTCGGATAGCGGCTGAAGGCGGCAAAGTGGCGCTTGCGGCGCGTGACCAGGGGCGCATCGACTCCGCCATCGCCGAAATCAAGTCGGCCACCGGTAACAGCGATGTGATCGGCATCTCGACCGATGTTACGGACGAGGCTCAAGTCCAGAGCATGGTGGACGCGGTAGTCACTCAATGGGGCGGCGTAGATATCCTCGTGAACAACGCCGGAACTTCCGCGTCAGGAAAGTTCGAGGACATCGCTATCGAGACCTGGGAGTACGACATTCATCTCAAGGTCTACGGTGCCATCTACTGCTCAAGAGCCGCACTCCCCCACCTCAAGAAGAGCAGCGCGGGCCGAATTATCAACACGACCACCTGGGGCGGCAAAGCAACACCGGGTGGAACGATGCCGACATCCCTGTCCCGGGCTGCCGGGATTTCACTGACCAAGGCGATGTCGAAGGACTACGCGGCTGAGGGCATTCTGGTGAACACGGTGTGCGTCGGCGTCATCAAAAGCGGTCAGACCGAACGTATTTACGAGTCGCAGAAGGCTGGCAACGACTCACTGACGCTGGACGAATTCTATGGACGGATCGGCTCGATGGTGCCGATGGGCCGGGTCGGTGAGTCGGAAGAGGTCGGTGATGTAATCGCGTTCCTCGCAAGTGAACGCGCAAGCTATGTGACCGGCGCAGCGATCAACATAGACGGCGGGCAATCGCCGGTCGTTTAGGGAACCCTGCGCCTACTTTCCGCCCTGCACCTCGTAACGGAAGTCACAGTGGGATGCGCCCTGCATGATGGTCTGCGTGCGAGTCAGCTTCATGTCCTTATTGAAGCCGAGCGGGAAGTTGAAGTCACGCCCGCACGAGAAGATGAAGCCCAGGTCCTGCATACCTAGCTCCTTGTACATTTCGGCGTATCGGCAACGCGTCACGTTGTAGTCGTACCGGTCTTCATCCATCTCCAGCGTTTTGGTTTCCAGGGCATTGTTGGCAGACCATGCGCCCTTGTTGGCGAGGTACGTGGTGAGGTCGTTTGAACCAGCTCTTTTCGCCATCGCCGCGCCCTGATCCTGCGCTACTTCTTCGATCACCCGCTGGGCCACCTTGTTGGCTTCCTGCTCGCCGAACTCGTCCTGGAACGCCCGGATCATAGGCCCCAGGACCATTGCCTCGATGCGTCGCCTCACGAGCACCGGCATGGAATCGATATCGGCGTCTGTGAACGGGCGTGGCTGTTCGGGCATGGGTGCTCCTGACGGCGTCTGAGTTGTGGTGACGATTATAAATCGGTCCCGCGGGTTCAGCATGTGACATGACGGTTTGGAGGTTGGCGTAGGGATACCTAACATGCGTCTGAGCGATGACTGTCGAACATTTGTTCGCTTATGACGGGTTGCGATGTTAGCTAAGACAAAGACCTGCGCCGTGGTTGGGCTCGACGGACACATGGTGGACGTGGAGGTCGATATATCTCCCGGACTGCCGAAATTCACGGTTGTGGGACTGCCCGATGCAGCCGTTCGCGAGTCTACTGAACGCGTACGCGCTGCTATCCGTAATTCCGGGACCGAGTTCCCTATGAAGCGGATTACGGCAAGTCTTGCGCCGTCCGATCTCCCTAAATCAGGGCCGTCGTACGACCTTCCGATAGCCGCTGCGGTTCTCGCTAGTTCCGGTCAGTTGCCGCACGTGGACCCGGGTTCGCTGTTGCTCGGGGAGCTTGCGCTGGATGGCAAGTTACGGGCGACTCAGGGGATTTTGCCGATGGTAGCGGTGGGTCGGGAACGCGGGTACGACACGGTATTTGTCCCGGAGGAGAACGCCCCCGAGGCAGCGCTGGTCAGTGACATGAATGTGGTGCCTGTGGAATCGTTGGAGACCCTTATCTCGCACCTCCGCGGGATGCGCAAGCTGCCTATGTTCGACCGAAAGACGGGTCAAGTACGCGAGGCACCAGTCACGCGTGGCGGACGTGTCCCGGATTTTTCGGACGTACGTGGGCAGGAGCAGGCGAAGCGTGCTCTGGAGGTGGCGGCGGCCGGAGGGCACAACATCTTGATGTCGGGACCACCCGGTAGCGGGAAGACGCTGCTGGCACGGTGCCTCCCCGGGATTCTTCCGCCGATGAACGGCGATGAATCGCTTGAAGTGACGAAGATTTACAGCGTGGCCGGGTTGCTTCCGGCAGGAAGCCCGTTAATTCAGGAAAGGCCCTATCGAGCCCCGCACTACACGATTTCTAATGCCGGTCTGGTTGGCGGCGGTGCGGTTCCCCGTCCGGGGGAGATCACGCTCAGCCATCGGGGTGTTTTGTTCCTGGATGAGCTACCGGAGTTCGGGCATTCCGTGCTTGAAGTTCTCCGTCAGCCTATCGAGGACAAGGTCGTTACCATCAGCCGCGCACAGGGGACGGTGACGTTCCCGGCTAACTTCATGCTGGTAGCGGCCATGAACCCGTGTCCATGCGGGTATTACGGCGACACGGACCGGGAATGCACTTGCTCCACAAGTTCCGTTGCACGGTATCAGCGACGTATCTCGGGGCCGATGCTGGACCGCATAGACCTTTTCGTCGATGTGCCACGGGTTGAGTACGAGAAGCTCACCGAACCACCTTCAGGCGTTGGCTCGGAGGAGGTCCGCCAGCGTGTCGAGACGGCTCGCCGGGTTCAGCGCTCCCGTTTTGATCACTCCGGCATCATGGCTAACGCCGAGATGGGACCGGTGGAGGTGTGGAACGACTGTCAGGTGGAAGAAGCCGCCCGATCACTTCTCCAGATGGCGATGACCCAACTCTCGCTCTCGGCCCGCAGTTTCCACCGTGTGCTCAAAGTCTCACGGACAATCGCCGACCTCGCTGGGTCCGAACAGATCATGACGGAGCATCTCGCAGAGGCATTGCAGTACCGACCCCGCACTCAGGCTTGAACGCTCGATCTTGTGAGCGGCGGCATAATCTAATGATTCACCACAACACTCGGTACGTTCATGTAGGCTTCGGTTGCTCTATTCATTAGCGACGTAATCTCTTTCTCAAGAGGCCTCCACATGCCCAACAAGCGTCCCAATGTCATCGTTTTCCTTACCGACGACCAGGGTTACGGCGACCTGTCGTGCATGGGAGCGACCGATTTCCGGACGCCTAACCTGGACCGTTTGGCAAGCGATGGTGTCAGGTTTACCGACTGGTACTCGAACAGCCCGGTATGTAGTCCTTCCCGAGCCGCCCTCCTATCGGGTCGCTACCCCGGCAACGCCGGTATTCGGGTGATTCTCCGTGGACACCGCTCGACCGCCGGACTCCCTCAATCAACTCCTACCCTAGCCACAATGCTCCGAGACGCCGGGTATCAGACCGCTCTCTCCGGTAAATGGCATCTGGGACTCACCGAAGAGTCCCGTCCCCAGAGCCATGGATTTGATCGCTCGTTTGGATTCTTCGCAGGGTGCATCGACTACTACTCGCACATTTTCTATTACGGTGCCAATCAGGGCGGGCCCGGTCAGAACCCCACGCATGACCTATGGGAAGACGACAGCGAAGTCTGGATGAATGGAGAGTACTTCACCGATCTGATCGCCAGGAAAGCCGTTGAGTACATGCGTGAAATGGCCGCAAAAGACGAACCGTTCCTTCTGTACGTGCCGTTCAATGCGCCGCACTATCCGATGCACGCGCCAGAGAAATACATGAACAAGTTTGCCCACCTGCCGTGGGATCGGCAGGTGATGGCCGCAATGATCAGCGCAGTTGATGACTCCATCGGCGAGATCATGAACGAGGTTGTCCGGCTCGGCTTAGCGGACGATACCCTGTCCGTGTTCACGTCGGACAACGGTCCTTCTCGTGAGTCACGTAACTGGTTGGATGGCACGCTCGACCCGTACTACGGCGGTACGTCCGGTAAGTTCAGGGGCCACAAATACAGCCTGTTTGAAGGCGGAATCAGGCTTCCCGGGATTATGAATTGGCCCGGGCACATCAAGAGTGGTGTCGTGTCTGACACGCCTGTCGCCTCTATGGACATCGTACCGACTGTGCTGGATGCCGTTGGTATTGATTCAAGCCAGTACGAGATCAACGGAACGAGTTTGCTGGCACACGTAACTGAACAAGAGGGGCTGGATGAACGCCCGCTCTTCTGGGAGATAGGCGATCAAACAGCCGTCCGGCGCGGCAAGTGGAAATTGGTACTGAATGGGCAACTCGTAGAGCACGAAGATCCAATTGCCGATGTCCACCTATCGGACCTTGAGACGGACCCGGGCGAGGCGATTAATCTGGCGGACGAAGAGCCAGCGATTACGGCCGAGTTGAAGCAATTAGCAGAAGAATGGCGAGCTGGAATCGAGAAGCGTTGGGCTGAGCAATACGCAGCCCCCGACGAGGAATCCCGCACGTATCGAATGGTGTGATGGCCGTCAATGTCGCGATCCCAACCACCACACGAATGCGACCAGGAGTTCGCCGTTCAGACCAGAGTGATTTCCGTCAGATCCGTAGACACCGCTAATTCGGCTTCCGTCTGGGACTGGATCGATGCAGCGTCCCAGCCCGGCGCGTGCTCGATCAACAACAGGCCCCTCACGCCCGGCAGCACCTCAATTACGGCTATATCCGTGACGATCAGGCTTACGCAGCCCTTTCCCGTCAGCGGGTAGCTGCACTCAGGGACTATCTTTGGCGTTCCATCGCGTCCGTTATGTTCCATAGCCACGATGACACGTTTAGCCCCGGCAGCCAGGTCCATTGCTCCGCCGACGTTACCCACGCCACGTGATGGAAGAAACCAGTTCGCCAGGTCACCCTCCGACGACACCTGCAATGCGCCAAGCGCTGTGACGTCGATGTGGCCTCCGCGAATCATCGCGAACGCCTCGGCCGAATCGAAATACGCCATGCCGGGTACAGGACTTAAAAATTGTCCACCCGCGTTGATCAGGTCGACATCACCCTCGCCTTCGTCGGCCAGGGGACCGCAGTTCAGCAAGCCACTTTCGGAGTGATACATCAGCTGAACACCGGGCGGTACGAAGTCTGAGCAAAGAGTTGGAATGCCTATGCCAAGGTTTACAACCTCGCCGTCGCCGAATTCACGTGCGACGCGCATCGCGATGACTTCTCGGTCCAACCGGGGTGCGGGATCCGTCATGGCAGCACCACCCCACTTTCAGAAGCCGGTGGTCGTGCGATCACTCGCTGGACATAGATAGATGGCGTATCCACCCGGTCCGGGTCTATCCCGCCCGGTTCGACAATTTCATCAACTTCGGCGATCGTCACTTTCGCGGCAGACGCCATCGGCATGTTGAAGGTCCGTGAAGTACCGGCGTAGGCCAGGTTCCCCAGCGTGTCCGCCGTCCGTGCCCTGATAAGCGCAAAGTCCGCATGTAGCGCCTCTTCAAGGACATACTCGCGCCCGTTAAACGTGCGTGATTCCTTACCATCGGCGAGCATCGTGCCTGCCGCGGTCGGCGTGTAAAACGCGGCGATTCCCGCTCCGGCGGCCCGCATCCTCTCGGCCAGGGTCCCCTGTGGGACGACCTCAAGTTCAATCTCACCGGCGCGGAAACCGGCCTCAAACGCGTTTGGACGTGAGACAGACCCGGATACCGGGAACGAAGCGATGACTTTAGCGACCTGCCCGTTCTCTATGAGGACGGCGTGATCGATGGGCTCGATATCGTCCGGCCAACCGAAACCGGTTGGTGCGGCGATACCGGCGGTGTTACCGATGATCGTCAGATTGCGAGCACCGTTGTCCCGGAGCGCCAGCATCAGGAGATGGGGCATTCCGCCCGCACCGCCGAATCCACCGATCATGACAACCGCGCCGTCGGCGATGTCTGACACGGCCTTTTCAAAAGTATCTACTGTCTTATCTATAGGCATATGGGCAAGATCCGTGCGGCCTACCAGAGGGTCATCGAGTCCTGGAACATCCGACGGAGGTTAGGTTCATCTATGGGACGAGGTGAGAGTTTGGTTACCCGGTGCTGCGGCAACGTCCCCTGTACGAGGGCGTCGATATCATCCTCTGTGTAGCCCACGCCCGAAAGTCCGTTGGGGATGTCCAGTTCTTTAATGTACCCCGTGATTGCCTCTGCCAATAACTCTCCCGCATCCTCCAGACTTGCGCCTGCGGTATCGGCTCCTAGAATGCGAGCGCAGTGCAGATGCCGCTCCGGGTTAATGGGTGCTGTGTATCGGAACACGGACGGCGCCGAGATAATCACGCCCATGCCGTGCGGAACCATCGCGTGGCCTTCCGGATATCCGTCCGGGACGTAGTCTTTAACCATTCCGGAGACCGGATAGGACATGCCATGGGCCAGGTGAACACCGGCGTTCCCGAACCCGACTCCGGCGAAAGTGGCGGCAAGCATCATATTGGATCGCGCGGCCTGATCTGATGGATCTTTAACCGCTGGGATGATGTTGGCGGCGACCATCTCCAGCGCCGACATCGCCCATACATCGCTGATCGGGTTAGCACCCTGGTATGCGGGCCGTTTGCCCGGGTCATCCGGCGCTTCACGGTCACTGAACGGCATCGCCGTGTACGACTCAAGTGAGTGGCAGAGGACGTCAAAACCACTACAGGCGGCGACCATGGCCGGCATCGTGTCGGTGTTGTCAGGATCCACCAATCCTATTGTCGGCCGGATCGCCCTATCAGAGATGCCGGTCTTGGCCTTCATCTCCAGTAGATCGAAGATAGCGCCACCGGTCGTTTCACTACCCGTGCCCGCAGTTGTCGGGATGGCGATCATTGGCTTCAACGGGCCGGGCGCAAGCTTGCCCTTGCCGATCGGGGCGTTCACGTAGTCCAGAAAGTCTGCCGGATATGTGGCGTACAGGTTGGCCGCCTTGCATGTGTCGATACTTGATCCACCGCCGACCCCTACGTAACCGTCGAACCCGCCGTCCGTGGCGAACGCAATGGCATCCTTGAACGAGACATCGGTCGGCTCCACTTCGCAACGGTCGTACAGGACGGCATCTACGCCCTCGGCCGCCAGCGACTCCATCGTTATGCCAACTGCACGGCTGTCCTTGAGACGTGGGTCCGTGACGACCATCACCCTTTTCGATCCAAGACGCCGCATCTCGAAGCCGACCTCCCGGGTCACACCAGGGCCGAAGTGAATGGACGAGTTGTCTATGGCAAAAGCGGTGTCTGTCGTCATCGGTAGATTGTTGGTCAACTTGGGAATCTTTCTTTGTTCGAACCGGGTCGCCCATCGCTACACGAAACAAACGCGCGGACGCTGGCCGGAATTGTATCTGACAGAGATGATCCCGGAACCGATCACGCGAGTCCGTCGTAGTTGACCGTAGGATTAAGCTATATGGTGCCGACGCCCTCAAACTGGAGTTCTACGTGCTGGATCGAGACCACGGACGAAGCCCACACCCGCCCACCTGTACCTGTGTGGCCTGCACTGAGCGTAGGAATGAACGTGCGGGGCGTCGCGGAGTCGGTGACAGGCTCACCGAAAGCGGCGGCAATTGGCCGATCATGATCGGTGCGGCTGCGGTGGTTGTCGTGATCGTGGTGATTTTGCTAACAGTTGTCTAGGCCCACCAGACGCGAAAAGACGCCACCAAAAGGTGACGCCTTTTCACAGTTTGCTTCAGGCCGATACGGTTAGCTAATTCCCAGCTCTTCCCGCAATTCCTTGATCGTCTGTGGCCGAGGTCGGGCAGGCACCATGTCGCGCAACGCCATCGGTGCGTTCTCGATTTCCGGAACGATCTTGATAGAGACAAATACCGGACCATCTTCATTCATGATGGTCTCAATATTTGTCGCCAGGTCTTCGAGATTATCGAAGTGATAGGTCGACGGGTAACCGATGGACTTCGCCATACTGGCGTAATCAATGTTCGTGTTATTCGGAACGGGCTGACCGCCGGTCGTGGCGTACACCTCGTTATCGAGTAAGAAGTGGACGAAGTTCTTCGGCTGCTTGCCTGCTATCGAGGCCAGTACTCCCAGGTTCATAAGGAGTGCGCCCTCAGAGTCGAACAAGACAATCTTCTCGTCCGGCAACCCGAGAGCCAGTCCAAATGCGGCGGATGTAGTCTGGCCCATGGCGCTGCCCATGGAAACGTCCCGCTCGGGGTTATTACTGGTTTGCGGCCACTTACGGCCGGCAACACCACCGGTGGTTACGATCGCCTTCCCACGGTGCTCTTCAAATACGCGAAAGACATCATCTGCGTGGATCATTTAACTTCCTTTTGGTCGTAGATATGGAATCGGGATTAACCCATGCCGGATTCGGGTTAGCGGTTGAAGCCGTGGTATTCGTCACCGATCAGCACCACAACCGGGCGATTTGTCGCCCTCGCCTGTTCAAACGCAGTCGTGATCCTGTCACCGTCTGTGTTGTTCTCGACAAAGTAATAGTCGAGACCGAATGCGTTCAGGAAGGGTTCGGTATATTTCGCAGCGGAGTCGCGAATCACGCCTCGGCGTGTCCATCCGCGATAGCCGACCACGAAAACCATCGGGAACCCGGCGTCGATAGCCATTCCCCGGATTGAGTCACCGGCTTCCATCATTCCGGTGTTCTGGATCAGCACCACAGGTACTTTTCCTGCGATCGCTAGACCAAGTGCCGTACCTGGAGACTCGCCTTCTCGTGAAATTGGGACAACATCGAGCCAGTCCTGATCCAGCATCAGCTCATACAGGTAGTTGGTCTCGCTGTCCGGGATCGTGACAACGTGTGTCACGCCGTTCTTTTTGAACTCGTCGACGAGTGTCTCGGGTCTAAGGATCGCCGCCTGTTGTTCGACCAAGTCGTTAATCTCCTTCGTCACGATCATCACCGGTGTCTGCTGGCAACCGCCGCAAGCCCGCATCGGTGTGCTGGCGGGATGATACATCGCGC
This sequence comes from Chloroflexota bacterium, assembly GCA_018650185.1. Classification (GTDB taxonomy): domain Bacteria; phylum Chloroflexota; class Dehalococcoidia; order Lucifugimonadales; family Lucifugimonadaceae. The sequence goes on from JABIGL010000206.1 coordinate 18,466, forward strand.
GACCGATAACCGTAATAGTTCGGGCGAAATTCGCCCGAATCGGAATTCAGTGGACGTAATTCGAGCGGGTGACCGGGAGGTGGCCTAGTGCTGGCGGCGACCACCCGGTGGCTTGCGGCGGCGACGCGGGGGATTGGGTGTCACCTTGGTAACGTCCTCATCTACTTCTTCCGCTTCATCGGGATTCGGCCCCCTCATTTCTGGGGATGTCCGCTTTTCAAAGAAATCCCAACCCGCGCCGAGTCCGGCTCCGACGATGGTGAATATGGGAACGCCAAACAGCAGCTCCGCGAGCAATACGTCCTTACGGGACACTTCGTCGGAGTTGAACTGGAACGACGAGATACCCATGATGGCCAGTGCGCCAAAAAATCCAATCATGGCGCCGATGCGCGTGAACCCGGAGAGTCTCATGTACTTGTGTAACGCTCCCCGGTTTATCTGATTCGCTGGGATCAACACGTCCACAGGGCTTCACAGACGTGGCTTAATTCGCAGTCATCACTCTACACGCCAAACGAGGGTGTTTGGTCGCCCCGTGCTACACTCCTCCACGCCGTGTTTTCGTACGTTAATCGTAGGTTTGGCGGCATCGTCCAGATTGGGCGCATATTTCAACCCGAAATCACCAACGAACTGGGGACCGCATGAGCAGCAACGGGCACGACGCGAACGGTCACAACATGGTCCGCCGAAGTCACGAATGGTTTGGTCCCAAAGACCTCGAAGGCTTCCTCCATCGCGCCGGGCTCAAGTCCCAGGGTTTCACGGAGGAGGCGTTTGCCGGAAAGCCGGTGATCGGGATCGCCAACTCTTGGAGTGAGGCGACTCATTGCAACTCACATCTCCGCGCACTAGCCGGACATGTGAAACGCGGCATCATGGCTGCCGGTGGATTTCCACTGGAGTTCCCGACCATCTCTCTTGGCGAGTTCTTCCTGCAACCCACATCGATGCTCCTCCGCAATCTGATGGCGATGGATATCGAAGAGATGATCCGGGGACTACCGATCGACGGTGTGGTGTTGCTGACCGGCTGCGACAAGACGACTCCCGCGGCCCTCATGGGTGCGGCCAGCGCAGATCTCCCCGCCGTCGTGGTTACCGGCGGCCCCTCGCTCAAGGGCAACTGGAAGGGCGAGGAACTCGGGTCCTGCACCGACTGCCGACGCTACTGGGGCGAGCTTCGCGCCGGGACGATTACGCAGGAGGAGTACGATTCGCTTGAGTCAGCCATCTATCGCTCGCCCGGTCACTGCATGGTGATGGGAACGGCCTCCACCATGGGCGGTATCGCTGAAGCACTGGGTATGACGGCTCCCGGTGGAGCGTCCATCCCCGGTGCCGACATGCGTCGTAGCGCCTTCGCAGAGACCGCAGGACGCCAGGCGGTCGAACTGGTGGAGAAAGGCATCCGTCCTTCAGACATCATGACGGAGGACGCCATTGAGAACGCTATGCGATTCCTTATGGCGGCC
>JABIGL010000024.1 GCA_018650185.1 Chloroflexota bacterium
AATGTTTTCCAGCCGGAAGACGTGGATGAAGACATAGACCTATCATTTTGCGGACAGCGTTACGGATCGAGAATTTATTACGTAGAAGAGCTGTTCAAACGGGGTGTCGACGTCGATCTGTACGGCGTTGGGTGGAAGAGCGAAGAGCAGGGCGGGGATCCGCTCAGACAGCGGCGTGGACTGGGCATTTCAGCCGGGCTACGTCATGTCGCTGGAAGCCTGTCACACCGCCATGGTCGGACGTGGGCGCGTTCCGCCTTGAAGCGTCGAATGCAACGCAAAACGACTGACCCTGCGTTGAACGAACGTATTAGCTCGCGCACAAACCCGCCGCTCCCATTCCCGGACATGATCCGGTTATTTTCCCGGAGCAAAATGACGCTGGGCTTCAACGAACTGGGGCACACGTATCTCCTGAAACATCCCCTGTCCGTCATACGGACCCGGGATTTCGAGGCCATCGCATCAGGGGCGTGCCACTTCATCCTTCGGATGCCGGAGTGGGCACCGTACTTTGAAGAAGATCGCGATGTGCTTTGCTACGCTTCAGCGGACGAACTGGCCGACAAAGTCCGCTTTTACCTTGACCCTGCCCGCGATTCTGCCCGGTCTGAGATTCGTCGAAATGCCCGGAACCGAGCAGTCCAGGACCACACCTGGACGCAGCGCTTTGCGAGCTTAGCGCAGGCGCTTGGGATACCGAATTAAATGCAGCAAACGAACTCTGGCGGCATATGGGCATTCTTTTGGGCGTTGCCCCGTCGGTATCAGGTCGGCGTAGCCGTATCCTCATCCATCGCTCTCATTGGGGTCTTGCTGGACACCATTACGATCAGCCTTTTGATTCCTACTATCGAACGCGTGATCGATATATCGAGTATTTCGAGCGAAAGTAAGGCCGTTCAATGGCTTGAAAACTTGTTCGACCTGGTTGGCCTTGAATTTAATCTTGCCTGGATGATCGTGGTCATCCTTGGTGCGGTCGTAATTCGCAGCACGACGCTGTTGGCGCAGGCGTGGATTGGAACCTTCTACCAGGCGCAATTCGAAGCGGAACTCAAGCGCAACACATTCGATGCAGTGATGGGAGCGAACTGGCAGTTCTTCCTTAAGCAAAGGACCGGCACCCTCGGAAATCTGTTTGTCATGGAGACCGGTAGGGCCGGGATGGCGTACGGGCATCTGACTGGAACTGTCGGATCGCTGCTCAACGTAATGGTGTATCTCGGGGTCGCGTTCGCGCTTTCCTGGCAGCTCACTCTCATCACACTTGCCGTCATTACCGCCTTGATGATGGTGTTTAGTCTTGTCGTGAAATTGGCCAATCGATTGGGAACGCAGGCTACCGAGATGAACAACGATCTCGCCACCGAGTTCAATGAGTCCATGGGTGGAGCCAAGATCATCAAAAGCGAGGGATTGGAAAGATCAGCCTGGGCTCGACTTGAGCCGAAGATTTTACGTCGCGCACGCATCGACGTGCTGATCGGGATCAACAACGGAGTGTTCTCATCTGCGACCGAGCTCATTTTTATCGTGATGATGATCGGCGGGGTTCTGTTCTCCTCCCGAGTGCTTGATCTCCCCGCCGCGACGGTGATGCTGTTCGCCCTCTTGTTCTTCCGGATGTATCAACGTGGACGCTTGTTCCAGGCCGGTCTAGTGGAGGCCAACGCGAGAGTACCCGGAGTTTGGGCCGTTAATCAGATCGTCCAGGACGGAAAATTTGCGGAGGAGGCAGGGGGAAGGGAGTCGTTTACGGGACTTCAGAAGAGCATCCGTTTTGAAGGCGTCACGTTCTCGTACGGCGACGGTGATCCGGTTCTTCGCGACGTTGACTTGAACATAGCGGTCGGCTCTGTGGTCGCACTAGTGGGCCGATCGGGTGCCGGTAAGACGTCAATCATCGATCTTACGATTGGCTTGCTTAATCCAACGGAGGGAACCGTACTCGTCGATGGGATACCTCTTCAGAACATAAATCTGAAGGACTGGAGATCCCGGTTATCGTACGTGTCTCAGGACACGATTCTGTTCCACGATTCTGTTTATCAAAACATCGCCTGGGGCCGTGACGGGATTTGGCAAGAGGATGTGTATGAAGCGGCGCGCATGGCAGAGGCCCACGACTTCATCCAGCAACTTCCAGAAGGTTACGAGACCGTGATTGGAGATCGCGGGACGCGTCTATCTGGAGGCCAGCGCCAACGTCTGGCCCTGGCGAGGGCGCTGGTTCGCAAACCTGATCTGCTTATCCTGGACGAAGCCACGAGCGAGCTTGATACAAGGTCAGAAGCCGCCATTCAGTCACATCTGGAAACCCTACGCGGATCAACGACCACACTCGTGGCGGCGCATCGCTTATCAACCATTCTTTCGGCCGATCAGATATGCGTGTTTGAGAACGGTCGTCTTGAGGAATCTGGAACGGCGGATGAACTCATGGCGATGCGAGGTATCTTCTGGGAGATGAATCAGGCCGGGGGTACGTTCGAAAAAGATTGAGTCCTGGAAGTTTTCGGGATGGCCTCGATCTGATCGAGGAATCGGTCACATTCCGACCGGAATTTACGGTAAATCCTTGGGCATTGGATGGTGCAAGGGGGTACGGTTGAATTCTGACATTTACTCACGGCGGCAGGCTGGCCAAGACCAGATATCAGTTCTCCGTCACAACCGTGCGCGGGCTCAGTAGCATTTCAGGGATGCGATCAAAGAATAAGACGGCTCAGGCTCCACACATCACTTGTTGAATACTGTTTTCGGGAAAGGAATTGGCCATTGACGGATCAGACTGACGGGGCGCAGAACTCTCTCAAAGACGCGGTTGTCACGGGAGAAAGTTACATAGATGAAACGAGTCCGTACGACGTGGTCATTTACCACGTCGGGGGAGGCGGCAACTACGGACCCGTGCATGAGGTCATCAAGTTGTTTGGCTCGAATTGCCTGGTTGTGCTGTTTGATATTCGTTCCGACTTGCCCGAGTTCGCCGTGACCGAATCAGAGGCAGGCACGGGATTCCGAAGGATGTCCATCAACATCGGGTTGAGTGGCGAGAGCGGCGAATCTTCTTTCAATGTGAACAAGTATCGGCTCAGCAGTAGCTTGTTGCCCCCGGCCGCCGGGGTGATGGACGACCATGTGCTTTTCTGGACACACGAGCCGCCTTACGAGCAAATCACAACATGGCGTGAAAATACTGTCGTCGAGTCCGAAATCACGACACTGACTACTACGATCGACGAAATCGTGCGGCAGAACGTGGCGCCACCGCCAGACATCATCAGCCTGGACGCCCAAGGAGTTGAAGCGTCAATCCTGCGTGGTGGCGAACAATCGTTGACCGACACAGTGCTGTGCGCCGTGACGGAAGTCGGCTTTTTCGAGTACTACGAAGGTCAGGGCATGTTCAGTGAACAGCTTGATCTGTTTAATCAAAAAGGATTCAGGCTGGCTGACTTTTTGACCAGGTTTTACTTTCACCCGTCACAGGCAACCGGTAAGGGGTTTTTGACGACGGCTGAGGCTCTCTGGTTGCGGCTCGCCGAAACCGAGTTTCCGGATGCTGACGAAACAGTAGTCACGACCCGGATGGCGAAGCTGGCCGGAATCTCGCACGCGTTTGGTCGTTTTTCGTTCGCCAACAAAGTACTGACAGTGCTTCGTGACCGGTATCCAGACGTATACGCAGACCTACGGACACGAAACCCGTATTCGGAAGTATTCACCCGGTTTGAGTGGGTCTCGATTCACGGAGAAGACTACGTCGCGGACAATTACTATTTCCTCCGTAAGGAATACAAGAACGCGCAGTCATCGCTGTTGCGCAAAGTCGCACGCGGGATATGGCATCTGTTGCCGAGGTCGATTCGTTACAAATTGCGAAATTCAGGTTCGTCCGAGGTTCCGCCGCCGCCATCGCCATTGATTTATCACGAGGATCCACTGCAACGGGTCTGAGAGTTGCTCTGATTAATTGGCCAGGAACGAAATTGGACGAAACCTTTGCGTCTAAGCGTCGTCGCGTGGAGGCCTCGGATTCCACACGTCGTCCCTGACCGATTTTCGGAGAATCTGCAATTCGTATGCCCTTCTGAAGGGCAGCAGTGTTCGTAGAAAGCCTCCGGCAGACCCGGATGAAACGCGATAAGTGTTGAGGAATCCCGGCCACGGTGCGTTCTTATTGGTTTTGGAAGGATCGTCACCGGACCGGGAGGATGCGAACAGCATGCGCGCCAGCAACACCCTGCGGTAAGCCGCGCTCTGCACACGGTCCCATAACTTGAGCAGTTTCAACGTGGGACCTGATGACTTCAAATATCGGGCCTGTAACTCGGAGACCTCTGCTTCAACGGCCTCGGCTGCGCCCTCTTGCATGTTCACTGCGCCCGGCCGCTTGGTAAAAACGCCGAGTATTTCGCGGACCAGTTTGACTTTTCGGCCGTCCGTCGCCCTAAGCAAGAAGTCCAGATCGTTCGCGTGTTTGTATTTCGGATCTACGTGACCGACATCATCCAGGACTTTTTTGCGGAAGTAGGTGACCTGGACGGGAAGGGTTTGCGTTCGGCCCATAAAACCGCGGCTGAACGGCATATTTAGCCTCAGGTTCCAGGTGCGGCGCGAGACATCCCATGCGATCCAATCGCCGTGAACGATGTCCACATCAGGGTGCGACGACAAAAAGTTAACTGCCGTCTGGACGCTCCACGAAAACATTAGGTCATCTGAAGGCAACATCACGATGATGTCCCCGGTGGCCATCTTGAGACCTTTGGTCACAGCTTCCGAGGTTCCGCTGTCTGGCTCCGAGACCCATTTCACGTTCCGGTTTTTGGCGTACTCCTTGATGAGATCGACCGTCCCGTCGACAGATGCCCCATCAACGAACACATGCTCGATGTTGGCGTACGACTGGGATTTCACCGAGTTCAGGTGGTCCTGAACAAACTCAGCAGAATTGAACGTGGGGGTCACGATGGACACGAGAAGCCCGTTTTCGTTCATTAGTGTCTCCGTGAGTCCGCAACCGCTACAGATATACCTACTGCCTGACGTTGTCGGAGGTAGGCCGTGTGCGGGAAGCAATTAGTATAAGGACGCTCCTGAACGTTGGCCTGAATAGGTTCTGGCCGCCCAAATCTGAGATCCAGTGATGTATTGGCCCGGATGTCGTTTTCCTTCTTATGGGGACTGGCCACGAAGGCCCACCTGTACTCATCGAAAGTACGTCTCGCCGCCAGCGCTCGCGCCCTTGTGCCGCGCGTGACCGGCCATGTGCTGGACGTGGGAGCGGGGGCGCAGCCGTATCGGCAGTATCTTCCGGACGGTGGGAGCTACGTGTCGATGGACATCTCTGACACAACGGGCGCAGACATCGTCGGAACCGTACTGGAGATTCCAGAAGAAGATCGGGCCTTTGACGGCGTTATATGCACCGAGGTCATTGAGCACGTTTCGGACCCAAAGGGCGCGATCCGGGAATTGAAACGTGTAACTAAGCCCGGGGCGCTGGTCTATCTCACTGCGCCAATGAGCTGGGGACTCCACTACGAGCCATACGATTACTTCAGATACACTCGGTACGGATTGACTGCGATGCTGGAAGAGGCGGGTTTTCGTGTCGTGGAGACACGCCAGATCGGCGGGACATTCGTCATGTCGTGGGCGCGCATCTCTGACACGCTTGTGACGCTTCTCTACAGAATCGGCTTCCCCCTCCAGTACCTGATCGGAAGCTCCGCTCGCGTCACGGTACTGTCGCTGATAGCGTTCCCGTTCGTGGCGGTGCTGGACCTGATAGCCGCCGGGGCCGACGCAATCATTCCAGGAGCGCGAAAAGACGCGCTCGGCTGGGCGGTACTGGCGGAGAATACGGGCGAAACCGATCAGCTGTGAAGATCGCATTGCTGACTCTGAGCTTCTGGCCTGTGCGCGGCGGCATGGAGTACGTCGTGCATGACCTCGCCACGGCCCTCCATGACGG
>JABIGL010000187.1 GCA_018650185.1 Chloroflexota bacterium
CGCGAGACTGCTGCCAGAAGACCGGGCAGCGCAATTCACCGCAGCGTGATTCCACTTATCAAACCGGTCCAGACTGTCCAATCAACCGGGACCACCTCTATTCGACTTCCAGGACCACGACCGATCTATTGCGGTAGTGTTCCCCGTCCTGTACGTCGAGGTCATGAACTTATCATACGACTTAAGGACGAAGGCAGTCATTTTTCCAACGAGTTTTACGTTCCACACGCAAACAGGTAACTTTCGTTTTTCTGCTACGTGTGCACTCCCACCCGTGGCCACACCGTAGTCTTTTGGACGCATCTGCTCCAGTAATCAGCAGGTAGCCGAAGGTAAACGAATGGTGTGCTTACGGTGTGGAGATTTCGCATCGGATCCACGCATTGAAGCTAATTCACGACTGCAAGCCGCTCTACTCCTCGGACCGATATTTCGGCCGTCATAGGAAGGCTGAGCGCTCAAAGGTCCGAAGACCTCGGTGGCCGTCCCGATCCTCTTTAGAAGATGGAGGACTGTGCCAGGTCGGTGGGGCTGAGGCTGTCGTTGACGCCCTCGTTGGTGTCCACCGTGAATACCGTCCCGCCGTCCACGGTGATCCCGTAGACGTAACCGCCGCCCAGGACGAAACCCTGTCGGGCGTTGGTGAGGTTCAAGAAATCGGGTACCTCTGAGATGTCGGTACCGGCGGCGTCTTTGGACTGTCCCCACTCGCCCGGTGCTGTCGTCTCAACAAAAGGACCGCCGGTACAGGGGACATCGGTATCGCACAGGACGTAAACGTTCATGCGTCGGTTCAGGTGTCCGTAGTTGTGCGTCAACTGGTCACCGTTGGTGAGCAGGATGTCGACAACGCTGGCGTTGGAGGTGGAGAGCCCTGTGGCGTTCACAAGGAAGTGGTTCCCGGGCTTGATGGAGGTCGTGGATCCGATAACCGGGTTCCACGTCGGAACCGTGGTGTAAACCGCCTGCTCCACAACGCTGGTCGTGCCACCGGCGGGGAAGCTGGTCGCCAGGGCCGGGGTGATGGTTACGGTGCCTGCGCTCACTCCGGCGACCGTGTGAAAGTCAACAGTCGTGCCGTCGTCGACACGAACGTAGTCGCCGACAGCGAAGCCGGTGGAATCTGCGACCGAGACTTCGGTCGAGCCGCTCAGTGCGACGGAGATCAGGTTAGAAGAACCAAGAGCATCCTGGGTGATCGGTCGGCCGGTACCGCCGGTGATGCCGATGGTGGTGACCGTGTTGGAAGCGGAAGCCGGGGAAGTCTGCGCATATGACACCACCGACACCATCAAGGCGCCGATGATTGTCATAAGTGTTAGCAGAAGTGCCCGGTTGCTCTTCATATCGTTGGCGGGACTGCGTTGCTGCGTCCCGTCTCCCGTTTCTCTGGTTTCTGCGCCCCGTCGGCGCTTGTGATCCAGAGTCCTTTTTGGCCCTGCTGGCGACGCATCCCGAACGGCTAACAAGCGGCGTTATGAGGGGATCAGCGTGGTGAGCCTTTGGACTCACTGGCGCGCAACCGGGCGGCTCACAGGCGTGACGCATCCGGAAAGTGAGGGAGCGCGCTAATTCAACCCGGGGAGATCAGGCTCAATCGAGGCTTCAACGTGGAGGCGGTAGTACCGTCGTGACGTTGACCAAAGGGCTAACGCCGTCGCGGCCCGTCGGATAACATTTCCGGGCGGAGTTCCGGTCTCGACGGGACTTCCAGACCGATAATTCGCCGCAAATCGCTCCAGAAAAGGCAACGAATGCGTCTCGCCCTGATACAGATGAACGCCACGGAAGATCGTCCCGCCAATGTCGATCGCGCGTGCGACTACATAGACCGTGCGGTGAAGGAACACGGGGCGCAACTGATCGTGCTACCGGAGTTCTTTAACGCCATCTACTTCGCCCAGTTCCGGGACCTGGAATACCAGTCATGGGCGGAGACGGAGGCCGGACCGGCCACCACCCGCATCAGGGACAAGGCGCGCGAGCATGGCGTCTACATCATCTCGACGGTGTACGAAGAGGAGTCACCGGGGTTGTACTACGACACGGCGATGGTGATCGATCCCGAGGGGACCATCGTCGAGAAGTATCGGAAGACCCATCCCGCCGGGCTACGGGCGGTCGAAAAGATCTACTTCCGGTACGGGACCAAGTTTCCGATCATAGACATCCTCGGCTGGAAGGTCGGCATCAACATTTGCTACGACCTGTCCTTCCCGGAGAGCGCACGGGTCCTGGCGGTAAAGGGAGCTGAGTTGATCATCGTGCCGTACTGCATACCTGCCGGTTACGTAGGTTCGGAGCACAACTCGGAGCACACCAGCGCGCCGGGCGTCGCGGGCGAGGAGTTCATGGACCGCGGGCGTTGGATGCGCTGGTGGGACTCGCTAATACAGACGCGCGCGTACGAGAACGTTGCTTATGTCGCGCCTGTGAATCACGTGGGCCAGGAAGGCAAGGCTGTTTTCTTCGGCGGTACGAAACTGGTCGCACCGGACGGTGAGACGGTTGTGCAGGCGGAGGAACAGGACGACATCATCGTGGCCGACCTCGACCGTGACCTGTTCGAGCAAACTCGTCGCCTCACGCCGTTCTTCAGGGACCGTCGACCGGATCTGTACACGGCGCTCTCTACGGAGACCGATGAAGTTCATGGGTGATGGCGTCTGTATGACAATCCCGGACGTAGAGTTGGAGCAGCTTCAGCGCTCGCTAACAGAACACGTCTCGATGTTCGTTGTGATCCTGCACAACGATGACGTGAACAGCATGGAGCACGTCATCGATGCACTGCTGAAGTCAATTCCAACCCTCAGCGAACAGGATGCGGTGAACGTGATGATGGACGCCCACACCGATGGCAAGGCCGTCGTGACTGTCTGTCCCAAAGAGACGGCCGAATTCTACAGGGACCGGTTGCAGTCGTTCTCGATAGGGGCGTCGATAGAACCGGCGTAGGCGCAACTGTCCCCCTCTCCCGGTGGGAGAGGCCAAATCGTTTCGGAAGTGAGGGAGGTCAAAGGTTCCACTCTCACGGTATGTACCCGGCTGAACGGTGTCAGGTACAGATCCCTCGGCTACGCTCCGGAAGACATGAGTGTGCCCGGCCGGGTTACTCAGCCCTCTGCCTTGAACACCTTCTCCCGGTAGTACTTCAATTCAGCAATTGACTGCCGGGTGTCCCATAGAGCCGTATGCTGCGCGCCATTTGGCTTGCGATGCCTGATCCCGTACCACCATTCGGCCAGTTCCTTGATTGATGAGACGTCGATCATCCGGTAGTGGAGATAGTTCTCAAGTGCCGGCATGTACTTCTCGAGGAATCGCCGATCCTGCCATATCGAATTACCGCACAGGCGGGCGGTTCCGTATTCGCAATGCATCGAGACCAGCGTGAGCACCTCTCGCTCCGCTTCCTCAAGGGACGTCTTTGACTGCTGTATCTCACGTAATAGCCCGGACCGCTCGTGCATGTCCCTCACGAACGGCGTCATGCGGTTCATCGTCTCGGCGGGATGCCAGATGGTGAACTCCACGGGTTCAGCTAACTCATTGAGATCACGATCCGTGACGATCGCCGCAATCTGGACGATTACATCTTTCTCCGGCTCAAGACCCGTCATCTCCAGGTCGAGCCACACAAGGTTCTGGCTACTACCGTTCTGCAATAGGAATCCCGTCGTTCGTCTGATTTAGATAGGTGGGCTTTGTCAAAAATGAACCGGCATCGTATCACCCGACCCGTCCGGACCTGGAAGTAGGTTTTCGGTGAGGATTTCAAGCGTAGAAGCCGAAAAGTGCAATACTCCAACACATTCCTGAGATTCATAGCTGAAACGTAACGACTATCCGTGTATGGACTCGTTTCCAACTGAACTATTGCGCACTTGACCGCCTAACTGCAATAGTGCATAGTTCCCCGATGCCTTTTGATCGAACAGTGCAACTGGCCGGTGCGCGAGCGCGCCAGTTGCAGGCAATCCCTCGTTATCGCGAGGTACTTCGTTTGCTTGATCAGGGCATGAACCCACGAGAAATCGGTGAGGCATTGGATCCGCCGGTGACCAGACAGCGTGCATCTGCGCTAATTCAACAGGCGAAACGGGCGCAGGCGCTCGGGTTATTCGAAGACAACATCGGGGACGAAAGCATGAGTTCGGAATTGACGACAGTAAATACCGGAGGGGTCACTTCCGCCGAGGGATTCTCGGCCGGGGCGATCTTCGCCGGTATAAAGACCGCCGGTGAGGACAAGCGTGATATCGGCCTACTGCTGTCGGATCGACCCTGCACCGTGGCCGGGACGTTCAGCCAGAACTCTGTCCTCTCGCCAAGTGTGACCCTCTCCAAAGAGGTGGTCGACGGCGGCCAGGACGTACGTGCCGTCATCGCAAACAGCGGTGTCGCCAACTGCGCTGTCGGCGAGCAGGGCCTTATCGACGCCAGGGAAGCATCCTCACTTGCGGCCACCCGGCTTGGCGTAGCCGGTAACGAGGTCTTGATCGCCTCGACCGGAGTGATCGGCGTGGAACTCCCGATGGCGCTTATGCGGGAGCACATCCCGCAGATCGAACTCGGCGACAACGATGGCGGTGAATTCGCTGCTTCAATCATGACCACGGACACCCACCGTAAAGAGGTTGCGGTACGAGTCAGCATCGGCGGCCAGACCGTCACGGTAGGCGGTTGTGCCAAGGGCTCCGGCATGATCCATCCGAACATGGCGACCATGCTGTCCTTCCTGACCACGGACGCCGCGGTGGAGAAGAAATTCCTGCAAAAAACTCTTTCGCACGCCGTCATACTTAGCTTCAATCAAATAGACATCGACGGCGACCAGAGCACGAACGACACCGTCCTGCTTATGGCAACCGGTGCCGCCGGTAACGACCCGTTAAACGCAGACTCGGACGATGCGGAGGCCTTTGCGACCGCGGTGGATTACGTGACTCGATACCTGGCACGTGAGATGGCACGTGACGGCGAGGGCGCGCAGACCCTGGTCGAGGTAACGGTTGAGGGTGCTCACTCGGACGAGGACGCACGCAAAGCTGCTCGTTCCGTTGCGGCATCACTTCTCGTTCGTACCGCCGTCTACGGCAGGGACCCCAACTGGGGCCGGATTCTGATGGCGGTCGGCAAGAGCCAGATCCCTCTGGAGGAGTCCAAGATCGAGGTGTTCGTTAACGATATCCAGATCGTTTTCGAGGGGAAGGCTATCTCGTACAGCGTACCTAGCGTTGTGTCCGCTCTTGGCGAAGACGAGGTCCGGCTGCGCGTTGGACTCGGCGTTGGCGATGGCTTCGGTGAGGCGTGGGGATGCGACCTGACCGAAGAGTACGTCGTCTTCAACTCCGCCTACACCACGTAGATCGCCACGAAGTCGTTAGAGGTTCAAGCGGCCAACGTAATGACATCCGTAAGCGGATCACCCGCAAGAAGAAGTAACCGCGGTGCGCGTGAAGGCGACATCGTGGTCATAAAGGTAGGTGGATCGACCCTGGGCGAGGGCGATTCCACCATGCCAGACCTTATCGCGCTTCAGAAACTGGGCCTGAAACCGGTCGTCGTTCACGGTGGCGGCAAAGTTATCTCGGACTGGGTAAAGCTACAGGGAATCCAGCCGGAGTTCGTACGCGGACTAAGAAAGACAGACAAGCCCACCCTGGACGTTGCGATCGCTGTCCTCTGCGGCCTCGTCAACGCGCAACTAGTCGCCGAGATTACCGCCGCCGGTGGCAACGCAGTCGGGCTGGCGGGCGTGGACGGCGGGATGCTGAAGGCCGAGGTACTGGACCCGGAGCTGGGTATGGTCGGCAAGATCATCGAGACGGACGCCACCGCCATAAGCGCTGTGTTGGAAACCGGCGCAATCCCGGTTATCGCACCAGCGGCCCTGAACGTCGCACCGCAACAACCCGACGGCTCGGACCGCATCCTCAACATCAATGCCGATACTTCGGCGGGGCATGTAGCGTCAGCATTGGGAGCGGCGATTCTCGTGTTTCAGACAGACGTGACCGGCGTTCTCGATGCCACGAGACGTCTCATACCTCGAATGACTCGCAGGCAGGCCAAGGACTTGATCGACAGCGGCATCGCCAACGGCGGCATGATCCCGAAAATAGAGGCGTGTGCATTTGCCGTAGAGACCGTGAAATCCGGATACATCATCGACGGCCGGGTGGCGGGTGCGCTGCTTGAGTGCGTTGCCGGTAACGACATAGGTACAAGGATCACATGATGGCCGCGTGCAACGTACCGGGGTGTATATTTGCGCACCTCCCCGACGCGGGAAGACAACAGATCCGACCGAAGGCTCCGGAGGGCTGATCCAACAGAACGATGATCCCTCGGAGCCACAGATAACGAGCAAAACACCGTAGGGGCGCCGCCGTCGGCAACTACAACCGACTACCTGCCCCACACCCGCCCTCCAATACGTCAGAGGGCGCACCCAACCAGAAGGAGAATCAGATATGACGACAGGCGAACAGTGGAAGCAAATAGAAGCCGACTATTACATGCAGGTGGTCAACCGGATGCCGATGGTCCTGGACCACGCTGAAGGAACCTACGTGTACGACACCGAGGGCAAGGCATACCTGGACTTCACCGCAGGGTGGGCAGTCCTGAACGTAGGCCACTCCCACCCTGCCGTCACCGCGGCGATCGTGGAACAGGCCGGCAAGATCCTCCAGATGTCGAACCTGTTCTACACGATCCCGCAGCTCAAGCTGGCCCAGATCCTGATCGACAACTCGGTCATGGACCGGGTCTTCTTCTGCAACTCCGGAGCCGAGGCCAACGAGGGGGTCACCAAGCTGGCTCGCAAGTACGGCAAGGTCAAGAAGAACGGCGCGTACGAGATCATCACGGCCAACAACTCCTTCCACGGCCGCACGATGGGCATGATGGCCGCAACCGGCCAGGCGGCGTACCAGGAGAACTGGAAGCCACTCGCCCCCGGCTATGTAAACGTCGATTACGACGACATCGATGCGATCAAAGCGGCGACCAACGACAACACCTGCGCCGTGATGCTCGAGCCGGTTCAGGGCGAGGGCGGCGTTAACGTGCCTTCACCCGACTACTTCAAGCAGGTCCGCGAGTGGTGTGACCAGAATGATCTCCTTCTGATAGCGGACGAAGTCCAGACCGGCATGGGCCGACTCGGCACGCTGTTCGGGTACGAGCAGTTTGGGTTCGAGCCAGACGCCATCAGCATGGCAAAGGGCCTCGGAGCCGGTGCACCTCTGGGCGCGTTCCTCTGCAAACAGGAGTATTCGGTGCTTGAGCCTGGCGACCACGGTTCTACCTTTGGCGGCAACGCACTTACAACTGCCGCCGGCTGGGCCGGAGCGAAGGTCGTTGTCGACGAGAACTGGTCCGAGAAGGGTGCCGAAACCGGCGCATACCTGAAGGGCCAGCTCACCGGACTCATGGAGAAGTACGACTTCATCACGGAGGTTCGTGGCATGGGAATGCTGCTGGCCATCCAGATGACCGAGGACAAGTCCGGTGCGGTGATCACGGAGACGGTCGCCAACGGACTGCTGCTGAACGCTGTTCGCCCGAACATGATCCGCTTCATGCCGCCGCTCAACACCAGCGAGGAAGAGATTGACAAAGCGGTCGCAATCCTGGACGTCGCACTGGCAAAGGTGTTTGGGGTCTAGTCGTTTCTGGAGGCTATCGGAGGATACGCACCATGCTGAGGCTCTCGAAGTACGGTGCGTATCCGGTTTTCACCTCAACAACATAGCTTCCGAACGAACTCACAACTAAACTTAATGTTTACCGGCCCGGCACCGACCAGCCGGGCCGGATTTGTGTTCTTCGGATGCACTTTTTGTCTTGCCCCCTCTCCCAGCGGGAGAGGGTTGGGGTGAGGGAGAAGATTCGCTAGCGACCACGCAAAAACACCAACCGTTCAGAACGCTCCGCTAAGTTCACCACCCCGTCAGCCCAAAACAACATCCCAAGGTCGAATACATGGCAAGAGAAAAATGTGTGCTCGCCTACTCCGGCGGCATGGACTCCACGATCAGCGCTGTATGGATACAGGAGCAGTACGACATGGACGTCGTCACGCTCACCGTAGACCTCGGCGCAGGGCCCGAGCTTGATGGCGTGCGAGATCGAGCCAAACAGGCGGGCGTAACCGAATCCCTGATCTGGGACGTTCGGGACGAATTCGTTGAGGGCTACATCTGGAACGGCCTCAAGGCCGGTGCGATGTACGAAGACGTGTACGCACTTTCGACCGCGCTGGGACGCCCGCTCATGGCAAAGAAACTGGTCGAGGCCGCACGGCAGGTCGGGGCGACTGCGGTCGCACACGGCTGCACCGGCAAGGGCAACGACCAGGTTAGGTTTGACGCCGGGATCAAGACGCTAGCCGCACATGGCGATCCTCTCCGGATCATCGCCCCCGCTCGCGAGTGGGGCATGTCCCGTGACGAGGAAAAACTTTACGCGGCAAAGGCCGGTCTTGACGTACGGGAGGTCGGAGACGATCAGCGTGTGTATTCGATCGACCGGAACCTGTGGGGACAGGCGATAGAGGGCGAGGATCTAGAGGACACGTGGTTCGCTCCACCGGAAGACGCCTATTCGTGGACAAAACCTGCGACCGACACTCCCGATGAAGCGGTCGAGGTCGAGATCTCGTTTGAGCGGGGCGTCCCGGTTTCGCTGGATGGTAAGAAGCTGGGCGGGGTCGCGCTAATTGAACAGCTCAATGACATAGCCGGTGAACACGGCGTTGGCCGAATCGATCATCTTGAGAATCGGCTCGTCGGCATCAAATCACGTGAGGTGTACGAGACGCCTGCGGCTGTTGTGCTGAACGATGCGCTGCGTGCCCTTGAAACGGCCTGTCTTGCACGTGACCAGCAGCGGATGCGGTCTTACGTCGGCCAACAGTACGCCGACCTTGTTTACGACGGTCGATGGTTCACGGGCTACCGAGAAGACCTTGACGCCATGATCGAGAGCACGATGCGCTACGTGACCGGCGATGTCCGGGTGCGTTTGTACAAAGGTGCGGTGGTCGTGACGGGCCGCAGATCCGAATACTCGCTGTACGACTTCGGACTGGCGACTTATTCAACGGACGATGAATTCGATCACCTGGCGGCGACGGGCTTCATCGACATCTACAGTCTGCCCGCCCGCATCCAGCACAAAAACCAGACAATGCACGACGCCCGCTAGCCCGCTCCCTCACCTCCTAGCGCTGTTGAAGCCGGACGAGACAATCAAGGAACAACGTGTGACCGCATACGATGAACGAGACACCTTCGGTAGCTATCTGGAAGAGTTTTCGGTTGGCGACACCTGGAAACACTGGCCGGGCAAGACCATCACCGAGGCGGACAATCACGTGCACAGCCTCCTCGTGATGAACCACCACCCACTCCACATCGACGAGGAGTGGAATCGGGCGGGACAGCACGGGAAGATTCTCGTGAATGGGACGCTTGTGTTCTCCATCGTTGTCGGCATGACCGTCCGGGCACTGTCCGGAAAGGCGATCGCCAACCTTGAGTACGAGACCGTTAAGCATGACGGCCCGGTGCATATTGGCGACACGATTTACGCGTCGTCAGAGATCTTGTCTATCACGCCGTCCCGATCAAAACCGGATCGCGGAGTCGTTTATGCCGAGACGCTCGCCCACAATCAGCGTGACGAGCAGATCCTGAGCCTCCGCCGGAAGTTCCTGGTGTTGAGGCGGCCGGCTTAACGGGCCTGGTTGTGAGACTGCCCGCCCTTCGAGAGCCTCAGGGTGGGTACTTCGCAGGGGACGCTATCCCCGCGTCATTCCCGAGAAATCGGGAATCCAGACACGGTTGTTGTGCCTTACTTTTGCGGAGGCGAAGCAGCGTTCGCTGGATTCCCACCTGCGTGGGAATGACGGGGTGAGAGTGCTGCCGTGCACCCCCTCTCCGAGCGGGAGGAGGCTGCGGTGAGGGAGAAGTTATATTTCGCACACACATTTATTTTTGCATCCACACTTGCTTTGACGACCCTCGAAGATCTCGAAACCCATGCTGAGTTCGTCGAAGTAGGCAGGCTCTCACGCCACATCACTAAAGGCTCACATGACCACCCATCCGAACGACCTAGACGCCCAATGGAACGCACTTGCACAGGACGCTACGGTCCTCAAGTACACGGCGTCTCGCACCCGACTCGCAGCTGATCCTGCTCGACCGCTGTATCACTTCTCGCCGCCCGAGAACTACATGAACGACCCCAACGGCCTTTGCCAGTGGGGTGGCAAGTATCACCTCTTCTACCAGTTCAGACCGGACGGCATCGACAACGTCCACTGGGGTCACTCGGTGAGCGAAGACCTTGTCCACTGGCGTGATCTCCCGCTCGCGTTGTACCCGGACCAGGAGAACGACTGTTTTAGTGGCCAGACATTGGTGGAAGACGACCGCGTGATCGCCACCTACCATGGCACCGGCGCGGGTAATGCCATCGCCACCGCGTCCGATCCCCTGCTCCTCAACTGGGAGAAGCACCCGTCCAATCCGGTCATCCCGATGGTGGACGTGGACGACGACGGCATGCCGTACCGGGTGTTCGACCCCTGCATCTGGAAGGAAGACGACGGGTACTACGCGCTGTCTGGAGTGTTCCGGGATGGCGAGCGGAGCGTCGATTGCAAAGGGGTCGACCACCTGTTCCGTTCCACAGACCTGGAGAGCTGGGACTACCTCGGACCACTACTGGAGAGCGACTACCGGACGGAGCCGGGCGAGGATTACGCCGTTCCCAACTTCTGGCCGATCGGCAACGGAAAGCACATGTTGCTGTTCTTCAGCCACAAGCGCGGCGGACAGTACTTTGTCGGCGATTACGACACGAACACGCACAAGTTCACGCCCGACTACCACGGTCGAATGAACTACGGTCCGCTCTCCCTCGGCAGTCTGCACGCGCCGTCGGCAACTATCGACGACGCAGGTCGCTACCTTTCCATCTTCAACGTGAAGGAGTCACGAGAGACCAGGGGTTGGGACAACGTAATGACCCTTCCCCGAGTCCTCTCGTTGGCGGACGATAACTCGTTGCGAATAGCGCCGGTTCCGGAACTGGAGTCGCTGCGTTTCGACCACCGGAGCGTGGGCGAGACCGCCATCCCGGCGAACGGCGATGTTGTCCTGGACGGTATCTCCGGTCAGGCCATCGAGATCGAAGCGGTGATCGATCCGGGTGAAGCGCGCGAAGTGGGCCTTAACGTCCTGCGTTCTCCTGACGCCAGCGAACTGACCCGTATCTCCTTTTTCCACCGTGGGAGCGCACGCTGGGGCACGCCGATGCTACAAATCGACGGAAGCCAGTCGTCCACCGGCGCAGACGTACAGGGGCGACCGCCGGAAACCGGCCCCCTGGACATCCCGGACGGCGAGTTGCTACGTCTCCGCATCTTTATAGACCGGAGCATCGTCGAAGTGTTCGCAAACGACATCCAGTGCTTGACGCTGCGCTCCTATCCAGAGCGGTCCGACAGCACCGGTGTTTCGGTCTTCGCCAGAGGCAACGGTGCGACGCTGAAATCGCTGGACTGCTGGCAAATGCGAAGCGTATGGCCGGAGTTGAAGGACCGAGAAGGCCGGTAAGCCGGACACCAGCGCCCCCTAGCGGAAGTTACTCGCACCTACGGAAGCGGGTAGATGGCAAAACCCACGTAAGGATTCAGGCTGCCGTCGAGAAAGTCGGAGCCCAGTAGTCCGGACATCACACGGATATCTCCGGGACTCATCGCACCGCTAGCCGTCAGGTCCAGTTCTGCAACGAACTCATCGTTCAGGAATAGCTGGCCTTCCGAACCGTCGAAAACGAGCATCATGACGTTGGACGCGCCGACATTTCGGTTGTTGAGGACGGAACCACTGTTCAAATCGATTTCCGAACCAAGCGTTCCGGTTCGCACAAAGTGGCCCCAGTCGCCGGTGCCGTTGAAATGGACGGCGTGGAATGTCTCTTCACCCGACTGCCGGAACGTAATCCCGTGACTCCAGCGGCCGCCAGATATGTCCGGGTTGGTGAATTCGACCGTCACTATGGCTCTGTCCAGGCTCAGGCCGGACGAGAAGTCCGGTATCTGGCCGGATCTAGGATCCAATCGCAGATTGCCGTCGACCGGGCCGAACAGTGGAAGCAGACCGCTGACGTCCGGCAGTTCGGGGGCTGGTACGGCTGTGGGAGGCGGGGTTGCCGTTGGGGCCGGTGTGTCGCCACGCAACGACGATGCCGTGAGTGCCACCCACTCGGTAGTCGAGAAGGTGTCCGCCAACCCATCAAAGGTCACCGTGTTCTGGAACCGGTAGGCCACCGGCCCGATACCGGGCCGGTAGTACTCGTTCTCTGTAAACGAGAACGTGTCCTCGTTCGGGCAGACACGCAGGCCCAGTATCACTTCGCACTCGCTCTGGCTGTCCGCCCTTCCGACGAACTGCCAGGGACCGGAATTCACGCCGGGCCAATCGGCGATCTCGAATCCGGAAGACATACTGCCGGACTGAGCGGTCACAAGCTCACCACTTTTCATCCGCGTCGTGAAATAGCCGCTCCCGGCCCATTTGCCGGTCCCCGCATCGAACAGCGTCGTCAATGAAGACCCGTTGGACACGACTAGCCGGTCCTCATCAGTGCCGAGGTAGTCCCAGCGCGGCGCGAACTCGCGATTTTCGCCCTCGACGCTCACCGCCGATTTGCCCGAAACGTTCAGCTCATACAACGACACGCCTTGAATCTTGCGTTCCGAGCCGAGCGTCACCTGGAAGACACCGTCGTCTTTGTCAGAACTGCACCGGAACTGGACGCATGCGCCGTCCACGTAGCTCCATCGGTACTCCCAGAAATCGCCTTCAGAAAGGCTCAGCGAGTAGCCGTCGAACTCCGGCCGTGGCGCGGTCGTAGCTTCGGGTGTGACTTGCGAAGCGGGGGTCACGCTCGCGGCCGAATTACCTCCGGGATCCGTCTCGGCGGTAGGCTCCGACGATCTGCCATCTCCGTTTGAACAGGCGACGATGAACGAAGCACTGGCGAGGGCCAGTAGCAGAAATATGGACCGGTTGATCATTGCGGAGTCTCCGGCGTCGATGGCGTAATCGAGTTCCCGGTACGACTAATGTTGCTCCCCGATCCTGTTCCCCGCATAGGAGAGGACACGGGGTTTTGATATCGTTTCCCCTAGCGATACACGGCCACAAGGTAAGGAGACCTCGTTGACCCAGCACACCTCGTTCCGCATTGCGGTGCTGCCCGGAGACGGAATCGGCATCGAAGTTATCGACGCCGCATTAGAGGTGTTGAACGCCGCTCAGGAAAAGGCCGGTGGGTACCGGCTGAACCTGGAGTCGCTACCGGCGGGCGCGGGCGAATACGTCACAAACGGTGTTGCCCTACCCGAGGACACCCTGAAAGCGGCCGAGGAGTCCGACGCAATCCTGCTCGGAGCGATGGGGCTGCCCTCCGTGAGGTACCCGGACGGCACGGAGATCGCTCCGCAGCTCGACCTCAGATTCCACTTCAACCTGTACGCAGGCGTACGGCCCTCCATGACATTCGCAAACGGGCCGAGCGCACTTGTGGATCCACGGGGAGGCGATATCAATTTCGTGCTGATCCGGGAGAGCACCGAGGGTTTGTTTGCGTCGCGTGGCAAGGGCGTTGTGGTGGACGACCGCGAGGCGCGAGACACTCTTGTGATTACGCGGGACACCTCGGAACGTTTGTTTGACTTCTCCTTCGAACTTGCACGCCAGCGCAAGGCGCAGGGTCACCCCGGCCACGTGACGCTGGTGGACAAGGCGAACGTGTTTACGTCTTTCGCTTTCTTCCGCGAGATATTCGACGAACGTGCGGCCAACTACCCGGATATCGGGTCGGACCACTTGTACGTGGATGCCACGGCGCTGGACATGGTGCGTCGGCCGTGGGAGTTCGATGTGCTTGTCACCGAGAACATGTTCGGCGACATCCTGTCTGATCTGGCGGCCGGTCTCGTTGGTGGTATGGGCTTCGCGCCCTCGGCCGATATCGGCGACAACAACGCGGTGTTCCAACCTGCACACGGCACAGCGCCCGACATCATGGGCACCGGCAAAGCGAACCCGGTGGCCTGCATTTTGTCGGCAGCGATGATGCTGGACTGGCTGGGAGCGAAGCATGACACCCCGGGCTGCTTACGAGCCGCACAGCTCATCAAGGACGCTGTAGCGATCACGATCTCGGAGAAGGGCATCAAGACGGCGGATGTAGGCGGATCTCACAGCACTTCAGACGTGGTGCGGGCCGTGGTGGACGCTATTGCGGAGGCTTAGGGGTAGTTCTTGTGTACAGCCTGGGGCTCGCGTAGAACGTGGGGTTTCGCACACAAACGTCTGGAGGGCCGATCACCATCGACCCTCGGGCGGATAGTCATTCGCGCCCACACGAACTCCACAAATACCCACCCTGAGGCTCTCGAAGGGTGAGTTGAGCAGCAACGCACCCTCTCTCCCCTACGCGGGAGAGGGCCAGGGGTGAGGGGGCGGTCGACGTAGTCGAGCCCGTCCAGCAAGAACGCCTACCCGAACAACCCCTCACGCTTGAACACATCAGCCAGGATCTCTATACCCTCGCCAATCTCTTCCGGCGAATTGTGGCTGTACGTAAGCCGCAGGAAATTGGCACAATCCCGTTCAGCTCGGAATACCGGGCCCGGGTTGTACTTCACATCCGCCTCCACCGCTGCCGGTAGCGCCGCCAACGTGTCGGCGCCCTCTGGCAACTCGACCCACAGCATCATGCCGCCGTCCGGCTTACTCCACGACGTATTTGACGGGAAGTGCCGATCCAGAGCGCCCAGCATGGCGTCCCGACTGTCCCGGAGCGATGACGCCACGTCGGTGATGTACTCCTCACGGTTGTCGGTGAGGTACTGGTACACGCCCATCGCCGCCAGGTGGCTTGGTGCACCGCCGAATCGAATCTTCTGGAGCGACTCTTTGACGGGATCAGGGACGACGCCGTAGCCAAGTCTCAGGCCACAGCCCATCAGCTTGGTGTAGGCGGAGACGTACATGACGCTGTCGGTGTCATCCATGCCTAGCATCGCCGGTGGGAGGGGATCGCCATCGATGCGAAAATCTGCGTACGACTCGTTTTCGAAGATCGGGACGCCGTGCTTCTGGGCGATTTCGACCATGTGGCGGCGTCTGTCGTAGCTCAGGGTCACGCCCATGGGGTTCTGGTAGACCGAGATCGTGTAGATCATCTTGGGCTTTGCGCCCTCTGCGATGGCTTCGCCGATCATCCGGTCAAGCGCGTCGGTGTCCATGCCGTTCTCATCTGTAGGGACGTGGCGCACGTCAGCGCCGCGCTCCAGTAGCATTTTTAGGGTGCCGAGGTAGCTAAACTCCTCGAGGAATACAACGTCGCCGGGGTCGATAAACACATCGAGAATTGCGCCGATCGCACCGCCCGCACCGCTACTCAGGAAGATGGATTCGGGGTTGGTGGGTGCGCCGCGCTGGGTGGCGAGGGTTCCGGCGATCAACTCCCGCATGCCGAGGTGGCCCTGCGGCGGCGGGTACTGGGAGAGGGTCGTGCCCTCATTCCGGATCACCTTGCTGAGTGACTCGATCAGGCCTTCTGTTGGGAAGACCCCTTTATCAGCGTAGGTGACCGAAAAGACATACTTCGTGTCAGCTTGAAGCCCAACCGGCATCTCGACCGGCAACGGCATATTTGAAGAGAACAGTCCTGAATAGTCCATCAAATGAACCCCCTCGTCCAAGATCGACTCTAGACGTTGACGCTTGCGGTGCGTGGGTTGTGCACCACGCGAGTACGCCGGGGACAGTGTAGTGGGGTGGGAGTCAGGTAGGAGAGACCATAAACTTTGGTGTACGGTGTGTTCGATACGAAATATGAATCTGCAGGTTTGATCGAGTTCAGAAAAAATCCTCTCATCGAGTCACCACGATGCATCACTTGTTGGGCATGTAAACGCGTGTGATTCAGACATTTGAACGTTCTTAACCAAAGTTATGTCGGCGCACCGTATGAGTATTCAGGTTAATTTGAGGGAGGAGGTTCTTGAACGAATGAACATCGCGGGCATCGACGCCGAGTTCAACGGGACGGCTGAAGCCGTATTACGGGCCGCTACTTTGAAACGAAGATCTGAGGGAGCTGAACTGCTCACTTTGAATCATCTCGTTCATGCACTCTCGCGTACCGATTACGTTGCGAGGCAATTAGAGATTACGGGGAGCACAGAAAGTCTCCAAGCACTTCTTGAAGCGGGTCCAACCGATCTAGACAAGCCGTCATGGGATTTGTTGGAGGCAGCAGCCGCCCAGAGTACGGGAACGGTGACCGTCGAAAATCTCTGGAAGCGTGTCCATTACTTCTTTTCCAATTCCTCCAACAGAGCTTTTGTAGAGGCTGTACCGACGACCAGTGAGATCGCGGAAGCTGAAGAAAGGATCAGACAAGAAGAGATTACGGTCTCACAACAACAAGCTATCGATGATGCACTTGGATTCGGTCCGGAAGAGATTCGGGATCCACGAGGTAGGGATACGGAAGTGGGGAACGGTCCAGAGGCGAATGTCAACGTCCGGCTTCGACTTTTGGCGACCGACGCAGAAGAAGCACAAGCCAACGAGTTGATTGACGATCTAGAGGACGGGATCAAGCGACTGACTGATCTTGAACTTCCAGAGGAAGTTATAGGATTCTTCGAACGGGAAGCCTTACCGAAACTCAACGCTCTTAGGCACCTTCTTTGCGACGACGCCCCCAACCAAGTGGCCTTGCCCCTGATGGCCAGCAGCGCTCGAGAAGAAGGACAAGCGGTCCGCGGGGCATTCGATGCGACTTATGGTTTTTTCAAAAACCACGGATCGCCAACCGCCGACCTCGCCCTCAAGGCAAAAGCTCTGTGGGAACTGATCAACTCGATCCCCAGTATCTGAATATCAGGTGGCATTACCCGCCACCCCAAGTGACGCGAACCCTCCGGAGTCGGAACACTTCTGCTGATTAATTTCGTCGGTTACAGTCGTAAAATCCAATGGGATTGGCACGATTCAACCTTACTGCCACTTTCATGCCAATGAAACGCTCTCCCGAAAAAATTACTCAGCCACAACGCCCTTTTCCGCAAAGTGCGGCATCACCTCTTCGCTGAACATGCGCATGCCGTCCAGCATCTTGCCCTGATCAAGACCCGCTACGCCGAAGGCGCAACGGATTGAGTTGATTCCGAGGGACTGCCAGTGCTCGATTCGCTCGATCACGACTTCTGGCGTACCCACCAGCGGCAGGATTCCCGCATCTCGTGCGCTCTGTCCCGCGATGCCTCGGTCCCGGTCCCGGTGCTCCCAGTGCTTGTAATCGTCGGGCGTCTTCCCGTCGGCGGTCCTCGGGTTACCGACCCGGGCGAAATCCTGTTCGATCACATCCTCTAGCCCTGCGATATCCGACTCCGCCTGCTCCATCGTGGGGGCGACGTAGACGTTCACTGCGACCGCCAGGTCGATGTGCTCGTGGGGATTGCCGTAGTGCTCCATCCGGTCGTGCCATAGACGAACCACGTCAGGCACCTGTCCAATGGCGGCCGTCGGGCCGCCGACGATGATCGGCATATTCTGACTGGCTGCGAAATCGACGCTCTCGGGGCTGGTGCTAACGGCGATGTGGATCGGGATTCCGCCCTCTTGATGCGGCTTTGGCAGCACATTTACGTCGGTCACATCGATGAAGTCACCCTTGAAGGTCAGCGGCTCCGGCTTCCAGGCCTGCTTGATGACGGACAGGTACTCACGGAACTTGGCCCGGGCCTCTCCGATATCCAGTCCGTACGCCTCAAACTCCATGCGCTGGTACCCGGCGCCGACCCCAAGGGTGAGTCGTCCGCCCGAGAGGACGTCCACGGTCGCCGCTTCCTCGGCAATCTGGATTGGGTTGCGGAAGGGCAGTACGACGATGGCGGTGCCGATGCGGGCGTTCTTTGTGCGTGCGGCGACGTTCCCAAGCATGGAGAAGATGCCGGAGACGAGTCCGTGGCGTGAGAAGTGGTGCTCGGCGAGCCAGATCTCGTCCATCCCCATCTCGTCGCCGAGTTCGACCTTCTCCATGGAACGCCTGATGCTGTCTTCAGGGGTTACGTCCTGGTGCCACCGGATAAGCTCGAACTGGCCGAATTTCATGATGGGTGTCCTCTGGTCCCGTTGGGCGACGCAGTCTGAGGCGTCAGGGCTTCTTCGTGTCGCACATCTTATGCCCCGGAGCGACGGAGCGTTGCGTCACCCTTTTCGATCTAGCCGCGGCACACCAGGAGGGCCAATTACGCGAAGTGTGGCATCACCTCATCTGCGAACATTCGCATGCTGTTGAGCGTCTTGCCCTGGTCAAGCCCGGCCGCTCCAAATGTCCCACGGATGGAGTTGATGCCCAGCGATTGAAGCGCTTCGATCCGCTCGATCAAGACTTCAGGGGTGCCGATTAGCGGCATGATTCCCACTTCCTGAGCGCCCTTCGCCAGACCGGCACGTTCCTGCTCCCGGTTGGCCCAGTGCCTGTAGCTTTCCGGGACTCGGCCTGACGAGTCTTTGGGATTGCCGAGCCGCCTGAACTCCTCGTTAATCACGTCCTCCAGCCCGGCCAGGTCTGACTCCGCTTCCTCCATCGTCGGCGCAACGTACACGCTCATCCCAACGGCGAGATCGATGTCCTGGTGCGGGTGGCCGTAATGCTCCATCCGCTCGTGCCAGTGTTCGATTATCTCGGGGACCTGTCCCATCACGGCGGTCGGTCCACCGACCATGATCTGCAGTCCTGTGGAAGCGGCGAAATCTATGCTCTCAGGGCTGGTCGTGACCGCCACCTGTATAGGGATGCCGCCCTTCTGTAGCGGCTTGGGGATCACGTTGACCTCCCGGACGTCTATGAAGTCGCCCTTGTAGGTCAGT
This sequence comes from Chloroflexota bacterium, assembly GCA_018650185.1. GTDB lineage: Bacteria > Chloroflexota > Dehalococcoidia > Lucifugimonadales > Lucifugimonadaceae. The sequence continues at coordinate 18,990 of JABIGL010000187.1, forward strand.
GGCTCCGGCTCCCACGCCTTCTGGATGACCTCGACGTACTCCCGAAACCGCTGTCGGCCTTCTTCGATGTCGACGCCAAGTCCCTCAAACTCTTGCCTCTGATAGCCCGCGCCCACGCCGAGGGAGAGTCGTCCGCCGGAAAGGATGTCGATGGTCGCGGCTTCTTCAGCCACCTGGATCGGGTGGTGGAAGGGTAGGACGACGACCGCTGTGCCGATGCGAGCGTGTTTGGTGCGCGCTGCGACGTTGCCGAGCAGGGAGAAGATGCCGGAGATCAGTCCATGACGAGAGAAGTGGTGCTCAGCGATCCAGATCTCGTCCAGCCCGATTTCGTCACCGAGCTCAATCTTCTCCATGACCCGGTTGATGCTGTCGGAATCGGTAACGTCCTGGTGCCACCGAAAAACCTCAAATTGGCCAAATTTCATGGAAAGCATCCTCTGGTCCGATTGTGAGATCCGATAGGCGCGTCAAACTCAGGACGGTGAAATGTCTGGTCACGAACGGGGTGCGAGAAGAAATATTGGTGGAGCTGGCGGGATTCGAACCCGCTACCTCTTCAATGCCATTGAAGCGCTCTCCCGAGTGAGCTACAGCCCCACAAGCGGCGCTCGACGTGGGTCGGCGCACTGCGTCAGGAAATCGTATCACGAGGGTCAGGGCGTTGGGGCAAGTGTTGCGCGCTGGTTCTCGTGTTTGGAACCGCGAGAGCGGATCTTTATCCGACCCTACGACGTTTTTGCGGGTTCCTTGCGTCTGCCTCTTCTACCCGCTGTCTCCTTTGCGACGAAGGCCAGGAGGATTCCTGTGCCGACCAGTAATACGACGTTGATGTTGAGGGCAGCGGTCATGCCTGAGGTCTCGGCAACAAAGCCCAGGGCTATCGGGCCGATGATGAAGCCGAGGTCTCCGAAGGTCCGGTAGAGGCCCATCGCGAGGGAGGTATGTCCCGGCGGGGCGAGGTCTGCGATATACGCCGCAGGTGATGGACCAGCGACGCCGGTGCCAATTCCCATGATGATGGCGGCGACGAACATCATCTCCACGTTATTGGCGATCGTGAACAGAAACAGGCCAATCCCGGCGAGAAAGATGCTCGGAATCATCACAGGCTTTCTCCCAAATCTGTCAGACAGCCAACCCGCCGGGAAGACGACGAAGAAGTTGAGGGTGGTCATCACGAACAGCATCACCCCGAGCATCGTCAGACTCATCTCGATCTCATCGACGGCGATGATCGGTACCAGTGTTTGACGTGATCCGGTACGGGTCAGGAAAACCATCATGGTGAATAGCCCGACCACGACAAAGGTCGGGTTGCTGAGCATGGTTCGGGTGGGAGAGCGAGTCTCCACACGGTCACCTGACTGCGACACCACTGCCGGGACGGGCGTAGGGCTCTCACGCGTCCAGCCGGGTGGGCGATTAGGCAATCGGAACGCCGTCCACACCGCCGCAGCGGCCGCCAACCCGCCGGCCAGGAAGAAAGGCCAGTCGATTCCCCATGTGTCGGCGACGAAACCGCCCATCGGTGGTCCGATGTCCACTCCGAGTAACAGCGCCCCCTGCTGGATGCTCATTAGCTGGGCGCGATTTTGCGTGGTCGCTATGTCGGCCACATACGCCATCGCACCCGTCATGAACATCGCCGAACCTGCCCCGGCCACTACACGCCACGCGATCAACTGGACGATCTCAGGCGCAAAGCCACTGCCAACGTTGCCCACGGCGGTGATTACAAGCCCGACCGACATCAGAACGGTCCGGCCATATTTGGCGCCTAAAACGCCTGAAGGAATGTTCAGGAACAGCCGTGAGAAGCCGAACGCCGCCACCACGAAGCCGATGGATGTGGTTCCAACGTCGTACTCGCTGGCGTACTCGGGCAGCACCGGCGCTATCACGCCCTGCCCCATCATCGATATCGTCGTCGCCAGCGCTATGGCGGTCATCGCGCGGTTGTCGCGCACAAAACGCGCTGCCCGGACTAATACATTGCCGCTACTCCGTTTAACAGGTGATGACGCAGTTTGAGTCTTCGGATCGGAACTCACTCGGGGTCGACCGTCACGGGCGTGGCATCCGGAGGCTGAGGATCTACAGCACCCTTCGGTTGACGGCCGCGTCTAACGACGAAGGTTTGCCAGGAGACGAACACGCTTCCCCCGACGATGATGATGCTGATCCAACTGATTGATCGGTCGACGATGGTGAGGGTCAGCGCCTGCGTGTCACCCAGTCCAAGGAAAATCAGGACGCCGGTCAAACCGCCCTCAACAAAACCGAAGCCGCCCGGAGTAGGGATCGTGGACAACACGGCGATGGTGAGCGCCGCAGACATGATGACGAAGAAGCCGATGTCCAGGCCAAGGCTTTCGGCAACAAAGTAGACACGCCCAATTTCCAATGCCCAGCCGATCCCCCCCAGCAAGAACTGCAGGGGTAGCTGTCGGGCCTTGAAGCTACCAAGCGCGCCGACCTGGATAGGACGGTAAAACTCTTCGATACGGTCCGGGAGACGATGGGCTAACCGGTCGCCGTAGTTACGCATCACGATGAGGCCGAGGAGTGTTACTGCGGATACAGCGGCAGCAGCGCCAATTACGTATATGGGCAGCGTGACTTCGCCGGTGACCAGGAGTCCTATGGCACCGACAACGAGTAGTCCCAGCACGAGCAGGATGTCCTGTGCTCGCTCGCCTAGCAGCGTCCCGAGACTGCTTGCCAACGAAATCCGCGTCTCACGATGCAGCGCGTACGCGCGGTAGGCGTCACCCAGCCGGAAGAACGCCACGGAGTTGGCGAACCATCCCATCAGGATGATGGCCGCGTATTTGAAGTTTCCGATGCCTACGACGTTCGGACCTGCTCCCACACCCGACGCACGTACGATGAGCCGCCAACGGACGCCCCGGAACCAGAAGCTGGTGTAGTAGAGCACCCCCGCAAACAGGTACGTAAGTGGATCAACACCCTTTACCTGGTCCCACATCTCGCCCCAGTCGATGTCGAATATCCGGAAGGCCGTTACGCCGAAGACGGCGAGAGCGACGACGCTCACGGCCAGCGTCTTTTTCGAGAACATCCGGTCGCTGAGTTGCGGTCCGTTCCCGTTTGCCGGTGTGTCAGGAGCCTGTGCGGACGAGCTGCTCACGCGCCGCTCTCGGTTTTTCCTGTGGCTTCAGACTCTGCCTTAGCTTTAACTGGCGCGGGCACGCCCAGCGGGCGCTTGTGCGGGATGCCGGTGCGCCTCGGGAACTGTGCAGGCGTGGACGATACCTTTCGCCACACAACGGCCGTGTCCGGTTCCGCCCGTGAACCAATCGTGATCGATCGTAATTGCGCCGTTGAAGCACCCAGCTGACCGGCTGCGATCGCAGCGCTCCGGGCTTCTTCCCTCACATCAGAACCTTTTAGAGCTAGCGAGATCCCGCCTATCTTGCAAAACGGGAGTGTCAGCTCCGCAAGCTCCGGGAGGCCTGCCACCGCCCGTGACGTGACGAGGTCATACGTCTCGCGGTGCTCGTTGTTACGCGCCAACTCTTCGGCACGGCCGTGAATCACTTGAACCTGTTCCAACCCCAGGGCCTCGACAACGATGCTCAGGAAATCGGTTTTCTTCCGGGTGGAGTCGAGCAACGTGACGTGCATCAACGGGAACACGATGGCCAGCGGCAGTCCAGGAATCCCTGCACCGGTTCCAAGGTCCAACAATCGAGAGTTCTCGCCAAATGAACGGCCGCGTTCGGCCGGTTCCAGTGCGGCCGAAACCTCCAGTGAACGCAGGAACAAATCGTCGCGTACCCGGTCGAGTCCGGTAATCGCAGTCAGATTTGCCTTCTGACGATGCTCTTCCAGGAGAGCGTGATACGCGACAAATTTTTCGATCTGCGCTTCGTCAATCTGAATACCAGCGGTTCCTGCTTGTTGAATCAGGCGTTCCAGCGTGCTCTCCGGTTCTCGTGTGCCTCTCGGGCGTAATTTATCCGTCGTTCTCGAGTAGTCGGGAATCCAGAAACGGTCTTCGTATCTTCGGGGCGTAATCCTGGATTAGCGCGTTCTGGATTCCGACATGTGGGGGAATGACGCGGTTTCAAGCCGAACACTCCAAGTGGTAAAGACGCCTCAGGATACGCCCGGAGACCGGGCATTCCGTAGGCGAAACATGCGGCGGTTCAAACGATTGGAGCCAAAAGGTTACGAATCATGGATTATCGGGTACCGGATTAGCTTGCCATCCCCGTTTGACTGACCTTCAGTCCAGTGATATTTTGGACTTCCCCGAAATTCGTTAACGCGACCGTCCGGGGAGCGATCTGTCCGGTGCGATCTGCGCCGTGGCGAAACGACCATGAGCACGATACGGAGAGGTGCGGTTGGCGCTTCGAATCGCAGTTTGCGTGAAGCAGGTACCGGACCCGGAAACCCCCGCATCGGCGTTCAACGTTGACGAATCCGTCAACCGCGTTGTTCCCGCGCCGGGTATTCCTCCAGTAGTTAATGGTTTCGACCTTCACGCGGTTGAAGCTGCTTTGCGCATCAAAGACACAGGTGACGCGGAAGTCACCGTTCTCGCAGTCGGAAACGATTTCGTCATGGATGTCATGAAGAAGCCGCTTTCTATGGGCGCGGACACGTTGGTCCTGGCAGAAGACCCCGCCCTGGAAGATCTCGATGCGGTGGGCACCGTGAACGTGCTGGCAGCGATGATCGAAAAGACGGGACCGTTTGACCTGATCCTCGCAGGACGACAAGCGTCCGATTGGGACCAGGCACACGTGCCGCTGGGACTTGCCGAGAGGATGGGACTCCCATCCGTAACACTTGCCCGCAACGTAGAACCCCAGGACGGCAAGGTTCGGGTTGAACGCGCTTTGACCGACGGCTACCAGGTCGTCGAAGCACCGACCCCGGCCGTTATTACCGTGAGTAACGAAATTGGTGAAGCCCGCTACCCAACATTGCGGGGCATCATGGCGGCGTCCAGAAAGCAGCCAGAACGGTTGACCCTGGATGATCTCGGTCTTTCGGCCGAGTCGCTGCAACCTGCTCTATCGCTCAAGAGGCTGTTCATTCCGGAGAGCGAGAGCCAGGTGGAAATTATCGAAGGCGAAGATGAGGCGGACGCAGGCCGAAAGTTGGCCCTCCGTCTCCGAGAGTTGAATCTAATTTAAATGTCTGGAATTCTCGTAATCGGAGAGGTCCAGGACGGCGCAATCGCTCCCGTGTCCGCTGAGTTGCTGGCAGCTGCCCGCAAACTTGCTGATGAGGGAGTCGGTGGAGGCATAAGCCTTGCCGTCATGGGCGACGACCTGTCAGGTGTCTCGGCGGCGCAGGCCCCGGGCGCAGACAGCATCGTCTTGATATCCAACCCGGCGCTAAAAGATGGCGGAACCGGTGGCTACGACGCCCCGGTGCTTGCGGTCGCGGCGCTGAATGAAAGCAAATCACCTGATGTCATCCTGTTTGCCAAGACGGACTTCGGCGCGGTCGCAGGACCACGACTGGCGTTCAAGCTGGGTGTACCGGTAGCGCAGGACTGCATAGACATCGCCGTCGACTCCGAAACGGGTCGAGTCGCGGTGACACGACCAGTGTTTGGCGGCAACGCCCTGGCTGTGTACGGCTTCAATGGCGATGGAACGCAGATCGCGACCATCAGGCCGGGAGTGTTCGACCCTATCGAGGGCGAAGGTTCCGGCTCTGTCGAAGAGTTCGATGCATCCGAGGCGGTTTCCGAAGTACGGTCAACGCTGGTCGAGACGGTCGTACAACAGAGTGAGGGTGTGCGTCTTGAGGACGCCGACTTCATTATTTCCGGTGGACGCGGACTTGGCGGACCGGAGCCGTTTGAACAGCTCCAGGAACTGGCCGACGTCCTTGGCGGAGCGGTCGGCGCATCGCGCGCTGCCTGCGATGCGGGGTGGGTCGATCACAGTTACCAGATCGGTTTGACCGGCAAGAGCGTCAAGCCAACCGTTTACCTGAGCGTCGGTATCTCCGGCGCATCGCAGCACATGGCGGGACTGTCCGGCGCACGAAATATCGTGGCCATCAATAAGGACGGCGATGCCAACATCTTCAAGTCAGCACGGTTCGGGGTCGTTGGGGACTGGGAGAAGGTTCTCCCGGCCTTTACGGCCACCGTTCGTGACCTCGCAGGTTAGGCTCCCAGAGCCTGTACGATTAGTTAACCCCCCAACACCGGATGGCAGACTACGGGTCTGCTGACCGGAGACACTCGAAAGGCAGGGTGGCGATTTGGACCGCGAATTCGGTTTGGATATTGACGCCATCGTCGGACACATCGACAGTGCTCCGACGCTTTCGTTCTTCTTTCCTCGTCTGAGGCGATCCCTCGTCGTGGACATGAGGCAAGGGCCTGAGGATGGCCCGTTTATCAGGGTGCTTCCTATGGCACGCGGTCTGCATGAGCGGCTCCGCAGTATCAAACGCGCCCGGCCTCATCTCCCGAAAGCGACAGAGATCGTGGCGATCCCGTGGCCGATCTACGTGGAAAATATGGTTCGTTCCGGTGTCTGGGCACGTGTGATCCAGCGCATCGAGACCACGGGATCCGTGGACGCTGTTAGCGCAGCCGAAGCCGCGCTAACGGAACTGCGTGCGCTTGAGAGCCAGGAGTTGACCGCGCTCATCAAGGGCGGACAGTACGAGACGATCTGGGCACGGGAGTCCAGCTAAGGTTTCGCTAGCCACAGCGATTGATTAAGAAGAGGCCGGTCCTGATTGGGATCGGCCTTTTTGTTTACTTCTGCCTGGTTATCGTCGTATACCTAACCCCGCCCTTTGAGAACCTCAGGGTGGGTGCTTCGCCTCAAAGATGGGTGAAGTAAGCAGATGGGTCAATGATCTGGTGCCACATAGATACTCGGAACCATTCAGGATTGTGACCGCTCCACCGATTGAACGCAGTGCTAGCCCGCTCCTTCCCGTCTCTTAGTAGCCAGCGCGCTAATTGCCTCTAACACCACCCTGTGCGCCAGTTGAGCCGTTATGTCCGCCGAGTCATATGGCGGCGATACTTCGACCACGTCCATCGCTACCATGTGCACGTCTGAACCGGCAATTCGTCTCACCGCACGAAGTAGCTCGCGGGCGGACAGTCCCCCGGGTTCAGGTGTTCCGGTGCCGGGAGCGAACCCCGGATCCGCGACATCGATGTCCACGGACAGATACAGGTGTTCAGCGCCGTCAAGCGCCTGAGATATGGCCTCGGTGATTACCTCATCGAAGCCCCGTGATTCGATTTCCGACATCAGGTGCCAGCGCATCCCCTGCTCTTGCATCCAGTCGAAAGTATCTTTGGGCGGCCAGTAGCCACGTAGCCCGACCTGGACAAAGTTCTTCCCTGGCACAGCGCCAGACTCGATCAACCGCCGCATCGGGTTGCCGTGGGCGATCAGGACACCGCCATAACCCGACTCACCGGTATCGGCGTGTGCATCAAAGTGGAGGATGCCGACGTTGCCATGACCGTATTTATCGGCGACCGCGGTAGCGGACGGAAGCGTGATCGAGTGGTCGCCACCCAGCACCACCGGCAGAGTTCCTGCATCCAGGGCTTCAGCGACTTTGGATTTAACGGCGTCGTGGCTGAGCTGGAGGTCGGACGGTGGGCAGTTGGCGTCGCCAAAATCGACTACCTTCAGGAACTCGAGCGGATCGATATCCAACCCGAGGTGATAGAGCGTTCGGGACGCCGTGAAGTAGGACGCCTCACGAATGGCCCGCGGCCCAAATCGAGTGCCCGGCCGATACACGACACCCATGTCTACCGGCGCGCCCAGAATCGATATGTCCGCCTCAGAGGACTTCAGTTCTGCAGCGTCCCGCGCAAAAGGTAGATGGAGATACGTCGGCAACCCGACAAATGCTGGATGGGGATCGTCGCCGTGGAGGTTTGTCATGAGTGGTCCATATTCAGGAGTGATTCGGATATCTCAGGCGATGGTAATACCGCCATCAACAACATAGTGCCCTCCGGTTGCGAAACCAGCGTCGTCTGAGGCCAGGAACGCTATCCAGGGCGCTATGTCTTCTGGAGTTCCGAGGCGACCCAGCGGAGTGGCCGCCATCATGGCCTCTCGCCGCCCTTCAGGGTCCGGGTGCTCGTCCCAGTCCGGTGTACGTTCCAGAGAGCCAGGACATACAGCGTTGGACCGGATTCCTTTATCGCCGTAGTGAACCGCTATGTGCCTGTTCAAACCCAGCAACCCGGTCTTGGCCGTCATGTAAGACACGTTCGCTGATCGGCCCTGTATCGCTGTAATTGAGCTGACTATTACGACCGCTCCGCCGGTTCCCTGCTTGATCATCTGGGCGATGCCGTGTTTGACGGTACGAAACACCCCTCGCAGGTTCACATCCTGGGTGCGCTCCCATTCCTCTTCTTCCATCTCGAACAGGTCAATGTCCGTGTTGTGCCGCTGAATCCCTGCGTTGGCTACGATTACGTCAAGCTTGCCGAACACTTCGACGGTACGCGCAACGGCGGACTTGACCTCGTCTTCTCTGGTCACATCGACCGGGATGGCGAGTGTTTTGCCTCCGCGTCCGGCGATCTCTGCGGCGACCTCCTCGACCCCGTCAACGGGAATCCCCGCCAGTGTCACAGACGCACCTTGCTCGGCCATGTAACGTGCGCTCGCCGCTCCGATACCACTACCGGCACCGGTTATAAGCACTACCTTCCCGTCGAGTTGCATTTGTCCCTCTGTCATGATCGTCACAAAGACGTTCCGTGTGAATCGAAAGACAGGATGCTAGACGGGGAGGCAGCGGCGCGCCAGTTTCTTACGTACCTACTGAACCGGAATCGGGATCAGGTCTACTTCCGGGTCGGGGGTTCCTGTGCTCGGGCCACTCTCAATCGTCGAGGTTTCACTCCTGGTCGATTCAGTCTGGGTTAATCCATCTGTGACCGGGAATCCGCAATCTAACGCTACCTGCAGATACTCGGGTGACGGTTCGTAATCAGACGGGGCGATCTGGAACACTGTGCTGAAGTCCAACCCCAGGGATTGCGTTCCGTCATAAAGGCATTCAAGGTCCGATATCGTCATGGATGTACCGAACTGGCTTTCCGCATCTATCAAATCTCGCTCCTCTTCATTCAGACAGAACGAGACGGGGATTATTTCAGAGACCATCCCAACCGAGACCAATGCATAGTCTTCCAGCGTCGGCTCGCCCTCAATTTGTGAAAGCTGATCAGCGACAGCGGCGACTCTGCCATCGCCCAATTTAGTCGCTACACAGGCCGTGGTTTCTACACTCAGCTCACCGATCTCGTTAAACAACCCGCCCGCTATCACACGGGACCAGGTCTCCCCGGTGATGCACTTGAAGATGTCCAGGCTCTCATCGTTGAGTCGCTCATCTCCTGATCGGATGTCGGCATAGCGTTGGTCACCCCACAACTCTTCCAGGCACTTGCGTTCGGCCTCCGGAATGGCATCAAGGAACGCCTCCGGCTCGTTATCCATGTCTGCCGATATGGGGACAAGAGGTACGATATCGGAAGCGGCGGCGACAGCGGTCGCTGCACCTGCGTCGATGATCGAAGCGGGGTCAAAACCGGCGCCATCTTCGCTTCCACAGGCAACGGCGACGACCGCGACCGCAGCGAGAAATAGGAATAGATACTGACGACTACCGAGATTCATTGTCTGGGCCTCCTGGGCCGATTGTTTTCAGGTGGTTATTCCGTATAGACGACAGCGGGTTGAAATTTGTTCCACGCGGTAATTGTCGGCACGACAGGTTCATTGCGAACATTCTCCTGAATCCGGTTCAGGATGACATGTTGGGATCAAGACGCATCCTGCAACAGGCCCGCCGTCTTCGTGAGACGGAAGTGTCTGGATACGCGAGGGGCGCGCTGATACCCTCCCCGCCACCATGACTCAACCAATACACAACCCGGACCGCACGGCTGATGTCCTGATCATCGGCGCCGGTGCTTCCGGCGCTGCAGTCGCCGCATCACTCTCCGAAGCTGGATTCGATGTGGTTTGCATCGAACAAGGCCACTGGCAGGACTCGTTTAAGTTCCCAACCACTGAGCCCGACTGGGAGTTGAGGTCGATGAGTTCGTGGTCGATCAACCCCAACAAACGCAAACTCCCAGAGGACTACCCCATAAACGTCGAGAACTCCGCGGTCGATCCCGTGATGTTCAACGGAGTGGGCGGAAGCACGATCATGTGGGTGGCACATACTCCTCGCCTGCATCCATCCGATTTCCGGGTCAAATCACTGGACGGCGTCGCGGAAGACTGGCCGATTTCGTACGAGGACCTGGAGCCGTGGTACGACCTGAATGACCAGGTGATGGGGTGCGCAGGAATCGCCGGTGACCCGGCCAACCCACCTCGATCAGAACGCCCCATGCCGCCGGTGCCGATCGGCAAAGACGGCGAGATGATCGCGGGTGCGTTCGATCGGCTCGGATGGCACTGGTGGCCGTCCGATAATTACGTCAACTCGACCCGCTACGGGGAAGGCCGGGACGCCTGCAACTTCTGCGGTCACAACATGATGGGCTGCTATCAGCGCGCCAAGGCGTCAACCGATCTCACGTACTGGCCGCGCGCCATCGCCCAGGGCGCCGAGCTCGTGACCGGAGCCCGTGTGAGGGAGATAACAACCGGAGCCGATGGCAGGGCCACGGGCGTGAACTACCTGGACTCCGAGGGCAACAATCGACATCGTGCGGCAAGGGCTGTCGTGATGGCGGCGAACGGCGTGGGAACTCCCCGCTTGCTACTCCTATCCGACTCTGACAAGCACCCAAACGGCCTGGCTAATTCGTCAGGGCTGGTCGGGAAAAACTTGATGTTCCACGTATACGCCGGAGTCTCAGGAGTGTTCCCGGATCACGAGGAACCGTGGGTGGGTCCGGTGGCCAACATCATCCTTTCGCAAGAGTTTTATGAGACCGATCCCGACCGAGATTTTGTACGTGGTTATTCGTACCAGATGGCACGAGGACAGGGCCCGGGAGCAACAGCGCGAAGCGGCCCGAAACGCGTGTCCTGGGGGCAAAACCACCATGCAGAGCTGGGACGGCGGTTCGGTAATACCTTGAATCTTGGCGTTATTGGCGATGATCTGCCGGAAGAACACAACACCGTCACGCTCGACGACCGTTTGAAAGACAGCTCCGGACTCCCCGCCCCCAAGATTACGTACAGGGTCAGTGAAAACTCCCGTGCCCTTCTGGACCACGCTCTCGTCCAGGGACAGGCGGTCATGGAGGAGGCGGGCGCATCAGAGGTCATGATTAATCAGTTGTCACGAGAGGCCGGATGGCACCTGATGGGTACGGCACGGATGGGCGACGACCCGGAGCGATCCGTGGTCAACGGGAACGGTCAATCTCACGATATCGACAACCTGTTTATTGTGGACGGAAGCGTTTTCGTCACCGGTGGCGCTGTGAACCCGACGCCTACGATCCAGGCTATCGCTCTTCGCACGGCCGACTACATCACGAATGAGCGGAAGGATTTGAAGGCCTGATGACGCTCAACTCCGATACGAGTCTTCTGTCCGCCGCCCTGGACCGCGTTATTCCACCGGTGGACGACCTGCCCGGAGCGGGTGGGATGGGCCTGGCGGGCGAGGTAGTCAAACGGTGCGAGGCGGACTCACGCTTTAACGCCGCGCTGACCACCGTGATTGGTGCGCTGCCATCTCCGAACGACTTCACCGCACTGGACGACGAAGGACAGGACGGTGCGCTGCGCACGGTGGAGTCATCCGATCCAGACGCATTCGGATTGTGGCTGGACGTCGTTTACGCCATCTACTACATGCAGCCTGCCGTTCACCGGCGACTGAGCTGGCACGGTCGGACTCCACAGCCTGAAGGCAACGTTATGCCGCCATGGGACGAGTCCGTTCTGGAAGTGGCGCGTCAGCGCGAGCCGTTCTGGCGACAGGTGTAGAGCGACAGGTCGTTGGAGCGGCAAGGTTCGTAATCGATGCCGTGTATCACCTATCTGTCATCCTGGGCATATTTGCCCATCCTGAGGCTCTCGAAGGACCGGGTCCCTCGGTGAAAGCGCGTCTGTAGGGCCGATCAGCATCGGCCCTCGGGCGGATAGTCATTCGCCCCTACGATGTTGTCAGATGAAAGCGCCCCCTCTCCCGGTGGGAGAGGGCTGGGGTGAGGGAGGTTCAAGGTCTCGCGAGCTCGATGTCTGTTCTTTTGAGCGGCTGTCGCTCAGATCACGCATTTCTGGCCGTAATGCTCATCCTGAACTTGTTTCAGGATGAGCTTTTGGTGAATGGACCATGTTCCAGCAACGTGGCCCGGATCCCAGCGTCCACAAAACGCGTCAAACGCCAGCAACGCTCATCCAAGAATCACCCCAAAATAATCCACGCAACGCACGCTTACGCGTCTCGGGCGCAGCGGAAACCCATGTTTCCTGTTGAACTGTCGGGCGTGTTACTCGTTCTTGCGCCGTTTCGATAGCGATTGCAGTACGAGGCGTGACACAGGTACGAGCCGCCCTTCATTACGCGTGACGCACCCGTTGGAGGGCCGATCGGGTTCTCGCGCGGGACGTCGGGGTGCTGATGGAAGGTCGGACTCCAGTTGTCCTGACACCACTCCCAGACGTTGCCGGAAACACAGTAAAGGCCGAATTCGTTTGGCTCGTACGAGGTGACGGGCGCCGTCCCTGCGAACCCATCCAGCATGCGGTTCTCTTCCGGAAACCTGCCCTGGAAGATGTTGCACATGTATTTGCCATCTGGGACAAGCTCGTCGCCCCACGGGTACATCTGTTGCGAGACCCCGCCACGCGCTGCGAACTCCCACTCGGCCTCCGTCGGTAGCCGCTTACCGGCCCAGTTGCAGTACGCCTGCGCGTCGAGCCACGAAACTTGCGTCACCGGGTGGTCCATGCGACCTTCCAGCGACGAGTCCGGCCCGTCCGGATGCAGCCAGTCTCCGAGGTCGACACGACGCCACCACTCGGACCCGGCGACAGCCTGCGTCACCGTCTTCGCCGTTTCTTCCGAGATGAAGTCGTGGAAAACGAAGGTCCATCCAAAACGCTCGGCCTCTGTCTCGAAGCCCGTTGCATCGATAAATTCAGCAAACTGCGCATTCGTGACCGTTGTCGCATCCAGGTAAAAGGGATCGACGCCAACTTCACGCACCGGTCCTTCGCCGTCCAAAGGGAAGCCACGCGGGTAGTTGGTCCCCATGATGAACTGTCCGCCCGGAATTTTGATCATCGACTCGTCAAAAGCAGCCTTTGGTGCGTCCGCCGAGGGACCCGAGTCCATGGCAACACCCTCGGCGTCAACATCAGATCGACCCGGAGCCGTCAAGTTCTCTGTGTCCCGATCGGACTCATGCTCTGGAATCGCGTCGCGGGACGCCGCGCAACAGGCGCGGTCGTGGCCCATTTGATGTTCGCTCATGCCTTCACGTCCGTTACCGGGAACGGGTACGGTCGTCCCCTGCCTTCATAGCCGAAATCGGTTTGTGTGGCCATGCCGCCGAGGTCTGCCAGCCGGTCGTGCATGGAGAGGCGTATCGAGTTCATGATTTCTTGATCTAGCTCTGTACTCAAACGATCCCTGCGCGCTCGATGCGATGGATCGTCCGCGAGGTTCACCTGCTCGGTTGGATCGTTCTTCAGGTTGTAATAGGTCACCTCGCCGGTCGAGTAACGGGACAGTCGCCACTCACCGTCGTAGATCATCCAGCCGTCCGAGAGCATGCCATAGATGCGCTCTCGTGCCGGTTCATTGGTCAACCCCAGTCCGGGCAGCGGCCGTGAGTCCATGTGCTGCGGGATAGCCACCCCGGCGGCGGCCAGCATCGTAGCCGTGATGTCCCGAACCTCAACCAGTTCGTCCGACACCTGTCCGACAGGCAAACCCGGTCCCTGAATCACCATCGGGATGTGGATCGCAGCATCGTAAAACGACGCCTTACCGATCAACCCGTGATCACCAAGGTAGTCGCCGTGGTCGGTCGCCAGGATCACGATCGTGTTCTCCAGCAGGCCGTTGCGATCCAGAGCACCAAGAATCTCGCCGACCTCGTGGTCAACCTGCTTCACAAGCCCGGCGTAGTGCGCACGAACCTTCCGTTTCTGGGCGTCGGTGAAGTCGGTAATATCGACCCCGTTCCAATCACCCTTGTTCCCGTTGATATTGCCTTCTCGCAATCTCGGTGTATCGCCCGCGTCCGGAGCCGGGGTGGGCATGTCATCAGGGTCGAACTTCCAGGCGTCTTCAAAATCCTCCGCCGGGTCGTACGGACAGTGCGGACCCGGGAACCCGACCATCATGGCGAAGGGACCGTCAGAACCGTACTCGTCGAGGAAGTTCACCGCCTCTCGGCCGACAAACCGGTCCCACGAGTGCTCCCACGGAAGCTGGTGGACGATTGCCCCCTGGTTCTCGAAGTAGCCCTCATGCTCGTTGCCGTGCAGCTTCCTCAGGCCACGCTCCCGCAGGTAGTGGAAGTAGTCGTCCCGCACGTTCAGCCAGCGCTTATCCTCGCAGATCACCCTGTGCTGGAATCCGAACCGGGCGTCCCACGGGTAGAAGTGCATCTTGCCGATGGCCGAGGTGTAGTACCCGGCGTCGGTCATCAACTCCGGCCACGTCTTAATTCCGGCGGCTTCGTAGTCAAGCCGGATACCGTGGTTGTTGTCGGTGATGCCGTTGCGAATGGCGTTCATCCCGGACAGCAGCGCGTTACGGGCGGGAACGCAGATGGGAGACTGCGAGTACGCCTCGTTATACCGTGTGCCAGTGGCAGCGATGGAGTCGATATTCGGCGTGTCGATGAAGTCCGCGCCGTAGCACGACAGGAAGTCACGCCGAAGTTGGTCCGGGAACAGGAAGACGATATTAGGCCGGTCTGCCAAGAGGGACTCCTACGTGGGTTGGTGATCCGTGGGTGGCGATTGTATCGTCC
>JABIGL010000123.1 GCA_018650185.1 Chloroflexota bacterium
CACGGGCGAACTGAGGGGTGCTCTCGCATCGAGGCGTATGGACCACAAACTTCACTCACTTACGGGACACCACATCGTTGCCGGATACGGCAGGACGGGCCATGAGGCGGCGTCACAGTTGCTCCGGGACGGACGCTCCGTGGTCGTCATTGAGGTTGATCCGGACGAGGCCGAGCGGGTCGCTGAGGATGGCCGATACACGGTCCTCCGCGGAGACGCAGGAAACGATGATGTGCTGCGCGAGGCGGGGATAGAACGCGCTAACGGACTGATCGCTTGCGTCGCGCCAGAGTCGTCCAATCTGATGGTCGTACTGTCGGCCCGGGCGCTGAACCCGAACGTACAGATAGTTGCGCGATCCGATACCGACGAGACTCGCCCCAAGTTGATCACGGCCGGGGCCAACCGTGTGCTTTCTCTGCACAACCTGACCGGACGACGTCTCGCCCATATGTCGGTGATGCCGACAGTGGTCGATTTCCTGGATATGGTGCTGCACGACGATGAGATGGAGATGTGGCTGGAAGATCTGACGGTGGAGGCGCGGAGTCACGCCGATGGTCTTTCCATACGAGACATGGCGGTGCGTGATCCGGTTGGTGCGAGCATCCTGGGATTGCGACATGAGAACGGTGAGATGCGGGTATCACCATCGCCAGACGTGGTGCTGCAGCCGGGGGACATCGTGGTGGCGCTCGGGACGCGGGAACAGCTGGACGGTCTTGGCCGGGTGTTAACGGCGGGCTGATGCCGGATAGCCCCTCTCCCAGCGGGAGAGGGTTGGGGTGAGGGAGAAGTTGTGTCCTGTGATGACACAACAGGGGGCGGAATAGCGCGCTAGCGATCCGTCCTTCTGCCGAAGGCCCCCCCCTCATTCCTTCGAGAGCCTCAGGACAGGCTCTGAACCTTCTCCCGACTGGGAGAAGAGGTCGGGTGCAATCGCGATCCTAGTCGACATCCGTTTAGCTGAAGACCGTAGGGGTGGGCAGCGGCCCACCCGGGCGGATCGCTATCCGCCCCAACGCGTGTGTTGGAGCCAGATAGCCTCCTCCCTGGGAGGGAGGTGGGTCGGAACGTCTGTTTCACGACTACGCTGTGGTTTAAGGTGTCGCTTCCACCAGGATATTAAACGGGGGCGCATTCATGCGAGCAGGTTTCGGGCAGTTCAAAGAAGCGACACCGGAGTATCTCCGGTTTGCGCAGCAGTATGGTGGGACGGACATCCTGCTCAACACGCCCAACTTGCCGGTAGCCGGTGGTCGCTGGGAGCTGCACGATCTTGTGAAGCTTCGACTGTCGATTGAGCAGCACGGGATGGCGTTATCGGCGCTGGAGAATGTGCCGACAAACTTCTACGACCACATCATGTTGAACGGCCCGAAGCGGGACGAACAGATCGAGATCATGGTCGCCACGGTGCGGAACATCGCCCGGGCCGGGATTCCGATCTTTGGCTACAACTGGATGCCGTCGCACGTCTGGCGCACGCCGCCGGCGCTGATCCGCGGCGGCGCTGTGGCGACGGCGTTTGACTACGAGATCGCCAAAGGTATGCCGCTCACGCACGATCGGGTGTACTCGGAAGCGGAGATGTGGGAGAACCTGGAGTACTGGATCAAGATCATCACCCCAGTGGCCGAGGAGGAGGGAATTCGACTTGGCATTCATCCCTGCGACCCGCCAGTTGAACAATTGGGCGGCATACCGCAGTTGCTTCGCAGCTTTGACGCCTACAAACGGCTGATCGAGATCGTGCCATCCGAATCGAACGCCATCGAGTTCTGCCAGGGGACATTCTCGGAGATGGAGGACGCAACGGACGAGGGCATTTACGAAATGATTCGGTACTTTGGTGAGCGTCACAAAATTCTGTACGTCCACTTCCGTAACGTATCGGGACAGGTTCCGAAGTTCCACGAGGAATTCGTCAATACCGGTTACGTGGACATGTATCGGGCGATGACGATATACAACGATGTGGACTTCGACGGCTTCTTCATCGATGACCACGTGCCCCACACGCACCAGGACACAGGATGGGGCCACCGTGGACGGGCCTTCGCAAACGGGTATATTCAGGGTCTGATTGAATCGGTCCAGAAGGGCGCTGCGGGCCGTAACTGAATCGAAACGAACGGGCGACACCAATAATCGACGAGAAAGAGGGACAACATGCGACCTAACGTCATCCGAGAAAAACTGGATGCTGGCGAACCTACCCTGAGCACACATGTCCACGGCGTATGGCCGTCGGAGATCGAGGCTCTTGGTCACACCGGTTTGTACGACTACGTGGAGTTCGTGGCGGAGTACGGACCGTCCGACTTACACGACCTGGACAACATGTGCCGGGCCGCTGAGCTTTACGGCATGGGTTCGATGATCAAGATCGACCAGAGCCTGATGCCATTCCTGGCGCAGCGCGGTATCGGGGCTGGCTACGGCAGCGTGCTGTTCACCGATGTCCGCAGCCTTGACGAGGTCAACGACTGCATAAGGGCGGCACAGCCGGACCACCCGGACTATGGCGGTCTTTACGGCGTGGCAACACGACGTAACTCCTACATGGGCTATGGCGGATCGCAGGAATATGTGGAGTCGGTCGGAGACACCGTGCTGGCCTTCATGATCGAAAAGAAGGGTGCCGTCGACAACCTTGAGGAGATCCTTTCTCTGAAGAAGGTGGAGATGGTTCAGTGGGGTGGTGCGGACTTCTCCATGAACATCGGCCAGCCGCGAAACATGAGCCACCCGGACGTGGTGGCCGCCAAGAAGAAGACCTTTGAAGTGGCTATCAAGATGGGCGTTCCGCCGAGGGCCGAGATCGGTTCTGCGGACGAGACCAAGGAGTACCTGGACATGGGCGTCCGGCACTTCTCGGTCGGCACGGACATCACCATCTTGCACGATTACTGGAAGCGTGAGGGTGACGGCATCCGGAAGGCACTCGGCGGGAGCTAGGCGACCGTTGTGTAGGTGGGCGATTAGATTGGCCTAGTTTCTCCCTCATCCTGCACCTTCTCCCGCTGGGGGAAGGGCATGAACGCTCCCTCTCCCGTGCGCGGGAGAGGGTTGGGGTGAGGGGGTTGAGGCAGTAGGCCGAATATCGCTGGCAGGTGTTATTGCTTGACGGACCTTTCGAGAGTCTCAGGGTCGGCTGACTGGGATTTGTTCGCTTGAGGCTGTGTTGGTGAAGGTCCCTCGGCTGAGCTCGGGATGACCCGCGATGTACTCGCGTCATTCCCACGAAGGTGGGAATCCAGAACAGTGCGATCAACTTCACGTTTGTTAAAGACAGAGAGCGTGACTGGATTCCCGTCTTCACGGGAATGATGGCTGCTAGTACGAGTAGGTTCATACGCTGAAATGTCGCCCCGCTGACACAATGCTGTTGCCACGATCAGGTGCATCGGCGACGATGCGGTGTCCGACGACCCTGATTGCATGTTCCTGAGGAGTTGGCATATGCCCGATCCGCTAATCCAGAAGGTGGACTGCATTCACGTTGAAGTGCCGGACCTTGAGACTGGTCTGGCGTTCTACCGGGACAGATTGGGTCATGAATTGATGTGGCGAGCGGAGGAATCAGCCGGATTGAGAATGGCTGACGGCGAATCGGAAATCGTCCTCAATGCTGGATCATGGGACAAGTGGAAGACAGATCTGCTTGTTGAATCGGCGGAAGCAGCGGCAAATCAGTTTGTAGAGGCTGGCGGAGTGGTGGTCCAGGGACCTTTTGATATAGCGATCGGGAAAGCGGTCGTGGTACGAGATCCCTGGGAGAACATCTTCGTCTTGTTGGATACCAGCAATGGCCACCTCGCCACGGATTCCGATATGAATGTAGTTGGAATCGAATCACGGACATCAGCAACCAAATCAAGCCAGATAAGGGAGACCTGATATGCCCTCGATGACGTCATATGAGCATGGCGCTCCCTGTTGGACGGATCTTGCGACCAGCGAGCCCGCGCGGGCCAAGTCCTTCTATTCGATGTTATTTGGCTGGACGTATGTCGATAACGACATGGGTAACGGCCAGTTCTACTCGATGGCGCAGTTGAACGGGGTGGATGCCGGGGCGATCTACGGGCAGGGTGCTGAGGAGATCGAACAGGGTATTCCGGCGCGCTGGAGCACTTATATCAATGTCGACGATGTTGATGCGGCGGCGGCGAAGGTGGTTCCTGCCGGTGGGACGCTGATGATGGAGCCGTTCGATGTAATGGGCGTCGGGCGGATGGCGTTGGTATTTGATCCGACGGGCGCTGTGGTTGCGCTGTGGCAGTTCAAACAGGACTTCGGCGCACGGGTGGTCAACGAGCCAGGTGCGATGACCTGGCATGAGTTGATGACCCGTGACACGGACGTAGCGGCGGACTTTTACGAGAGATTGCTGGGCTGGCACTCACACTCGGAAGACATGGGTGGATTCGATTACACGGTGTTCCACCTGGGCGAGGAGTATCCGGCGGGCGGCATGGTGGAGATGGATGATTCATACGCCGGGGTCCGGCCTCACTGGATGGTGTACTTCTCCGTGTCGGACTGCGATGCCACGGTGGCGTTAGCGGTAGCAAATGCAGGGAAGGTGGTGGTGCCGCCGACCGATATCCCGCCGGGTCGGTTCGCAATCCTGTCGGACCCGCAGGGGGCTACGTTTGCCGTGATGACGGTCAACGAGGAGTGAAGAAGCGACCACCTTCAAATGTCATCCTGAATCGAGTTCAGGATGACATATTGGAATATTGACGTCGTACCCGGTACAGGCCGTTAAATGACGAGATTGTTTGACGCTTACCTGATGGTGGATTGGAGCGCAAAGAACGGGCTTTCGCCGCCCCGACCTTCCCCAGACGCCGTCTGGGTTGGGGCCGGTGAAGCCGGAGTTACTCCCCCGAGGGCGAAGTATTTCCGGTCCCGGATGTCGGGGATTGCGTATGTGCGACGCCTACTTCGGCGCTGGATTGCGCAGGACAAGCGGGTGCTTGTGGGTTTCGACCTTCCATACGGCTATCCGGTCGGGTTTGCTCATTGGATGGACGGACCCGCAAATGTTCCGGAATGGCGGCGGACTTGGCAGGCCATCTCTTCTCGTTACGATGACGATGAGCGAAACCTGAACAATCGGTTCGCGGTTGCTTCCGAGTTAAACGCGCTCTGTGGGGCGGATTCGTACGGCCCCTTCTGGTGTGCACCGGCAGCACAGGTCACGAAGACGTTGCCGACGAAAATGAAGGGTTACCTGGAGTTTCCGTACGAGATGCCGGATGGGACCAAG
>JABIGL010000048.1 GCA_018650185.1 Chloroflexota bacterium
ACACAGGTGGAGTCGGTTTCTGGCGGCGCACACTGGGGCGGCGGGCTGTGGATCGACACCTACGACCATGCGCGTTTCGGGTTGCTCTACTCAAGGCGAGGTCGATGGGGCGACCAGCAGATCATCTCTGAATCATGGATCGACGCCATGACGGAGCCCTGCAACATCAAGCCAGAGTACGGCTACCTCTGGTGGCTTAACCACGAGGGTTCAATCTCGGATCTTGGCTCACCGAAAAGCTTCGCCGCACGTGGCGCGGGCGGAAACGTTGTGTACGTAGAACCAGAGCGGAACATAGTGATAGTGGTCCGCTGGTGCAATGACTCGAAAGCGGTAATCGACCGAATTCTTGGGACGTTGGTGGAGTGAGTGTCTGGCGTCACAAACTCTTGAAATATGTGCGCTCAGACAAGGTGAAAAATGCGTTGGTCGCGTTGGCCGCTGCTGCGATTCTCTCGGCGTTAGCCTGCCAGGATGGTTCACTAGCCATCGAACCGACCGGAGAACCGGTGCCCGATGTTATCGCCGACACGACGCCGGTCCCGGATAGTCCGACAAGTACGTCTGTTCCCGAACAAAATCTAATATCGACCTCGGTGCCACCAACCTCCGTACCGGACATCGAACCTGTACCTATCGCCACCGAGACCCCCACCCCAACCCTTCAAGGACCGGCATCCACCGCGGCGCCAATCGTCGTTGATCCGGACCCCGTTAACGGCATCTCTTCGCTAACCCCTGACTGGTCGGGCGTGTGGTTATGCGAAGACAGTCCGATTGAATCGGAAGACTTGACCGCGGGCGGTACTCAAACCTGTTTGGTGACAACGGAGGTCGTTGGCGACAATCTTGTGATCACGACCAACGGAATCCCAAATCACAATTTCGAATCGACTTTAGGGTGCTGTGCCTCTGAGCAAAATAGCGTCTGGACGATTCCGCTGACTCCCGCGTTGTCGGGCGGAGATCCGGTTACTGCACCCGATCGAGGCCCGGTCGCATTTACGGTCAGTGGAGTGGCAATTTACGGGCCGGAAGAAGGTCCTGGCGGGGACGCCGTAGCGCTTGAATACGGGTACTTTATCGAAGATCGTCAGGCGGTCGATCTGGGAGTCTGTGGAGGTCATGGAGGTCCCGGTGGTGAGTATCATTACCACTACGACTCGAATTGCATGCACTGGCATTCAGACGATCAGGACATTGCTGGCTACGGCGAATTGGACCTCTCCACGGCAGTCGTCTCTCAGATAATCGGTTTTGCTTTCGATGGATTTCCGATCTACAGCACATTTGAATCGAACACGGATGGCGTTCCATCGGAGGTGAGGTCGTCTTACCGTCTTCGCACCGGCGAAGATGGATACGGGGGCATCGATGATTACGTCTACGTTGAAGATCTCGGCGACCTGGATGAATGTAATGGCCATTCCGGATCGACACCGGAGGCTCATAACGAGATCTATCACTACCATTCAACGCTCACTAACGGAGACGGTGACCTTGGTTTTCCGTACTTCCCTCTTTGCTATAAAGGGGTCGTGAACGAAGATAACTACCAGACAACGGATATAGGCGGATTAGGGCCGCCTCCGAACGGGGGATCGCCACCTCCAAGACCCTGATCTATGCGGGTCTCAGGACATCTTTCGAAAAAAATCATATGCCTGACTACAACATCAAACTACTTGCCTCTGAAAACGCCCTGGTTGGTGAAGGCCCCTGCTGGGATCCGCACCTCGGTGTCTTGTTCTGGAGCGACATCCGCACAGGACGGGTCTTCAGGTACGACCCTGAGACGGGCGACAACGAGCTCATCCATCACGGCAAGTACGTCGGCGGCATCGCCGTCAACAAGCAGGGAGGGCTGGTGTTCGGTACGTGGGAAGGTGTCCAACTCTGGCGCTCGGATGACGACTTCCAGTGGCTCCACCACGGCGAGACCTACCAGTTCAACGACTGCTTCGCCGGACCGCGTGGCGAGTTTTACGGCGGCAGCTACTTTGATGGCGCTGCTCCCGGTGCTTTATACCGATTCGAGACAGACGGACGCGTAGAGACCATCGCAGAAGACGTCGGCATATCGAACGGCATGGGCTTCTCGTCGGACCTCAAGACCTTCTATCACACCGACTCGCCAATCCGGACCATTTTTGCCTACGACCACAATCCGGAGACCGGTGCCCTTACAAACAAGCGTGAGTACGTGAAGTTGGGCACCGAAGAAGGCATCCCGGACGGTATGACGGTCGATGCACAGGACCACGTCTGGTCGGCTAACTGGGGTGGAAGCTGCATCATCCGTTTCGATCCCGACGGCGTGGAAGAGCGCCGCATCAGCTTCCCGGCCACACAAACCTCGGCCCCGATGTTCGGTGGCGACGGATTCGGCGATCTCTACGTCACCACCGCTTACAACGGCACGGGCGAACCACCGAGCGGTATCGAGCCGGTCAACTACGATTTCAACGCACACCGCGGCGGCGAGTTGTACCGGGTACACCTCGGTGACCAGGGTATTCACGGCAAAGCCGAGTTCGAAGCCAACTTCAAATGGGCGGACAGGTAAGGACAAAATAACGTGGAGTACGGCGCACACTTACCGCTGATAAGTTTCTCAGGCGAATCGCGGAGTCTCGAAGACATTCGGAGTTACGCGTCTCTCGCCCGAGATCTTGGCTATCGCTATCTCTGCGCTAATGATCACCTTCTGTTCAGTCGACCCTGGTTGGATGGTCCAACAGCTTTGTCGGCCGTGCTTGATGTGTCGGGCGACATGAGGCTGGCAACCACGGTTGCGCTTCCCGTACTGCGTGGTCCGGTACCGACGGCCAAAACTCTGGGTGCGATAGACCTGCTATCTGGTGGGCGCGTGACGGTAGGTGTCGGTCCGGGATCTTCAGAGGCCGACTACAAGGTCGCCGGTATAGAGTTCTCGGAACGGTGGAAGCGCTTCGACGAGTCGATTAGCGCGCTGCGATATCTCTGGAATGGTGAGGCATTTCAGGGAACGTTCTATCCAACCGGTGATGTGTCGCTGCAACCGCGCCCGGCTCAACCCGACGGACCTCCGATATGGGTTGCGAGCTGGGGCTCGGAAGCTGGACTCCGCCGAGTAGCGCGGCTCGGTGATGGTTGGCTCGCTTCCGGATACAACACAACCCCGGATATTTTCCCCCGGGCTCTTAGTTACCTGGGGGAGCAATTAATAATTCACGGAAAGGATGCGGCAACATTCCCGAACGGTATCGCGACGATGTGGATGTACGTCACCGAAGATCCCGATGAGGCCGCTATGATGCTGGAGAACGTGGTTTCAAAGATGCTCAATCGTCCGGTTGACCAGATTGCCGGACTTCTTCCGATCGGGTCGGCAGAAGAATGCGCGGCCCTGATTTCCCGATACGCCAGTGTGAACGCTCAGCGCGTTTTCGTGTGGCCGATTGCGAATGACCAGGAACAAATCGAGCGTTTCATGGATCAGGTGGTCCCACTGGTCGAGGACTAACCGTCAGGCCAACCGTAAGAGTTTTCGAATGGAATACGTAAACTTCGGCAAAGCCGGGGTGAAGGTGTCACGACTGGCCCTGGGATTGGCTTTTCGAAGACAGCCTGACGCTGACATAGCCGAGCGAACCGTTGAGCGCGCCATCGAGCATGGCATCAACTTCATCGACTGTGCCAACGCGTATGGGCTCAATAACGACGGCACTACACGCGGCACCTCGGAAGAAGTGCTCGGTCGGGTGCTGAAACGTCACCGGGATGACCTGTTTATCTCGTCCAAGGTATACGCGGCCATCGGAGACGGGCCAAATGATGGCGGCGGGTCTCGCTATCACATCATGCGCGAGATAGACCGCACACTGACCCGGCTCGACACGGACCACATCGACCTCTACATCCTCCACGATTTCGATCCCACAACGCCCGTCGACGAGACCCTCAGGGCGATGGACGATCTCGTCACCACAGGGAAGATCCGATACATCGGACTCTCCAATCATCGGGCCTGGCAAGTAATCAGGGCGCTCTGGACGCAGGACAAACTCGGATTGGATCCACTGATCTGTGTTCAGGAGCCGTACAACTTGCTCAACCGTGACATTGAGATGGAGATGATCCCGGCTATCCACTCGCACGGTTTCGGCCTCATGACATATAGCCCGCTCGCGGTCGGCTTACTCTCCGGCGCATACGTACCCGGTGAAGCACCTCCTGCCGGTTCGCTTTACGCGACAGTCAGGAGAGACCGGTACGAGACTGAGATGGACGCCGCCGCACGAGACATCATCGACGCGCTGCATGAAGTAGCCGCGACTCACAACAAGACCATCGCCCAGACCGCCATCAACTGGGTGCTGTCACACCCCGAGATCAGTGCGGCGATCACCGGCGGCGACACGCCGGAGCACATGGACGACAACATCGGTGCGATCGGCTGGTCAATCACGGACCACGAGCGTGAGCGGCTGGACGAGCTCTCGTTCGGCCAACGCCGGGTTCTTCAATAGGCCGCTTTGGAGGGTGACGACTGAGTCCCATCTCGTTACCCTCTCCACCTGAGTCGAGTACCGAGCGAGGGAGCCAGCGCCGCACCGATGGAATACATCAATTTCGGGAAAGCCGGTGTCAAGGTGTCACGCCTGGCGCTTGGACTCGGCTTCAGAGGCCAGTCAGATCGAGCAGCGGCGCAGCGGACTATCGAACATGCCATCGAGCTTGGCATCAATTTCATCGATTGCGCCAACGTCTACGGGATGAACGACGACCGTGCCAACGCCGGAACCTCTGAGGAGATTCTCGGGCGCGTTTTGAAGAGTCACCGAGACGACCTGTTCATCTCGTCCAAGGTCTTCAGCCCCATCGGCACCGGGCCCAACGACCAGGGCGCTTCCCGATATCACATCATGCGCGAGATCGACCGAACGCTTGGGCGGCTGGACACCGACCACGTCGACGTCTACATCCTCCACGGGTTCGACGAAACGACGCCGCTGGACGAGACGCTGCGTGCAATGGACGATCTGGTCACCGCAGGGAAGACGCGCTACGTCGGCGTCTCCAACTACCGCGCCTGGCAAGTCGTGAAATCGCTCTGGACACAGGACAAGAATGGTCTCGACCCGTTGATTACGGTACAGAACCCGTACAACTTGTTGAATCGCGATCTTGAACTGGAGATGTTCCCGGCGGTCCAGTCTCACGGGTTCGGCGTTATGACCTACAGCCCGCTAGCCGTTGGGTTGCTGTCAGGTGCATACGTCCCGGGGGAGTCCGCACCCGCCGGTTCGCTCTACGCAACGGTGAGGGCAGATCGCTTTGACACACACATGGACGAGACCACGCGATCCGTCCTCGACGTCCTGCATGAAATTGCGAACGCCCACGGCAAGACCGTCGCCCAGACCGCCACCAACTGGGTGCTATCGCATCCAGAGGTCAGTGTCGCCATCACCGGCGGCGACACGGCCGAGCACATGGACGACAACATCGGTGCGGTCGGATGGACCATCACCGATGAGGAACGCCAACAATTGGACGCTGTGTCATCAGGCGGACGACGGGTCCTGGACTAGACGAGCCAACGACCCGTTGATCCGATCATCGCCACGGTAAGCCCCGAAGGACTCCAACATGAAGATCACCGATATCGAAACATTCGCCGTTAACGGCGGTGAAGGGCCATGGCTCTTCTGTGCCATCCGTACTGACGAAGGCATAACCGGTTATGGCGAGTTCGGGATTGGCGCGTACCCGCGTGCGCTTCTGGGGTTGATCGATGACATGAAACCCCTCCTTATCGGTCAGGACCCGGAAGCCGTGGAGAAGATCTACTTTGACCTGTACCGAGCGCTCAGGCACGCCTCTGGAGGACTCGCCGCCATGGGTATCGCCGGTCTAGAACTGGCGTGCTGGGACATCAAGGGCAAGGCCCACGGCGTCCCCGTGTACCGGCTCGTCGGCGGACCGTTCCGAGACCGACAGCGCGTCTACTGGTCGCACCTCGCTTCCTTGCGTGCCGCCCGGCCAGACCTGGCTCCGGATAAGCCGATCAAGGACTGGGATGCCGTCGGTCGCGCCGCCCAGGAAGCCGTCGAAAAGGGCTACACAGCCTTCAAAACCAACATCCTGTTCCCAGGCGATCCGTCTAAAGCCATCTTCCAGATGTGGAGCGAGATCGGACACGACCAACTGGCCGAACGTGACCTCGTTAAACACGCCGTCACTCAGATATCGACGATGCGCGACGCCGTCGGTCCTGACATCGAAATCCTCCTGGACATCAACTTCCACTTCAAAACTGAGGGCGCAGTAAGACTGGCCCGCGCGCTGGAGCCATACGACCTGTTCTGGCTTGAAATCGACAACGAAG
Organism: Chloroflexota bacterium; assembly: GCA_018650185.1. Lineage (GTDB taxonomy): Bacteria > Chloroflexota > Dehalococcoidia > Lucifugimonadales > Lucifugimonadaceae. The sequence continues at coordinate 6,374 of JABIGL010000048.1, forward strand.
ATCCCGAAGCGTTGGCCCAGCTCAAGTCGTCAACCCTGACACCGATCTGCTCGGGCGAACAACTACTCACGATGCGGGAGTATCAGCCCTACTTCTCGCTTCATGCCATGGACACGGTGAAGGTCGACGTGCAGTGGCAGGGATTCGGTCCGGCGAAGAAAGTAGCCGATCTGGCCGAGACGTATGAATTGAATATCGCTCCACACAACCCGGCATCGCACCTGGCAACCTTCCAGTCGGTCAACCTGACGGCCGCTGTATCCAACGCAAGGATCATGGAGAGCGACCCGGACGCTGTGGCGTGGCGAGACGATCTGTATACGGTCGTGCCGGAGATCAAGGACGGTTACATGACTGTTCCGACAGCACCCGGCTGGGGTACAGAACCGATCGAATCCGAACTCAAAAAGCACGCCTGGAATCGATAAATCTTGACCATTCCGACAACCAATCCCATCGTCGTTGCGCCAAGCCCGACGCCGTTCAAGGCCGATGACTCGGTGGACCACGCTGCTATCGAGCGTAATGTTGTGCGGTGGCTGAATACACCACTCTCAGGATTTGTACTGAACTCCGAAAACGGCGAAGAGCAGTTTCTGTCTGAACCTGAACGGCTTGAGATCGTTCGAACGGTAAACGGCGCACGCGATGGACAAAAATTCATCGTGGCCGGCGTGGACAGTTCGTCGGTGACGGAGTCCATCCGACAGTCCGAAGCGTTTGTCGAGGCCGGGGCGGAGATGATTCGAATCAGAATTCCGCGGCTCACGTCGGACGCGATCGGTTACTTTGAGCAGGTCGTGCCACGGGTACCCGCGCCGGTGGTCATCATTCACCAGATGGCGCCGGGAGGGTTCCACGGTGGGGATGCACCTGTAGGAGCCAGCCCTGAGGTGATCGGTGACCTGATCGATATCGACAACGTCTTTGGCTACATCGCGTCCGGCAACGTCCGTTTTGAGGCTCGCGTCCGCAGCTTCGTGACTACAGATAAGCCCTTCTGGCTCGGCAATGGTGTGCTGTTGCTAGCAATGAGCGCAATCGGTGCGAATGGTGCCTGCCTGATGTTCGGGAACGTCGCCCCTGCCGAGTGTCACCAGATCATCTCCAGTGTGATGAATGGTGATCTGGCAACAGCTCAGGCGGTTCAGGCCCGGGTGCTCGAGGCCGATCAGCAGATTCTTGATCGAGGTCCGGCCGGTATCAAAGCGGCCCTCGACATCCTTGGATACGACGGTGGCGCACCCCGAATGCCGAATCCGTCCGCATCGGAAGCCGGCCGCGAAGTTATCCGCTTAGCAATGCAAGCGGCCGGGTTGGTTTAGGCAGTCCAGACATGACCACGGGTTGTCGTCTTGAACACGATTGTCTCAGGACGGAAACCGTAGGGGCGGAATCGTATCCGCCCTCACACATCTCACCCCTTGCACGCCCACGCGACCTGCGTACACTGACGCCGCACCCAAATCCCGCACACACCTATCTCCCATAGAAGGGGCGGCAAACCGCGTTGAAGATCGAACGTATCGAGATCTACCCATTGGTGGCCGAGTTGGACGAGCCGTTTGGCTGGTCGCAACGATGGACAAATTCACGAGCCACGACCGCCGTCAAGATCATCGCCGATGACGGTACTTACGGGTGGGGTGAAAGTGGAGCAGCGGACTCGATGCGGGCGTTAGCGCCGTTACTCATAGGCGAAGACCCAACACTTCCGGAACGGGCCTGGCAGAAGATCTACAGGGAGATCTACCAGGGCCACAACTTCGCCGGACCGGGCATGGTCGCCCTCAGCGCTTTTGACATGGCGCTCTGGGACATCGCCGGTAAGGTCGCCGGACGACCGGTGTCCGAGATGCTGGGCGGCGGTTCGCGTGACCGGATTCCGGTCTACGCCACCTGCCTTTACTACCTCGAGAACGACTACCCGAACGGCATGGCCGAAGAGGCCCGTGGATTCGTCGACGCCGGATTCACGGGAGTGAAGATGAAGGTCGGCGGCAAAGAGTTCCTGGACGACGTAAACCGCGTCTATCACATACGTGACGTGATCGGTGAAGACGTCCACCTGATGTACGACGCCAATGAGGGCTACGACGTGAAGACGGCGATCGACTTCGGGCGCCGGACAGCAGACGCCGACATCTCATGGTTCGAGGAACCGTGCGCCTCGTACGATCTCGACGCCAATATCCAGGTCCGTAACAACGTGCCAATGCCGACCTCCGGCGGTGAAAGCCGGAAGTCCCGATACGAATTCTCGGAGCTGCTGGCGAAGCACGCCTTCGACATCATCCAGCCGGACATCGTAAACGTCGGTGGAATCTCGGAGATGTTCAAGGTTGGCCACATGTCCAACGCCTACGGGGTGCAGTTCAACCCACACTTCTGGGGCAGCGGCATCAGCCTGGCGGCCACACTCCACGTCGCCGCTTGTCTGCCATCCAACCCACCGTCTTACGTCCCGGAGCCATATGTGAACCAAACGGTCATGGAGTTCGATCGCACGCCGCACCCGATTAGAGAAAGCCTGACAGACCCGATTTTCGATCAGGTGGAAAGCCACATCACAGTCCCAACATCGCCTGGTCTCGGAATAGAGGTCCACGACGATGTCCTGAACAGGTACCTCCAGGGCGACGGACCAATCGTGGTGGACCAGCCAGCATCAACGGCCTGGGGGCGGTAATTCCTCACCAACACTTCAAGCTGTCATCCCGAGCGTAGTCGAGGGACCTTCGCCAGCAGGCCAATTAACGAATACACACCGTTTCAGCGAAGACCTTAGTCCTACCTCACCCTAGCCCTCTCCCACCGGGAGAGGGGACATCAAGAGTCACAGGAAACACAAATGAAGATCACTGACGTCACACTCACCCTCTTCGCCTGGGACGACATCCCGGCCACCAAGTACGGCCAACTGTCCCAGGAATTCAGCGGCACCTCACAGATGGGACTCGTCACCATCAGCACCGATGAGGGCATCGATGGACATGCGTTCCTCGGGTCAGCCAGCCGTGGCGCCAACATGGACGGTCAGACACTGATCAGCTACCTCAAGCCCGTCGTGATGGGCCAGGACCCGCTCGATCGTGAACGCCTCTACCAGGGACTGCAGAAGAGTTACCGCAACACCACGCCACGGGCCATCGGCGCGGTCGATATCGCACTGTGGGACATCGCCGGTAAGAAGGCCGGACTGCCCATCCACCAGTTACTCGGCTCGTACCGAAAGAGTGTCCCGGCATATGCCAGTTCTGCCGTACTCGACTCACCGGAGGCTTACGGCGAGCAGGCAGCCCAGTACAAAGCAGATGGCTG
>JABIGL010000074.1 GCA_018650185.1 Chloroflexota bacterium
CCGAACTCACCGGGTTCTATGGATACCGAGGCACCGGTGCAGTCAGGAACGGCCACCCGGGAGCGGCTTCGGTTTTGAACTATAAGGGCGGACACTGCGACTTCCCCTCGTTAGTGCGTGATTTGGTTCTCACGCTATCCCCCGCCGCAGTCTTAGCCGGACAGGCGGTGAACTCGTGATATTTCTAGAATACGCGTGCAGCCTGTTTGGTTCATGTGGGAAAGCCGTCAGCGCGTGATAGGCGATAGGGCAACCTGTGCTGATACGGGGAGCACATACGGGTGAGCCTATCGGCGCACTCGTGATATTTGCAACTGTTCGACTACCCGGCTACACGACGCCTTCGTCGGCGTCTGCGTCGAGGCTCCTTTCCGGACGTTGGGTCCGGTGCGAGTGTTCGGGCACCGTTCTTTCCTTCCGGACGCCTGAGACCTGAGAGTGAGGGCGACGATTCCGCGATTACGGTCGCCTTCTTTGTGCGTTTTCGTGCGGGTTTCGCTGAACCGGGAGCTTTGGCGTTAGCTTTAATCCCCGGCACTTCCGCGAGATATGTCCCGGTGTGTGAGGCGTCTACGGATGCGATGAACTCCGGTGTTCCCTGTGCGACCAGCTCTCCACCGCGTTCGCCTGCGGCAGGGCCAAGGTCGATGATCCAGTCCGCGTTCTTGATGAGATCCAGGTGGTGCTCGATCAGGATTACGGTGTTCCCTGCGTCAACGAGCCTGTGGAGCACGCGCATCAAGGCAGCGCAGTCCTCGAACGAGAGTCCGGTAGTCGGCTCATCCAGAATGTAGATCGTCTGGCCGGTCGATCGCTTGGACAGCTCCGTCGCTAACTTGACCCGCTGTGCCTCACCGCCGGAAAGGGTCGTCGCTGGTTGGCCTAGACGCATGTATCCGAGCCCGACATCGACAAGGGTCCTCAGGCGATTCATGACCGGCGGGATGTTTTCGAAGAGATCCGTCGCCTCGGTGATCGTCATGTCGAGGACTTCGGCGATGCTGGACGCTTTGAACTTGATCTCCAGCGCCTCGCGGTTGTAGCGAGCGCCATCGCACACTTCGCAGGGGACCGTTACGTCTGGGAGGAACTGCATCGATATCTGAACATAACCGGCACCACTGCATGACTCGCACCTGCCGCCCTTCACGTTGAAGGAGAAACGGCCCGGCTTGTAGCCACGGGCACGCGCCTCGGGCATCGTTGCGAACAGCTCGCGTATGGGCGTGTACGCGCCGGTATAGGTGGCGGGGTTTGAGCGAGGCGTTCGGCCGATCGCCGATTGATCGATGTTCACGACCTTGTCGACGTTCTCCAGCCCAACGACTTCGTCATGCTTGCCCGGTCGGTCTTTTGCCCTGTAGAAGGTTTGTGCCAGTTTCTTTTGCAGTATCTCGTTGATGAGGCTGCTCTTGCCGGAACCCGAAACGCCGGTGATGCATACCAGCTCGCCGAGCGGGATCTTGACGTCAATGCCCTTCAGATTGTTTTCGGCCGCGCCTCGGATCTCGATGAAGGTTTTGTTGCCCTTTCGGCGCTTCTCTGGGACCGGGATTTTTTTGCGGCCAGACAGGTAGGCCCCGGTTAGCGACTCCTCAGACGCCTCGATAGCGTCGGCGTCGCCCTGGGCGATGATGTGGCCACCGTGCTCTCCCGCGCCGGGACCGAGATCGATGATGTGGTCAGACGCGCGCATCACCGCTTCGTCGTGCTCAACGACGAGGACCGTATTGCCGACGTCTCGAAGCCGTTGCAGCGTTGCGATAAGGCGATGATCGTCCAGCGGGTGAAGCCCGATAGACGGCTCGTCGCAAACGTAAAGCACGCCCATCAGCCCGGACCCGATCTGTGTTGCCAGTCTGATGCGTTGTCCCTCGCCACCGGAAAGTGTTGATGCCGTTCGGTCAAGACTCAGGTAGTCGAGTCCGACCCGCTCCAGGAAGCTGAGGCGCGCCTCTATCTCCTTGAGTATCTGGTCGGCGATCGCCTGTTCGCGCTGTGAAAGCGGTTCGGTGGCGGGTCCAGCTTTGTCTGAACCTTTGGGCCACTCGCCGGTGCGCGCTGCTTCTATCCAATGGAGCGCTCGCTCCACCGACTGCTGCGTGACCTCAATGATGTTCATCCCCAGCACGGTAACGGCCAGGGATTCCGGTTTGAGCCGGAATCCGGAGCAAGTGATGCACGGCCTCTGCGCCATGTAACGGCCGACTTCGTCCCTGACGTTCTGGGACTCCGTGTTCTCGTGTCGGCGCTCAAGGTGCGGGATCACACCTTCATTTCGCATCCGCCAGCGGTATGAGCGGCCAGACTGCGTGGTGTGGATGACATCTATGCGTTTGTTGTCCTCGCCGTAGAGGACAATGTTCTGTTCTCGTTCCGTCAACTCACGAAACGGCACTTCAAGCGAGAAGTCGTAATGGTCGGAAACGGCTTCCATCACGGACAGGCGTTCAGGCAGCAACTCTCCGCTGCGTGACCACGGTTCGATTGCTCCGCCGCGGATCGACAGGTTCTGATCGGGCACCACCAGGTCCGGATCCACTTCAAGTCGGAAGCCTAGGCCGGTGCATGTGGGACACGCACCGTACGGCGTGTTGAATGAGAAGTTGCGCGGCTCAAGCTCGCCGATGCTCAGGTCACAGTGGACGCAGGCGAATTTCTCTGAGTAGACGATGTCTTCGCCATCGATGATCGAGATGATGACCGTACCGCCGGCAAGCCTCAGAGAGGTTTCGATGCTATCCGACAGGCGTCCAAGTTCAGCGTCCGGTCCAGTGACCAGGCGGTCTACGACGATCTCGATGTCATGCCACTTCGTCTTTGCGAGCTTGATCTCCTCTTCAAGGAGCCTCACCTCGCCATCCACTCGCACGCGTACGAACCCCTCGTTACGGGCGTTTTCGAATACGGCCAGGTGCTCACCCTTTTTGTGGGTGATTGTTGGTGCGAGGACGAGGATGCGGGCGCCCTCTTCGAGGCGCATGACCGAGTCCGTGATTTGTTGGACGGATTGTCGTGCGACTGGTCGGCCGCAGTTGTGGCAGTGAGGTCGGCCTCCACGGGAGAACAGGAGACGCAGGTAGTCGTACACCTCTGTGACCGTGCCGACGGTTGAGCGCGGGTTGCGGGAGACGCCTTTCTGGTCGATCGATATCGCAGGGCTGAGGCCTTCGATGTGGTCGACATCCGGCTTGTCCATACGGCCAAGGAACTGGCGCGCGTAGGCGGATAGCGACTCGACGTACCGGCGCTGGCCCTCTGCATAGATCGTGTCGAAGGCGAGGGAACTCTTTCCGGAACCGGACACGCCTGTGATGACAACCAGTTTGTCCCGTGGCACGTCAACGTCGACGTTTCTGAGGTTGTGTTCGCGGGCGCCGCGGACGCTTATGAAATCTTCAGCCATGGACTACTTTCGGGACGCCGGGATACGTGATCGGTGGGTCTGCGCCACTGGATAGCACGGTACTACAAAACGTACCTGCTTCCGGATAATGTGACTCGATTGTACCGAGGCTGTGAAGCAGCGGGGATAACCAGTTGTCAGTCAGCTTCGGATCGCGCGGGTCAATCTGCCCGCATGCCGCCAGGAACCGGGCCTACTTCAGGCCAGTCACGTACCTCATCCAGGAAGGCAGAGGAACGGACGCCACGATCGATTACGGAGTTGGTGTGCGAACGAAGGATGCGTTCGATCTGACGCCGCTCTTCGCTGCCAATGTTAAGAGACGACACCGCCGGAAAGTCGCTTCTGGCAAGATGCCTCAGGACCTTGATGGTGCCGAGGCTTGCAGGTTGCAGCACATCACTTCCCTGGGATCGACATCGGGGACATACCAGGCCGCCGCGTTCTGCCGAGAAAACGTGATCCGCTGGTTCCAATTCATCGCCGCACTCCGCACAAGCGCCAAATTCGGGCTTGAACCCGGTTATCGTAAGCAACCGAAGTGCGAACCAGCGGACCAGCGTGTCTGCGTTCTCGGTCGTCGCCAGCCAGCCGAGGCTGTTTACGAGCAGGCGAAACACCGCTGGCGCAGGTGCGTCTTCCACGCTGACTCGCTGCGCCAGCTCCGCCATGTATAGCCCGCGGGACAGTCGACCGATATCGGTGCGCATGGCCCTGAATGCGTCGACGGTGTCCGCCTGGCTTACGCCGTGCAGCTCACGACCCTCCCGCATGGAGAGCTTTACGTGGCAGAGCAGGTCGATGTGGCCGCCCAGCTTGCTGCCCGGCTTACGTGCGCCACGGGCTGTTGCCCGGATGACGCCCCGTTGTGGCGTGAGTAGCCACAACAGCCGGTCCGCTTCGCCAAGGTCTGAGTGGCGAAGCACGACGGCTTCTGTGGTGAAAAGTCTTGGCCTGCTGGAAACCATTGCGGTCAGTCCCTGGACTATCCGGCTGCGGGCTCGTCATTACGAGCGATCTCTGACCGGCCTTCAAGAGCGTTTGCCAGCGTCATCTCGTCGGCGTACTCGAGGTCGGCTCCGGACGAAAGCCCGCGCGCTAGCCGCGTGACTTTTATGCCAAGGGGAGAGATCAGGCGCTGCAGGTACATAGAGGTGGCCTCGCCCTCCAGGTTTGGATTTGTGGCGAGAATCAACTCGGTAACCGTTTCGTCACGGAGTCGGTCGAGCAGTTCGCGAATCTTGAGCTGCTCCGCACCGATACCGTTTACCGGCGAGATTGAGCCGTGGAGCACGTGATATAGGCCGTCATAGGCGCGGGTGCGCTCGATGGCGAGCACGTCGAGCGGTTCTTCGACGACGCAGATGCGGGTGCGGTCACGCCGTTCGTTGGTACAAACCGGGCAAACCGGTTCCTCGGTGATGTTGAGGCACTTCGAGCAGAGGACGATGCGGTCTTTGACGGAGATCACGGCCTCGGCAAGCGCCTCCGCTTCTTCACGGGGCATGCGGATCATGTAGTAGGTGAGCCGCTGAGCTGATTTTGGGCCGACGCCGGGGAGACGGTTGAACGCCTCGATCAGACGTGCGACCGGTGGAGCCGCCGATGGAGTGGAGTTGGAGTTCATCGGTGCGGGCGCTCCGACCTTCCTGCATTTGGTCTGCGTTTAGCCTCAGGTACCGGGTCGGCTGATTACATCAGGCCCGGGATGTTTAGACCGCCGGTTATGGCCGACATCTTCTTAGAAGCCTCGGCCTGCGCCGTGTCCATCGCTTCGTTGATGGCCGCCATAACGAGGTCCTGGAGCATTTCGATGTCTTCCGGGTCAACAACCTCGGGCGAAATCTCGATCGAATCGACCTTCGTCCCGCCAACCACCGTCACCTTGACCACGCCGCCACCTGCCGTGGCTTCGGTCCGCGCCTCGGCGAGCTCCTCCTGGATCTTGGCCATCTGGGCCTGCATCTGCTGGGCCTGCCGGAGCATATTTTTGTTCAAGTCGATCTCTCCCTGTTGTTGTCCCTTGTTGGTCTTCAGGGGTCGGGTTTTTCCGAATTATCCCGCCGGTTCTGTATCAGTTTGCGGTGAAGATGCCTCTGCGTCGGTCTGACTTTTCGGCTGACTTTCGGGTTCCGGAGTCGCCGGGCCGGTGCTTCCGACGGCGCCTTCGTCCACGATGCGTGCACCCATCGTGACGGCTGCGCGCACGATGTGGCTGTCCATCGCCGTCGTTGTCTTTTTGGCGGCCCCATTGGAATCACGCCCTGCGACGACGACCTTCAACTTTACGCCATACGCATTTTCGACGGCCGTTTCGATGGGATTTCGCCCTCGTGGGTCGGCCAACTCGTTGACTACACGTTCCTCCATCGACTCCTGCCGGAAGGTGATGCTGAGCGTGTCGCCGCTGAGTTCTGCCTCGCCAACCGATCGCAACAGCGCGCCAAGATTGAACTGTGCACCTTTGGTGCGGCTCAGCTCTCTGATTACCTGTATCCAGCGCTCGTCTTGTGGAGCGCGGGCAGGGCGCGACGGCTGTGGTGCTGGTTCAGGTGGTGCTTGGGTCGGTGCATTTGAGCCGACCGGTTGAGGTGCGCTTGCGGGTGGTCGGGGACTTTGCTGTGGCGGCCTCTGGGGGGCGGCTTGCTGAGGTGGTGGTGCTTGCGGGCGTCGTGTTGGTGCTGGTCCTGCCGGTGCCACCGGTCTCTGGGACTGCATAGGAGCGGCAGGTGCGGCGATAGCCGGGGCTACCGCCACAACGGGCTGCTCAGTCATGGCATTCAGCAGGGCGATCTCAAGAGGGAGAGGTGACGACGGATTCTGACGGAAGTCCGCTTTTTCTAGCTCGGAAACGATACGCAGAAGCTTTTCTAGGGATACGCCGCGTCCGGCCTCGGTCATCGCGTCCAGCGCTTCCTGGGATTGCCCGAGCGCGTCCTCGACACCCGCCTTGACCAGTAGCCCGGCACGAAGAACGTCCACCGTACCACTGCGGAGGCGTGCCAGATCTGACCCCTTGGCCGCCTCGCGGTTGATGATCTCAAGCGCTTCTTTTGGACCCGACTTTAGCGCCGCGATCGCCAGCTCCATGCTGGACTCTTCGTCGCCGAGACCAAGCAGTTCAAGCGCCTGATCGATGTTGACTTGAGATCCGTACGAGACGGCGAGCTGCTCGAGAAGGTTCTCGGCGTCGCGGAGACTGCCGTAGGCCGTACGAGCAATGAGAGATAAGACCTCTTCGTCGGTGTCGATATCTTCTTCACCGGCGATCTCGGCCAGCTTGTCCACGACCACATCGTTGGTAAGACGCCGGAAGTCGAAGCGCTGACATCGGGAGAGGATTGTCGCCGGGACACGGTGTGTTTCTGTAGTGGCCAGCACAAAGATCACGTGCGGCGGCGGCTCTTCAAGGGTCTTGAGCAGGGCGTTGAAAGCGTCACCGCTCAGCTGGTGCACCTCGTCGATTACATACACCTTGTAGGCGCCAGATCCGGGCGCGAAACGGGCTTTGTCCCGGAGGTCCCGAATGTTGTCGATACCGCGGTTCGACGCGGCGTCGATCTCGATAAGGTCGAGCATCCGGTTTTCGTTTACGGCCACGCAATTTTCACAGGCGCCGCATGGCTCGCCGTCACGGGGCTCCAGGCAGTTCAGCGCCTTCGCCAGGATTCGTGCGGTGGACGTTTTTCCGGTGCCACGCGGCCCGCACAACAGGTACGCATGCGCAACCCGATTGGTGCGCAATGCCTGTCGCAACGTATGTGTCACGTGATCCTGGCCAGCGACTTCGTCGAATCGCTGTGGCCGCCATTTGCGGTAGAAGACCTCGTTGCGGCTAGTCATCGGCCACACCCGGGCTGATCGGCACCGCGGCAAGAATATCGTCCGTTTTGCCGAACATTACTTTGTGCTCTTCGGGCTCTGCGTGGTCGTATCCAAGAAGGTGAAGCACGCCGTGCGCCGTCAGTACCGATAATTCGTGAGCGACATCGTGTCCGGCGGATTCTGCCTGTGCTACTGCGCGCTCATATGAGATAGCGATATCGCCAAGCTCGTCCGACTCTTCGCCCTCGACATCGGGCCAACCGCCGCTGTCGTCGCCATCAGACTCCGGCATTGTGTTGAACGACAGAACATCGGTCGGCTCGTCATAGCCCATGAACTCGAGGTTGAGTTTCCGTAGGGCTACATCGTCGGTAATGATCAGCGTGACGTGATCCGGCCCAGACTCCAGTTCTCGGGAAAGGGCAGTTTCGGCCACGTCCAGCAGCAAACGGTCCAGATTGGCCGCCGTGAATGCCTGCTGAAATCTCGTGTCGACCTGGATGTCTACCCTGGCCTCGCTCAATGCTTGATCCCCGTTGGAAATCGAGTGGAATTCAGGATTCTGCCCCGTGACAGCAGGGGCAGGAAATATGGGAGCGCATAGGGCGATTCCGGGAGCGCACCCCCGAACGCGTCACTACGTGGCGAATGGTAGCACGTGCGTTCGTAAAACCTACTCCAGTTTGGCGGCGTTGTCGGCCTCCTCAGATATGGCTCTGAGTCGACTGAAAAGCCGTTCAAATGTCATGTCTTCGGTCGAAAGGGCCGCTGTGACGAGCCGCGCATCACTCAGCCGCTGCCGGATTGCCGGTTCATTGACCTGGCCGACCTCTATATAGGTCTTTGCGTCATACAACGCCGGGATGATCTCTTCCCTGATCCTGTTGCTGACGTAAATGGGCTGCGGCGGCCAACTGAGCTCCTCCGCCATTCGTACCGCGGCTTCGATTGCGTCCAGGAGTTCGTTCTGTACTCGTTTTGATTCGAAGGCCTCGAAAGATGACGACATTACGAGTCCTTGCCTCGCTGTCTTTGTAATCGCCATGCCTGGAAGACGGAGAGATATACAGCGGACCCCATCACCGCGCCGATGCTGTCTATCAGTAAATCCAGAAGCTCCACAGACCGACCGTCAATGAACCACTGGTGGGCTTCGTCGCTGACGCCATAAAGGATCGTGATCAACACGGCTCGTTGACCGGAGGATCTGACCAGGGCTGGGTCCAGATCGCCCTCATTGCTCGGCACTTTCACGGCGAAAACCCATCGCAAGACCAACACACTCAACACGAAGTATTCGACAAAGTGGGCCACTTCACTCGTGAATTCGCCAAATATTCCTGATGCAGAGTCGTACGCAGCGCTGTCGTCGATGGTCGACGCCGACATCTGGGACGCAGCGAAGATCCCGCCCATCACTAGAAATACGGGAAGGCCGTAGCGCAGGAAGTGGATCGTCGTGTCGCGCCCTGAAGGTGTTTGCGGCGATTCTGTCGACATCGGGTTAGTTTTTGCGTCCTTATGATCGTCAGCCGGATTAATCAGACTACCGGTTTACCAGTCGAGATCGAAGACCTTCTCCATAGGAGCCCACCAGTCGTCCGGTCCGGCTTCGGGGACTTTCTCCTGGAACGTCGACATCAGGTCATTCCACTCGTTTGCCCGTGGGTTGGCGTCGGTATATGCCTGGAAGTCTCGGTCCGGCACAAAATCGTCCGGGGCCGTGTAGTACATGAACAGATGCGTGCCGACCAGGAATATCTCCATCTTCTCTATGCCGATGGAGCGTAACGAATCGATCACCTCCGGCCACACCGCTCGGTGATATTCCTTGTACTTCTGGATCGTGTCAGGATCGTCCTTGAGGTCCAGGACCTGGCCGTAGCTTTTCATGTCACTCGATCTCCGGTTTTGGAACGGGGTTCGTGGGGGCGGTAGCATACCGCAGCAGCGGCAGTGATCTGTTGGTCATCCTTGAAATACACGCCAGATAGTCCGAGGTCCGTCACATGCAACGAGTTGGTTTCCTGCTCAAGGTCAAAGAGGACCGAATAGACGAATACAAAGCGCACCACCGCAACGTGTCGCCGGACATGTTGGACGCTCTGCATCGGCATGGCTGGAACAACTACAGTCTCTATATGCGTCCAGATGGGCTGATGTTTGGCTACGTTGAGGTGCCGGATGATTTTCAGACGGCGCTCGACGGGATGTCTGGTGAAGACGCAAACTCTCGATGGCAGACGATGATGGAGCCGTTCTTTGATGCCCCGGTCGGTGGCAAGCCTGACGAGAATATGCTCCAAATGGAAGAGGTGTTCCATCTTGACTAGACAGCCCGAAGATTTCGCACGCGTGGAGATTCAAGCTTGAGCGATTCAGAAAACCTGATCCCAGATCTAGTTAAGGAGATCCACTCGAAGCCGGAGAAGGCCGTGGTAGTGGTCACCGGCGCCGGTATTTCCGCACTGGGCTGGCTGTTTGACCAGGGCGGCGCTTCTCGGACGGTGCTTGAAGGGTTAGTTCCGTATTCGATCAAGTCTCTGGATGAGTTTGTCGGGGTGGAAGCAGAGACGCATGTCACCCGGGACGAAGCGGTGCGGATGGCCGATAGCGCGTATGAACGGGCGCTGAAACTGCGTGCGGATGACGATGACTCTCCAGTAATAGGCGTGTCGTGTACAGCCACGATCGCAACTGACTACGAGAAACGCGGCACACATCGTGCGGCGCTGGCCCTACGGACGGCTTCAAGGCGCACAGACTTCTTTATCGAATTCGACAAAGGCGCGCGGGATCGTATCGGGGAAGAGGACGTCACGAGCAGACTTGTGTTGAACCTGATGGCGCTAGGAAATGGGGTGGTGTCCACCCTGGACCCGGGCCTGTTGCAGGGCGAAAACCTGAATGTGACCGATGAACGACTCTGACCACCTCCTCACCGATGTGATGGAAGGTCGTGTCCAGGTGATCACGGTTAGTCCGGACGGCAGTTTGGCCGAGGGAGTGACCCCTGGGATGACGGTGCTGTCTGGGGCTTTCAATCCGCTTCATTCGGGACACGAAGGGATGCTCGCCGCCGCCGCCCAGATCACGGGTGGTGAGGCCGCGTTTGAGCTTTCAGTCGTCAACGTGGATAAGCCTGAACTACCTGAAGTAGAGGTTCGAAGGCGTTTGGTCCAGTTTTCCGGAAGTTATACAGCGCTGGTGTCTCGTGCGCCTACGTTCCTCGAGAAGTCGCGTTTCATGCCGGATGCCACTTTTGTGATCGGGTACGACACAGCGGTACGGCTGTTTGACGGCCGGTACTACCCGGAATACGACGTGAAGTTGGACCCCGAAAACACGGGTTCGGCCACCCTGTCCGCGATGTCAGAGATTCGGCGTAACGGTTGCACTTTCATCGTGGCCGGGCGCGTTACGGAAGATGGCTTCAGGACTGTGAGCGATCTGGATATTCCGGAGGGTTACACCTCGATGCTGCGTGGGATACCGCCGGATATCTTCCGGGAAGACATTTCGTCAAGCCAGATCCGACAGTCTCAGGGGACGGAGTAATACTTTTCTTGACGGCCTGATCGCTCAGGAACAGTTGGCGAATATCTGCTGAAACTCGGTCTGAGTTAGATCACCCGGTCCGGTAACAGGTCGTCCCACGGTGCTGGTGACACAATCGGAAGTGAAATCGAATCCACGAAATCCAAATCCTCCTGTACCTTCACGACCACCGTCCTGGCCCCGTAAACCTCCCCCAAAGAATCCGCCGCCGTCTCCTCCCTGCGGGAACCCACCGAACCCACCGAATCCGTCTGGAAGCTCATCTCCACAAGCGGCGGTGATAGCTTCAGTTTGCTCCGGCGTTAACCCGAACAGGCTTTCGGGTGTCTCACCCAGAGCCTCGGTAGCGCATCCCTCTAATATCGATGAGAAGTCAGCAAAACCGCCCCCGAAATCACGGCCACCCGGCGCTCCACGCTGAAATCCCTCCGGCGCGCACTCGGTGACGACTTGCTGTCGTTGTTCGATGGACAGTTGCCCCAGATCCAGTTCATCCTGGCCTGTGATCTCGGTTACGCAAGCTGCGTCAAGATTTTCTAGCAGGTTGCCGCCACCGCCGGTCGTGAATTGCCTTGTCAGTCTGTCAGATTCCGTTCCCGAACACTGCTCGAACACCGCGTCGCGTTCGGCTGACGAAATATCGCCAAATCCGGTCGCTGTGCGTCCAAGAACTCGTTGAACACACGCCTCATCGAGCCCTGAATCTCCTTCGGTAACTGCAGGGGAACTTGATGTTGGTTGAGAGTCTGACGATGCGGGTGTGATCGATGACTCCGCACCGCACGCGACCGCGATCACTATCAATAGTGCGATCGAGCCCAGAATCCAATTTTTCGTGTCGATCTTTGTTCGGTACTTACTCATGCCGTAACGCCTCTATTGGATCCAGAGCAGCTGCCCGGAACGCCGGGTAAATTCCGGCTCCTAGCCCGATAACAGCGGATACCGCCAGAGCGAGTATTGCGATATCAGGTGCGAATTCCGTATTCATATCGAGAGAGCCGATGGAGGTGCCATCAACCAGGAACGAAATCGTCGTTCCAACGATGACGCCGATCAATCCTCCACCGATGCTCATGATTGTGGCCTCAGCGACGAACTGTGACAGGATCACTTTCTTCGTGGCCCCGATGGCGCGCTGGATACCGATTTCACGGGTCCGCTCTGTGACGGAGACCAGCATGATGTTCATGATGCCGATACCGCCAACTACGAGAGAAATCCCTGCGATAGCGCCCAGGAAGACGACAAATGTCTCATTAGTCGCTTCAAGCGTTTCTACCGCGTCTGCCTGGTTGGTGACATCGAATCCCGCGTCTTCTGGATCGAAACCCGACTCGTTCTCCAGCGTGAGTGCGAGGCGGATCTGATCGAAAGCGAGGTCGATTCGATCTGTGCTGGCGGCTTGAACGCTGATTTGTGAAACGGATGTGTCTATGCCGCTCGCACCACCAGCAACCCGGGCCGCGGCGGTGGTTATCGGCATCATCGCCCTGTTATTTTCGAGCCCGAACCCGCTCTTGGGTTCCAACACGCCAATAACCTCGAACTCACGACCGTCGATTTTTACCGTTTGCCCTACAGCACTGACGTTTCCAAACAATGTCGGAGCAATTTGTGAACCAAGTACGACGACATCCGTGCCAATGACTACGTCCGCTGTATTGAGTCCTCTGCCTTCAGCGATTCCGAAATCCCGAACGTCAAAGTAATTGGACGTAACGCCAACGACCTGAGCGGTGGTCTCGTTGCGTCCGGCGACGAATGTCCCGGAGGTCGAGAATTCGGCGGCCACGGCACTTACGTCGGGCGCTATCTCTTTGTTCTCGAGGGCGGCCACATCTTCCAGGGTGAATGAATTTGAACTTCCGTCAGAGGTCAGGGAAGGACTAACAAACAGGATATTGGTGCCGAGGCTCTCGATCTGGGACGTGATCGCGTCTTGAGACCCGCGGCCGATCGCCATCAGGGTTATCACCGACGAGACGCCGATGATGATTCCCAGGAGCGTCAGAGCCGTTCGAAGTTTGTTTGTTCCCACGGCAGACAACGCCGTGCCGAGAATCAGTGCGGTGTTCATGGCATTGCCCCTGACGGCTGACCAAACGCCTGCTGGCTCACCGGCTCATCGGAAACTATCTTGCCGTCCCTTAGCCGGATGGCCCTTTTCGTAGCGGCCGCGACTTCGTCCTCGTGGGTGACCATGACGATAGTTATTCCGTCGCTGTCGTTGAGGTCTTGCAGCAGTTCGATGATCGCGTTCGTCGAGGTGGTGTCCAGATTGCCCGTCGGCTCATCGGCAAGGATCATGCTCGGCTCGTTTACCAGCGCTCTTGCGATAGCGACGCGTTGCTGTTGACCACCTGAAAGCTCATTGGGCCTGTGATTCGCTCGGTCTTCTAATCCGACGCGGGCCAGTGCGCTAATCGCAGCCTGGCGTCGGTTTTTCCCGTTTGGCGTGAGCTTCATCGGAAGTTCCACGTTGGCGAGCGCCGTCATACGCGGCAGAAGGTTGTAGCCCTGAAAAACGAAGCCGATCTGTCGGCCTCGAACACGTGACAGTTGATCATCGCTGAGGGTTCCGACGTCGATTCCATCTAGCAGATATCGACCATCAGTAGGTGTGTCCAGGCATCCGAGGATATTCATCATCGTGGATTTTCCAGATCCCGATGGACCCATAACGGCGATCATCTCGCCCTTGTGGACGGCCAGGTCCACGCCGTCAAGAGCGGCTACTGTTTCGCCGCCCATGACGTAATGGCGCCGTATTTGCTGTAACTCGATTACCGGCGTGCTCATTGGGTCCTCCCGCCACCACTGAATCCGCCAC
>JABIGL010000207.1 GCA_018650185.1 Chloroflexota bacterium
AGCTGTTGTCTGGATCAGGAGTCAACCCTCGTTCACCCGTGGAGATCACGGTCGGGCAGTTTGGAGATGCCTACATTTTCCAGGCGCAAAAGGTCGCAGAGGCGCTGGCGGTCCTCGGGTTCGATAGCATGATCAAAGAGGTCACGACGCGTGAATTTGCTGACGATGTGTGGATCGGTGGCGACTACCAAATCTTCGTCGGAGCTCAGGCGCCGGTAGAAGGCGTCAACAACGATCTGTTCTCGGTCCACCACTCTGACGGCCTCTGGAACACCACGGGTTTTTCGACCGACGAGCTTGATGGACTGATCGAGTTACAGGCGACGCAGATCGACCCGGCAGAACGCAGGCGCACCCTCCTCGATGCGCAGTTCCGGATACTGGAGGGCGCACACCGGTTTACCGTGGCCGCGCGGACCACCCACTGGCTTGCGCGCGAATGGGTCGGAGGATTCGACCCGGACCCCCGGCGCGGCGAGACTTCCTGGTTAACGAAGTTGACGTTCGCCGAGCACGAAGAGAGTTAGGCCCGTTCGCTTCCAGATTGTGGCACTTCACTCCGACAGGATTTACTAACCCGGATCACGTACCTAGCGTTGTTACGCCGTGTCGATAATCGGCGCTTAGCGCCTGGCTTTCCACTTTCGGAACTCTGCGATCGTGTCGTCGTCCGGTGGATAGTACTTGCCGGGTGACAGGTTTTCGGCGTCCAGACGGGCGCGAATCCACTCTTCGATTTCGTCGTACTCGATAGCCTTTTTGGCGATGTCCGCAGCGACCTCGCGTGGGATAACGATCACGCCGTCGTCGTCGGCGTGGAGGTAGTCGCCGGGCTGCACCAGTACGCCGTCAACCGCAACTGTGCCGTTGGTCTCAAACGGGAATCCGAACGTGGTGCCCAGATTAGACGTCTGGTCCAGCCCGAAGAAGGCCGGACCGTAGTCCTTGACCACGTGCATGTCGCGCACGCCGCCATCGCAGATCAAACCGGCAATTCCGCGTTGCTTGAGCCTCAGGAACTTCACATCGCCGCCGATCGACATCCGCTTGTCTCGCATCGACTCCATGACGATTACGTCGCCAGGACCAGCTTCTTCAAATGCAGCGTACTCCGGTGATGCCTCGCCGCCCGGTTTTTTGGCCTCGGCGTCCGCCCGAAATGGTACGAATCGGACCGTCACCGCACGCCCCACCAGGCGACGCCCCGGTGTGAGGTTCCGGATGTTTGGCATGTACATGTAGTGGGGCGCAAAGCCATTTTTGGCGAGTACGTCCAGGACTGCTGTCGAATTGATGGCCATCAGCCCTTCGATCAGGTCCTGCGTGAGCGCCGGTGCTGGCGTCGGAGGGTGGTTTGCCATTCGTGTCCCTTTTGCTTCTTGGTGGCCGGGGCGGTTGTTATTTTCAGGGGTTGGCGCGCTTCGGTCGGCGATAGATGGCGCACGGGGTTAAAAGCCGGGATTATACGGGCGTGGTACCGGCACGCGCCGGACTGAGCGGAGCGATGTCGTACTGCGTGACCCCGTCGGCGATGAGTTCCGCGATGGCGGCACCGGTGACCGGTCCGTAATGGATCCCTTCGCCGGAATGTCCGGTCGCGAGGTAGGCGTTACTCCATCCGGGAACCTGGCCAACATATGCGCGTCCGTCTGCTGAGATGGGCCGGAGGCACGCCGTCTGTCCGGAGATCTGTGCGTTGTTTATCCGGTCCGACAGCCGGGCGGCGTTGATCAGGAGTTCGTTTCGGGCTTCGTTGGTAGTCGATCGATCAAATCCAACGGAATCACGGGACGCAGCTACGATGGCGTCGCCAAGCCTTTTTCCGATGAGCGAACCGCCGTGCTCAATAATGTTCATACCGATCTCAAGTTGTGGCCCGTCCCTCTCATCCGGCGGCGCGAGATGGACGATCTGGCCGCGTTGAGGTGTGACGGGAACGGGGTGATCAAGCCATGCAGCGGCCTCGCCGCACCACGGTCCCATCGCCAGAACTACAGTGTCTCCACGGACCTCGCTGCCATCTTCAAGTAGAACTCCAAAGGCGGTCCGTGTCGCACCCGATTCATCGGGCTCAATCAAGCCCGTAACCTTCCCGGTGACCATGCGTGCACCGCCTATCTCTGCGGCCTGCATTGCAGACATAGTCAGTCGATACGAATCCAGCGTGGGTTCGTTGTCGCTCCTTAACCCTGCAACGATATCCGCCGTGATCCACGGGCTGAGGGCTAGTGCCTCTTCGCCGGACAGCCACTCCATCTCGACGCCCTCGGCGGCGCGCTGTGTCTGGAATTCACGTAGCTCCAAAACGCCGTCGTTGCTGATAGCACAGCGGATGTATGGCGCTTCCCTGTACCCGTGATCGATTCCCGTGATCCCCGGAAGCGTCGCTGCGAGCTCGGCGTGCAACCGGAGACTGGCGGGAGACAGGGCGATCATCGCCGGATCGCAGGTGTGGGAGTAAGGGGTCAGCCACCCGGCAGACGTCCCCGACGCCCCGCTCGCTATGGCATCGGATTCGATCACGATCGGTTTCAGTCCGCGCCGCGTCAGGTAGTAGGCGGTAAGACAACCAATGATCCCGCCGCCCACGATGACCACGTCAGCGGTATTGGTGTTCGCCATTTGTGTGTCTTTCACGGACGCGGGGTACTATGTCGCAGGCCCGACGGCACGTGCAGGATCCAGGGCGGAGATGTCGTATTCGGACGCACCGTCGGCAATCAGACCCGTTATCGCGGCGGCGGTTACTGGTCCGTAGTGGATTCCATGACCGCCATGCCCAGAGGCCATGTACACGCCCTCCCATCCGGGTATGGGGCCGATATACGGGCGATCGTCGCCGGAGACTGGCCGCAGACATGCCGTTTGGCCGGAGATTCGAGCAGTCTCGACTCGACTCGAAAGTTTTGAAGCGCTGAGGAGGAGTTCATCCCGGGCCGAAGTTGTGATTGACCTGTCGAAACCTACGAATTCGCTGGTAGCTCCAACCACGGTGTCAGTCAATCGTTTCTGGATCATCGAGCTACCGCCCTCGATCGCGGTCATACCGACCTCAAGGCCGGGGCCTTCGCCATCTTCCGGTGGGGCGAGATATACGAGCTGGCCTCTCTGGGGACGGATAGGGATTGGCCGATCCAGCCAGGCGGCAGCCTCGCCTGCCCACGGACCCATGGTCAACACCACGTTGTCCGCGTGAACTTCAGTCCCGTCTTCCAGGCGGACGCCCGACGCGACATCAGATGACGACGAAAGTATGCCGGAGACCCTGCCCGATATCACGCGTACGCCGGCCATTTCGGCGGCTTGAAGGGCGGACATCGTCAGTCGATATGAATCGACGTTCGGTTCCCTGTCACTGAAAACCCCGCCGAATACCTCGGCCGTAATCCAGGGGTTAACGCGACGCACTTCTTCGCCGGACAACCACTCCATTGCCGCGCCGTCTGAACCGCGGCGCGTTTGGAAATCACGGAGTAGAGCGACTCCGCCCTCCGTCATGGCGCATCGAACGTAGGAACTTATCCAGTAACCGTGATCGATGCCTGTGAGCGCGGGAAGCGTCTCGGCCAGTTCCTCGTGCAGCCGGTAGGTGGTGTCCGAAAGGGCTGAAAGTCCGGGATCATCCATGTGCGAGGACGGCGTTAGCCATCCAGCGGAAGTCCCGGACGCGCCGCTCGCAATAGCGTCAGCTTCAACGACGATCGGCTTAATCCCACGCTGCGTCAGGTAGTAAGCGGTGAGACAACCGATGATCCCGCCGCCAACAATAATGACGTCTGCGGAGTCCGAACCGTTTGTATTGATGGGGTTCACTCCTGAGGATTAACCGGCGGCGAACCAGTCCCAGAATTTTGAGGCTTGCGATACCGAAATATCGACGTCTTCTTCGATCAGGTAACGCTCCGCGACAAGTGCTTCACCAGCTGCACGCACACGGTCCAGGTAGACATCTTTAGACGAATAGCGCTCTTCGATAGACAGCCGAGGATCACCCCTCAACTCCCGCTCAGCCTGCGTCGCCGCAAATGGCACCGTCCCGCCTGCGAACACGAGCAACTGTGTTTCGCCACCGGTGGATGGGTGTCGCAAAGTCCAGCCGGTTGTGGCGGCTATCGGAACCGATACCTCAGGAAGCGCCACTCCGGCGATTTCCACGCCATCGGTGTCCACAGCAGAAACTAGTGACCCAAACACCTTCCCCTCGCGCGGAGGGAAGGTGTTCACCTGTTCACGCGTCTCCATAAGCCCGAAATCCCGACGCTTCGGATTTGCGTGATGCTCCGGGTAGGCGGCGCCGGGGATTCGATTGAACACTGTACCCGGCTGCGCTGTCGGTACCGCGGTCCCGTCGTCCAACCGGGGATGTCGACTTGCGGGCGGCTCCACGCCGTCCACCACCCAGGCGTCCATGTTGGCAAGGCAGGCCCTGAGGAGGGGGGTGTAGTCGATGATATTGCGCAGGTTCTGGGACTTGTCCTGACCCTCTTCCCCCGCCGCAGCGACATCGGTCGGAGGCCACATCCCCAGTCCGTGCTCCGTACCAGTGAAGTGGTACACTCGGGTGTTCTCGCCGGGATCGACATCCCGTGTCCCGTCCGGGTCGGTGTGCAGTAGCGATGCGTCGCCACGGTGGTACTCGGCCGATGTGTTCGTGTAGAACACCTTGACCGTACTGTCACGCCCATCGAGACGGGCGTGCATGGAACCCGATTCTTCGATCTCCGGGTCCGTGGTGGGAACGCTTGCGAACGGGAATAGCTGCGTCAACATGTTGTTGCGGTCTTTGGAGTTCTGGCCGAAGCGCTGGTTGAACTCGCCCCGCATTCCACCGGCGACGTTTGCAATCACGCCGTCGAACGCCTCGCGTCCTTCTTCGTCCAGATTCAGGTCGTTGTAAAGGTATGTACGCAGGTAGCGCCCGGTCTGGGATCGACCGTACGCGTAGGCGTGCTTCACGCCCGACACCGGGGTTTCCAGCGCGGGCGTACCGTGTTTGATCCACGAGGTCACGTCCCGGAGCGCGGCGAAGCTTAACCCCAGCACCCGGGCGCCAACCGTGGTGTAAATGACCTGGTAAAGGCGGCCTTTCTTGAACGGAACCTCTGAACAGATGTAGTCAGGGTCGGCGACATAGTTTCCATCGTCGTCTATGCGGCCAAAGCGCCATGAGTCACGGGCGATCGGGTACGGCGTTCCGTCCGGCTCGTCGCGCACCTCCATGGATGCACCGGGCTCGTCCATGTCTGCCGCCGGATATGCGCGGTGACCCTTGTCGGAGAGCAAAAAGTTGTGTGTGTCGGTCGGCGACTGAAGCTGTGAGTAAATCTTGCCCGTGATCGGCTCACCATCCGGCCCGACACCATCCGGACTATCCAGTGTGATGAGCGCCGGATAGTCCGGCGCGTCCTTCTGCCAGCCACACGCCACGACCACGTAGCCATTCCTCATCAGGTAGCCGTCACCGGCGTCGACTTCGATGTCTATCGGCGTGTTTTCGTCGATGGTGGGCCGGGTCGCCCGGTTGAAGTTAGGAAGTGCGACCCGATTCCCACGGTTCACGACATCCAGCATCATGCGACCGCTGGCTTTGCTCCGATCCACCGGGAGGAGGATTGATACTTCGGCCGAGAACTCAACGCGTTCGTTTCCGTTCCGGGGTGCAAGCTCCACGTCCGTGATGCGCTCATTGGCGGCGTTCTCCGGGTCTATATCGAAATGCAGCGTGCCTCGCAGCTCTTCGTACGGGCCAACTTCGCCCCATGATTTTCCTTCGGCCAGAGGGCGACTGAACTTCACGTCGAAACGATTTACCGGCATTTAGCGTTCCTTATGTACGGGGCACTTACGGACGGGTGGTCTTCGGCGGATGTAATTTCCGGCCACAGAGTACGCCTCCCGGACGAATGGTGCGTGCGCGACCCCTCGTTTCCATCCATGGTTCCTTGACAGTCACCGCCTAGATTGTCCTTCGCACGGACGATCCGATCTCGTTTTGGTCGGAGTTATTGACCACAGGCGGGGGTGTCTGCTGTGTTTGGATTTAAGAGTGTGGTCGCGTTGGTCGCAGTGACCTGACCCCCTCAGACGGTACCAGTCAATAAATTAGAGACTGGACGTTTCCAGAAGGGGGATGACATGCCGAGAAGAGGGCATTCACCAGAGCAGATCCTGAACAAGTTGAGACAG
>JABIGL010000101.1 GCA_018650185.1 Chloroflexota bacterium
GGTGAAGTAGACGGTTCCGTCCGGTCGGGCGATTACGTCATTGGGGGAGTTGAGTCGAAGCTTGTTCCACTTCTCGGCGATGACCTCCACGCGTCCGCCGTCTTTGTGCGTCCGCGTCAGACGACGATGGCTTCCCTCACACATCAGCAAATTGCCGTTGTTGTCCATGGTCAGGCCATCACCAGAGCCGGTCTCACGCCGGATGATCTCGGGCTCTCCGCCGGGCTGCATGCGAAGAAGAATGTTCTGCCGGATGTCGACAAAATAGAGATAACCGGAATCCCAGACGGGGCCTTCCGTGAACACGTATCCGGTCGCCATCTGCTCGAACTCGGCTCCGGGTTCGACGATGCTGCTGAGGTCGCCTGCCATTTAGTACTCCCGTAGTTGCTTGCCATTGCTGCCTGATGTTTAGGGGCGCGGCGGAGCGAACCTACTTGGAACAAGAAGGCGTGTCAATCGAATTAGCCGGTTGTACCGGTCAGATATCTAGGCGTCTGACGCAGGGCCCGAGAACGGTATCTCGACGGTGAATGTGGTGCCAGAACCCAGCTCGCTGTCGACCTCGATTCGGCCCCCATGTACCTCTACAAGGCGTTTCACGATGGTGAGTCCCAGACCAGCGCCGCCGGTTACGCGATTTCGGGACGGATCGACCCGGTAGAACCGGTCAAACACGTGTGGCAGGTCGTCGGGAGATATTCCGGTCCCGGTGTCAGAAACCATCACGACGGCACTGTTTGTATCGTCAACGAGGTCCACGGGTACCGCAACGCGACCTCCGTCCGGTGTGTGTGTGATGGCGTTCTCCACCAGGTTGGATACGACCTGCCTAATGCGTGTTGGATCGAGCCTGGCGTCCGGCATCCCCTCGCTTGCCGAGACATCCAGGGTTACGGACCGTTCGATCGCACGCGGCCGGAACGCCTCGGAGGCGTCTTTGACAAGGTCCGCCAGATTGGTCGCGGTCAATTCAAGGCGGAGGCTGCCAGCTTCGACCAGCGCCAGTAAACGGAGGTCCTCGACCAGCGCACCAAGGTGCTTGGTCTGCGAGTAGATGGTGTCGATGGTCGCATCGTCCGCATCCAGTACGCCATCCTTGATCGCCTCAAGGTAACCCTGGATGTTGGTCAACGGGCTGCGTAGCTCGTGCGCGATGTCGGCCACTAACCTGCGACGTTCGGCCTCGGCGTCCTCAAGCGCTCCCGCCATTTCATTGAACGCAATGCCCAGGTCTCCCAGTTCACTACCGGGATCGGCTTCAACTCGTTGTGACAAATCGCCGTGCGCAACACCTGCGGCGGCGGCACTCAATTGATGGACAGGTGCAAGTGCTCGGCGCGTAGTGAAGGCAACCAGACCTATACCGGCGAATGCAGAAGCAAACCCGGACCATAGGAGTGAACGGTTGAATGAAGAAGCGAGCTCAGACAATTGCGGTTCGGTTGCCAGTTCGACCGGTGGCGCGGGAGCAGTCTTATTTCCGGCCGGGCGCCGGAGGGCACCGTCGTCGTCATCATCGTGGTCGTCATCGTCTACGGAGAGTTTGTTTTGCTGTCTTTCCAGTTCACGTATGAACGAAGAACGGTCCCCCGGAGGCGCAACGAATCCGTCGCCGGTTTCGATGAAAAAGTTACCCATCTGTACGCCGCCGACTACAACCGGTCGGCGGAAGAAGAATGACGAGACCAGCGGGTTTCGATCGAACGCAGAGTGCGAATCGCCGACAATCAAACCACCTTCGTCTTCGATGACGATTCGCCAGTCGTATAGACGTGACACCTGGACAATCGCATCCTGCACGCCCTCCCAACTGTCGTTCTCGTTGTATGACTCAGAAACGACATGGTCCAACCGCTCGCCGCGGGCCACGGAAATCTCATCGCTGAACGCGTCAATCTTGCGCTCCGTCGTGGCGTACGTGAACGCGCTGACAGACAGCAAGGCACCCGCCAGGATCAAAGTGAATCCCAGCGTCAGCTTGAATTGAAGAGATCGCGCCCATCTAGGCATCGCCGAACCTGTAACCCATCCCGTACACGGTGTGGACGAAGCGCCGACCGGCTGATTTTTCCAGCTTCCTGCGGATGTTTGAAATGTGGGTGTCGACGGTGCGATCCATGCCGTCATAGTCGAATCCGAGGACCTTCTCGATAATGCTCTCCCGGGACAGGATCTGCCCGTTATTCAGCATCAGGTATGAGAGCAGTCGCATCTCCGTAGGCGTGAAGCGAAGGTTTGCGCCGTCAACCTTCACGGAGCCAGCGCCCATGTCCAGGACCACAGGGCCAAAGGTCTGGATCTTCGGCGATTCCGAGGTCTCTTCTTTGGGCGACGCGCGTCTCAGTACGGCGCGTATCCGCGCAGCCAGTTCTCGTGGCGAGAACGGCTTTGTGACGTAATCATCTGCACCGCTGTCCAGCCCAGTGAGGCGATCTGATTCGTCTACCCGAGCCGTCAACATAATGATCGGCACGTCCGACTCAGCCCTGAGCCTTTCGCACACGGCCAGCCCGTCCATGCCAGGCAGCATCATGTCCAGCACCACCAGTCGCGGAGATTCGGTAAGCGCCAGATTGAGGCCATCGATACCATCTCCGGCCTCGATGACGGTATGTCCGTCCCGCTCCAGGTAAAGGCGAACGAGCCTGACCGTATCAGGGTCGTCTTCCACGATGAGGATCGGCTTTTGCGATTCCGTGGACGGGTCGTTAACCATCGAACTGTCCATAAATGTCTGCGGCTGTGCCATATTGAAAATCCTGAACCCGGTAGTACCTAGAGGTTGATCGGTTCCGGGTCACTGGAGGAGTCGGCGGGTGCGGGAGTGAAGTCATGGAACGGCGCGATACCCCTGAAGCCGTGACCGAAGCCTCGGAACCGGTCGCCCGTTCCTCCACGGAAGAAGAACTCCGGTCCGTCGCCGTTGAACTCAAACTCAAATCCATCTCCGTCGAACTGGAAGAATCCGCCCTCTGGAATCTCAAATCCGGGGAACTCTGGTAGTTCGCCTTCTAGTCCGTCCCGATTTGCTTCCAGGTCACTTCGGAATTGCTCCAGTTGCTCGCGAAGCCCTTCCAGTTCAAGTGGCTCACCATCTTCACCAAAACCGAACAACCCGCCGCCACCGAATGGCCTGATTCCCTCAAGTTGTTTGATCGGTTCGGGTACCAGTTTATCGACAGCTTCCGGCCGGACATCAAGCCACGCCTGGATGGCGTCCGCATCTTCTTGAGAGAGTTTGTCCGTCGCCACTAGATTTGCCAACAACTCGGAACTGATCGCCGGGATGTTCAGGGCTCCGTTGGAATGAAGACGATCCAGGCTACCCCTGTGGAACTTGAAGACGGCTTTAGTCGTGGAGGTAATCCCATCCACGGCTGACGGTCGGCTGCTCAACCAGTCGCTGATAGCGTCAACCTCTTCCCGGGTTAGAGTGCCATCTTCTACCAACGATGCCAGTGCTTCTGCCTGCTTCTCGTCGTGGATCTCAGACCGAGCCTGCGCGAAAGCGTCGTCCAACTCTCCGCGCTCGATTCCGAGAATACCGGCAACCCTGTCGAGCACCTCACCTCCGTGTACTCCACCGCGGAAATCGGCTGATGCCACGGTTGCACCGGTAACAGCGCTGATTGCGCCAATTGCCACTAGAAGACTGAGAACCCATCGACGATTCATTCGTTGTAACTCCATTTCCGGGTGTTCGCCCGGTTCTTTTACATCGTCACAACTATGTTTTACGCGCACAATGTCAAGGAAGTTTCAAGTTTTGTGGATGCGCGTGAAGATTTGTGCACTATCCAGCCGGTATTCCCTGCGTTCGAAGAAATCGACAGGTCAGGCGGCTAAGAATCCGGCGGGCAGGTAGGGGCAGCACGGTTCCGAAGAGAGTGGGTCGTCGGTCATGGCGAACGACCGGGCGCGAGAGCCTCCACAGATCACGTTGAACGGACAGGCGCCACATTTGCCTTTGAGTGCAGCCGGATCACGAAGTGTCTCGAATACCGGATTCTCGCGATAGACCTCAACGGGGTCATCCACTCGCACGTTGCCGGTCCTGTAGGGAAGGAACCCGCTCGGGTATATGTCTCCAGTGTGGGAGACGAAGAATATGCCCTTACCGTCATTTGTGACGGGTCCGGGCCACATTCCACGAACCTCACCCGGACTCATGTCCTCGACTTTCAGGCCCTCGGCGGCAAGCCGTTTCTGCACGGCGACGCGTCTGAACGGCTGGCCGAGCGTTGTCTTACTCATGAAAGGCCAGTTGCTGCGTTCTGACGCAATCCAGTTAAAGGTTTCCTCATGCTGCTCAGGCGACATGAGGGACTCCTGCATGCCACGGCCGACCGGGACGAGCAGGAACAGATCCCACAACGCAGCGCCCTCCGCCCCCACGAGTTCGGCCATTTGCGGGAGGTACTCACGGGTCGTGTTGGTGATGGTGGTGTTGACCTGAAACTCCAGCCCGACCTCGTTTGCATCCCGGAACATCTGGATGGTGCGATCAAAAGTTCCAGCAAATCCCCGGAAAGCGTCATGTGATTCGGCGTTCGGACCGTCAAGACTGAACGAGACGCGAGAAACACCGAGGTCGACCAGCCTCTGGAATCGCTCTTTTGTGGCAAGTGCCGTGGCGCTGGGGGACACAGATACCGTGAGTCCCAGTCCGACTGCATACTCCACAACCTCAAACAGGTCGCGTCGCATAAACGGATCACCGCCGCTTAGAACGATGATCGGCTTGTGATCGAATCCGGCAATACGATCCATTAAGCGGAACCCGTCCTGGGTCGATAGCTCTAACGGGTGTCGCTTTGGTTGCGCCTCGGCCCGGCAGTGTTCGCACGCCAGGGCACAGGCGCGCGTCATCTCCCAGAACACCACCACCGGATCGCGGTCCGTGTTGACCTTCGGCATACCGGCCGGGTGTGAACCGGGGCGACTTGCCGGGTGTCCCACAGGATGCGGCGTCATCAGACGGCGACCGTATCTGCGATCTCGGCGTCGGTCAGGTAGCAGGCCGGGTCCATCCCGAACGGGGCTCCCGTGGCCGACTCACCCCGCACGCGTAGATTCCCGTTACAAGAGCTTAACCACGCACAGTTCTTGCAGCGTTGTGGAAGGAACTGCTTCCGGTCTCGCAGTTGTTGCAGGAACTCGTTGTTCTCGTCGGACCAGATTTTACTGAACGGCTGCTCAAGGACGTTGCCAAGGTTGCGAGACCACCAGAACTGGTCCGGGTGTACGTTGCCAAGATTGTCGATGCTGGCGATGCCCTTTCCGGCGCTATTCCCGCCGTTCCGCTTGAGCAGTCGCTCGATATCCGGCACACGATCCGGGGCGTTATCTCTGCTCCACATGAGTAGTGCAGGTCCGTCCGAGTGGTTATCCACGGTCAGAACTTCAAGATTGTGTCCAGATTTTTGTGATTGGAGGGTCCGCCTGAATACGAACTCCACGGCCTCGCGTCTTCGTTCGCTGTCGAGGTCAAACGACAGGAGTTTTTCTCCCCGACCTGCATACGCAAGGTGGTAGACGCAGACTCGTGGGATCGCCTCCTCTTCCGCCAGATCGAAGAGTCCCGGCAAGTCGTCGACGTTTTGTTTCGTCATGGTGAACCGGAGACTGACGCGCATGCCGACATCGGTCGCGTTCCGGATGCCCTCTAAAGCTGCGTTGAACGCACCCTTCGAACCGCGGAACTTGTCGTTCGTCTTCTCAAGTCCGTCCAGGCTGATCCCTGCCCGCACCATTCCTGCATCGGCAAGCACGCGCGCCATTTCCGGCGTCATCAAAGTGCCGTTTGAAGACAGGGTAGGGCGGAGTCCGCGATCTGCGGCGTGCCTGACAAGCTCGGGGAGATCATGACGTCTCAGCGGCTCTCCACCGGAGAAGAGGAGCACCGGGATTCCGTAATCAGCAAGATCATCTATGACCACATGCGCCTGCTCGGTGGTCAGTTCTCCCGGATAAACCTCGTCGTGTGATGAGGCGTAACAGTGGGCGCAGTGCAGGTTGCAACTACGGGTGACGTTCCACACGACGATAGGTCGCTGATGGACCGGGGCCGGGTTGGGGTTATCGACCTTCTTCTCACCGTACCGGAGGTCATCTCCGGGGGTTCGCATATCGCAAAGCAGGCGCGTCACGCTCAGCAAATCAGGGCCTCCCACGTCGTAGTGTTTCGAAGGTCCAGACCACTGTTGATCGCGGACCCCTCTATCGCAGGCTAGCAGCGCGTAAATGCTATGACACAACTCCTCACGAGACTCTCACGGGAAGTGCGTGATTCCTCACGGCGAGGCTATCTAGAAGTCGACGATGTTCCAGGGTTTGCGTGGACTTGCGAACATACGGTCAGCACGATCCAGGGCACCAGGCGAGCTTTCGGAGACCCGACCAGAGCGAGCGATCTCTGACGGTTTTGTTCCGCCGAGGTAGATCGCTGCAAGATCGGCCGCGGACATCGATATGTCCGCTGTGTCATTAGTGGCGATGCAGTCAGCACCCTCGATGCCACCGTCTAGCCGCCACACACCATCGTTCCAATCACAGAACGAGTCTTCGACGCGAATCGCCAGCGAGCCTTCTTCTGAGTAGGTGCGCGCAGACAATGCTGCCGGGACATCTATCAACCGGAGCCACAGGCCGTCGTATGAGCTGCGCTTGAGGCGGCGCGGGTCGGCCAGCATCCAGTTCAACCCATCGTCGATTGGTGCACCGTGTCCCACAGAAAGGGTGGATGCGAGGTCGATATCGAAGCAGAAACGCCAGAGCGCCGCAGATGCCTCATCATTCGCCGCCACGATCTCGTGGATTTGCACGCTGTTGGTGGCATCGCCCGCCGTGATGGAGTGCCGTATCCGGTACATCACGTAACCGGTCGGTACTCCGTCCACTTCGTAATAGGCATAGAACAGGTCCGGTTTTCTGTCTCGCAGCCCATTAAAGTCGGTGATCCCTGCTTCCCACCCAAGGTCATCACGTCGAATCATCCCGGGGAATTGGCCCCGTACCTGATCGTAGATCGGCGAAAACACCTTCTGGGCGTCTTCTTTGGCGATGAAGTGCACCTGTCCCCGGATGTCCGGGGAGTGTGCGAATGAAGTGTGCCTGAGGTCGATTTCTCGGTGCTCGTGTGTGACGGCCATGCCGTAGCCGAATCGACCATAGATGACAGATTCAGAAGCCCAGAGCGCTGCGATCGGGATGTCACGCTCGTGATGAGCGTCAAGCTGACGCCGCATCATCTGCGTCAGGATCCCTCGCCGCCGATGTGTTGGAGCCACGGTCACTTCCGTGATGCCACCGATCGGAACGGCGGGCACCCCCGGAACTGAAATATCGAAGCTAACCGATGACGATGTGCCGACGATGTCGTCACCGTCGAACGCTACGACGCTGTTCTCCGGCTCAAGTACGCGTCGCGCGTAGTCCTTGAATGCAGGGTTGGAATCGGGATGTGCTGAAAAACCCCGGACAACTGCAAGATCAAATTGATCGAACTCGTCCATGGTGATCGGGCGATAAGTGATTGGCATAGCGAAAGACCGGGATAGGGATTAGGAACGGCAAACGGATATTGTACGGGCGGGGACAAGGCGTCTGCCTTTCCTGGACTCGGGATAAGGCCCCTCTGTCATATCGACCGAAGCGGAGGGATCTTCACCGCGAGATTGGGTCGAATGTTTTCTGTCCCTTTGGTAAAGGTCCCTCGGCTACGCTCGGGATGACCAGTGGAGCTACTACCCCCAGTCCTTCGACTTCAGCATGTTCACGTCCGTCGGAACCGGGTGAACCGTCTTGACCACCACGTTCAGCGTCCCCTCGCGGTGCGACACCGTCCCGCTGCACAGCAGAATCGCTTCACGCGCCAGACGCTTGACCCGGTCGTACACATCCGGCCAGATCACTAGCGGAGCGTGACCCGTCTCGTCCTCCAGCGTGATGAACACCGCCTTTGCGAGCGGACGCTGTCGACGTATCACCACTCCGGCCACGCGGATCGGCGCACCATCCTTCAGGTCACGAATATCGGCGCTACGCACGATGTCCGGCGGCAGGTGCGGCCTCAACTTTTCCATCAGGTGCGCACGCGGGTACAACCCCAGCGTCTCGTACTCGCCCTTCATCACATCCCACTCTGAGGCTTCTGGCAGCGCCACCATGTCCTGCTCAACCGGAAGTTCGAAAGCGAGCTGGCGTCCGACCGGCCGATAGCGCAGCCCCACCTCCCACTTGGTCTCACGTCGACGCTCATCTGAGGGCGTCCAGACGGTTCTCTGCTCCCGCACGGTCGGACTGATGGCAGGCATCGACGGCAGGGGTACAGGACCCGGCACCTCCAGTACGCCGACCAGCGCCGGGGCGCTTGTTGCTACCGCCCGCGATACGAGTGAGTCAAAGGTCCCGGCATCTACAAGCCTGTCGAGCGGCTCGTGCCGAACGCCCGTGCGCGCCATAAAGTCGGACACAGAAGTAAACGGACCGTCCGAGTCACGCGCCACAAGCACCTGGTCTGCCGTCGCCGACCGGACGCTCGTCACATGTGCAAAGCCAAGGCGTAAACGCTCGTCGTCGATCACCGACAGCTTTCCGCTGCGGTTCACATCCGGGTTCAGGACCTGCACGCCGTGGCGTCTCGCATCCTCCTTCAGAGTCTCCAGGTTGTAGAAACCCATCGGCTGCTGGTTGAACAGCCCCACGAAGAACTCCAGCGGGTAGTAACGCTTCATCCATGCCATCTGGTATGCGGTGATCCCGAAGGCGAAGGCGTGTGCTTCCGGGAACTGGAACTCGCCGTGGAACTTGCTGAAGATCTTCTCGGCAGCTTCTGGCGGAACGCCTTTAGCCAGCGCCCCGGACATGAACTTCTCACGCCAGAACGGGATCAGTTCTGCTCGGTTACGACGACTGAACGCCCGGCGCATCCGGTCGCCTTCGGCCGGAGTGAAGCCGCCGACGTGTACCGCCAGTTCCATCAACTGGTCCTGGTAGAGCGGCACGCCGTAGGTGCGCCCAAGCGCCGCTTCTTCCAGCGGGTGGTCGTAGTCCCAGTCGGGTTCCCGGCCGGTATGTCGGCGGATCAGCATAGATACACCATCGTTTACCCCGACGCCGGGACGGACGGCCCCTACCTGCCAGGCCATCTCAAACAGATTTTTGGGTCGGATCCGCGGGGTTGTCTGCATCTGGGCGGCGGACTCGACTTGAAATACACCGACGGTGTCTGATCGGTGCAGCGTGGCGTACACCCCCGGGTCCTCGAAATCGATCCGTGATAGATCGACGCGTTCCTCTGTCCGCTGCTCGATCAGCCTGAGTGCCTCGTTCATCTGTGACAGCGCGCCCAATGCCAGGAAGTCGATCTTCACGAACCCGGCGTCGTCTGCGCTGTCCTTGTCCCACTGGCAGATGTATCGGCCGGCGATGGCGCTGCGCTGGAGCGGCACCGTCTCTGAGAGCGGGCGTGCCGAGAGGATCATGCCGCCGGGGTGTTGGGCCA
>JABIGL010000209.1 GCA_018650185.1 Chloroflexota bacterium
CAGGAACGCCCCGGGGAAGGTCGCGGGACTCAAGACCCCGCCAGTTCCTTCTCCACCCACTCGCAGATGATGTGGATGGCCGAGATGTGAGCTTCCTGGCACCGCGGCGTGTCGTCGGTATCAATCATCAGGCAAATATCGGCCATTGCTCCCACTGCTCCGCCGCCTTGTCCTGTCATCCCTATCGTGGTGAGACCGTCTCGATGCGCCGCCTCAAGCCCGTTAACGATGCTCGGGGAGTTGCCGCTGGTCGTGATGCCGATCGCTACGTCGCCAGGATTACCAAGAGCTTCGACCTGCCGACTAAACACCGAGTCATACCCGAAGTCGTTTGCTATTGCAGTCATGTTTGAGGTGTTGGTAGACAGCGCTACGGCCGGCATAGCCGCCCGTTCAAGGTAGAGCCGTCCGACCAGTTCACCGGCGAAATGTTGTGCGTCCGCGGCGCTTCCGCCGTTACCGAAAACCAGGATTTTGCCGCCCGCCCGGTACGCATCTGCTATGGCCAACGCTATGTCTGCCACGGTGCTTTTGTCGGCGAGCAACGCGTTGATCGCAGACAGGTGCTCATTGAGTCGTCGTTCGATCAGCCCTTCCGCATCGAATCTCTGATCTAGTGGGTTATCCGGCATGTGACCTCTGATTGTGGCCGGGGTGTTCGGCGACCGGCGCTTTTCGAGTCTATCCGACTCGATTGGACGCCCGCATACGGACGACGCGACGCAGCATGCCGATTCCTCGCACCCCAAGAATCCCGAAAGCAGCAGTCATAGCCCAGAAGTACGGACTACGCCGGTACTGGCGGACCGACCACAAACCGCGCACCGTTTTCGCGTAGGCACCGAACGAACTCTGGCGAGATGTGTAAAGCGCGTTGTAGGTGGACCGGACGCGTCGTTTGGTGATGCGTTTCTTGACTCCTGGTCCCCACTCCGCACCCTCCGTGAGATCATCCAGAATTCGGAAAACGCCCCGGGCCATGTAGTCACCAGAATATGACCACTCGGCAAAAGGATTGTCTCGAACGCTCACTATCGGTGCGTCTGTATAGGCAACCCCGGCCTGTTTTCCTGCGACCCCCGCGAGGTAGATCTGTGGATAGAGACTGTCGGCGTGTTTTCGTGCCCCTTCCGCATCCAGCAGGTCTCTGCGGAATATGAGCCCGCTGAGCATGGTCGCCCTCAGAAATATGTGCTCCACCGATGGGCCGCCCGGCTCAAAGACTTGATCACTTCCGGAAACGTTCTGAAAGCTGACAACTCCAGTCGGTGAATTAGCTTCATCCACGAAATGCGTGACCGGGCCGGAGATAGTTCCGGGTTTCGGGTCGGCATTGTTCAACTTGTTCACTCTGGCGAGTGAGCCCGGTTCCAGGAGATCGTCGTCACCAAGAAGGAAGATGTAGTCGCCCGTACATCGCTCGCAGGCACGGACGATGTTCTCCGAGGGACCCAGGTTGTCCTCATTGCAGGCATAGGAGACGGACAGACCCGGGAACCCGGTCGCAACCGCCTCTGTGCTATCGCCAGAAGCGTTGTCCTGTACGACAACCTCTACGGCCACTCCGGCGTTAGCAGCCTCCCGTGCCACGCTCTCGAGTGCCTCGGCCAGATACTGCGGCCTGCGGTACGTGGGGATCGCAATGCTGAGCATGAACGTTAATGGGACCGGAAGAATTCGGCGAAACGCTCAAGCATGAAGTCGATCTGCGGCTCGCCGAGTCCCGGGTATACGCCCACGAAGAACGTGTCTCGCATCACCCGGTCAGTGTTTACTAGCTCACCGTGGACGCGCTTTTCGATATCCGCATATCCGGGCTGGAGCGTGATGTTTCCGGCAAACACGTTGCGCGTTTCGATGTTGGCTTTCTCAAGCGTCTGAACGAGTTCGTTCCGGGACTGGCCTTCCTGGACCGTGATCGGGAAGCCAAACCACGACGGGTCTGCGCGGTCATCCGCCACCGGCAGGATGATTCGATCCTGGTATTCCTGTAAGCCCTCGTACAGCCGTGAAAAGTTGCTCTTCCGACGCGATACAAAGTCGTCCAGCCGGTCCATCTGCGCCACGCCCACCGCGGCCTGCATGTCGGTCGGTTTGAAGTTGTACCCAAGGTTTGAATATGTGTACTTGTGGTCGTACCCACGGGGCATATCGCCCAGTTGCCAGCCGAACCTCTGACCACAGGTGTTTGACTCGCCCGAGGCGCACCAGCAGTCACGTCCCCAGTCCCTGACGGACGTCACGATTCGGGCGAGCTTCGGGTCGTTGACGATGACGCCACCACCCTCGCCAAGCGTGATGTGGTGGGCCGGGTAGAAGCTGAGCGTTGCGAGATCGCCGAATGTGCCGACAAGCTGATCGTTAAAGCGGCCACCCAGGGCATCGCAACTGTCTTCCATGAGATACAGGTCGTGACGCTTCGCGACGTCGGTGATGATGTCCATATCGCACGGGTTGCCGAGTGTGTGGGGCACGACGATCGCCCGGGTTTTATCCGTGACGGCAGCTTCGATCTGATTGGGATCGATGTTGTATGTGCCGATCTCACAGTCGACAAACACCGGTATAAGTCCGCCGTGTACCAGCGGAGCGAGGGTTGTCGGGAATGTAACCGCCGGGGTTATGACCTCGTCGCCAGCCACAAGGGGACGTTCTAGTTGAGGCGACATTAGCGCCAGAACTGCGGTCAGGTTTGCAGAGGAGCCGGAGTTGACCAGAGAGAAGGAGGCTGAGCGGAAATAGCGCCTCATTCGGCTCTCAAACAGATCACCGTATGGCCCAAGGGTCAACCAGAAATCCAGGGACGAGTCGGTGAGATTTCGCATTTCCTCTTCCGCGAACACCCGCCCGGCGTACTGGACCCGGCTTTCGAATGGGACGAACTCTTCCGGTCCATGGACGAGCCGGTAGTATTCGGACACCTTGTCCAGAATTTCGGCCTTCAGTTTGGACGCTTCCGGAGAGACCGAAGCCACGGTCTGCGGCGTGTGGGTAGCTGCCCGCCAGTTGCGCCTGAACTGCTTTAACGAGTCGCTGAGCCCGGGTGGTTCAGTACCGAGAACCGCTTCGAGTTTGTCGGTGGTCAGCCCGGCATTAAGAGGTCTGGGAGCAAGCTGACCCAGTTCAGATGTGTGAACCGGTTCAATCAATGCAGTGTCCAAAGCCATCGCCCTGGCCAGCGCCCGTCCAAGGTCCGACCGTGGCATCAGGTCTTTACCGACAACGTTGAAAATCCCCGTCTCCGATTGCTGGGCCAGCCGGACGCTGGCCTCAGCAAGGTAGGAAGCGAGGGTTGGATTGCCGATCTGGTCATCCGGGACCTTCATCGGTTCACCGGACTGGAGTCGATCCCATACCTGCATGGCGAAGTTGGGCGATGTCCGGTCCCACGCGAAGACGGCCGTGGTACGAATTATCAAAGCGTCCGGGCAGATCGACTGGATCACAGTTTCAGCATCCAGCTTGCTTCTACCGTACGCGTTAATCGGGGACGGCTCGTCGTCTTCCTTGTACGGGCCGCTGGTGCCGTCAAACACGTAGTCAGACGAGTAGTAGACGACGCGAGTCCCGGCGCTTGCCGCTGATTCCGCGATTGAGCGTGTGGCCTCGACGTTCAGCGCGTTGAGTTCGTCGGTATGCGTCTCGCAGTAATCAGCACCACCAGACGGCATCACGGCGATAAAGAGGAGGTCCGGGCTGATGTCTTCAAAACAGCTCCGAACCGCATCGGCGTCGGTTATGTTGAGCGCTACGCCGCCCGGAAATGGTCGAGAGTTATAGGTCGGGCTGGCATCAATTCCGGCCTGTCGCAGGGCAGATGTCAACGCCTTGCCAAGCATCCCGCTTCCGCCGATTACGAGCGCCTTCAAAGGACCGGCCGGCCGCACGCCTCGGACGCCCTACCCGAGAAAGTCACGGTACCACTCGATAGTCGCTTTCAAACCAGTATCGGCATCGAAGCGCGGCTTCCAGCCCAGGACCTTACGGGCCTTACCCGCGGCGAGGAACTGTTCGCGAATTTCGTTGCTCGCCTCGTTCCGAATATCTGGTTCAAGGGAGGATTCCATGAGAGCAAGGATCTGGTTCGCCAGGTCGATGACCGTGACTGGAGATTCGTTCGAGAAGTTAAACGCCTCACCGGCCAGCGATTTATCTGCGGCTAGCGATTCCGCAAGAAGAATGTAGGCGGCGGAAGCGTCTTCCACGTAGATGTAGTCGCGGACAAAAAGACCGTCGGACCGGATGATCGGGGCGTCACCCCGAATTACCGACCTGATGGTTCCCGGAACGATACGGTTCCAGTTGAGGTCACCACCGCCATACAGGTTTCCAAAGCGGCTGATTACCACGGGAAGGTCGTAGGTTTCGGCGTAAGACTGCCCTATCAAGTCGGCGGCGGATTTCGTCACGTCGTAGGGATGTCGTCCCTGTAGTGCGGCG
>JABIGL010000162.1 GCA_018650185.1 Chloroflexota bacterium
ATTTGAAAACAATGTCCCGGAGAACGACGCTGTGCCAGTGGCCCGCCTGCGTGCTGCCGGGGCCATTATGGTCGGTAAGACCACCACACCTGAATTTGGCCACAAGCCATTTACCCGAGCGCCACTCTTCGGCGACACACCCAACGCGTGGGATCAGGACCGCATAGCAGGTGGCTCAAGCGGTGGAGCTGCCGTGGCTGCTGCTGCCGGGCTGGCTCCGCTCAACGTCGGTACCGATGGCGGGGGCTCGATTCGAATTCCGGCTGCAGCGAACGGCATCGTTGGAATGAAGGCAACGCTCGGCACCATCCCGCACGATGCTGCACCGGACTCATTTGGCGCAAACATATACGTCGGCCCCATGACTCGTACCGTCGCCGACACTGCTCTCATGTTGCAGGTCATGTCCGGCCCGCATCCGTCTGACGCCCATTCAATGGGACGCCGAAAGCAGGACTACGTTAAGGCCGCGTCAGAACCAGGTGGTCTGGAAGGCAAAAAGATCGCCTGGCGACCATTGCTTGGCAACGACGTTGTCGATTCCGAGGTGCTCGCCATCACCCACGGCGCAGCGCGTGCATTTGAAGAGGCCGGCGCAACGCTTGTCGAGGTAGACGATGGATTCGAGACGCCTGAGCCGTTCTGGCGTGTACTCAGTCAGGCCGCCTGGCGCTCACGCTTTGGCGACTACGTTGATGAATGGGGCGACAGAATGACGCCCTCTTTCTTGCAGTCCATCACCGAGGCGTCCGAATACTCGGCGTCGGAGCTACAAAAAGCCATCTACCAGCGCACACAGTTGTTCCGTCAGGTGCAGACCTGGTTCGATGAGTTCGACCTGATCCTTACCCCAACACTTGCCCGTACAGCACTCGAATCCGATATGGATCTGTACGACCCGGTCGTGATCGAGGGACATGAAGTCGGAATTATCCGACAGAACTGGTACCCGTACACTCACCCGTTCAACCTCACCGGGCACCCGGCGATCACATTGCCAGCGGGGTTCGCCGGGGACGGATTGCCGGTGGCGCTCCAGATTGTGGGGCGCTACGCAGATGATGCAGCGGTTATCCGGGCGGCGGCACTGTTTGAACAGCTGAGACCCTGGGGAGACAAGACCCCACACCTGCCTGAACTATCAAAAACTGATCAGAAATCATGACGGGGGATAACGGCGGAATGCAACGATTCGAACTCGAGAGCTTGAAAAATCTCGGGCCCGTCAGCTCGCGCCAGCTTCAGGCGGTGGGTATCGAAACGATAGAGCAGCTCGAGAAAGCCGGTCCGGTCAAGGCGTTCCATCTCGTCGCAGACCTGTTCCCGGGCGAGACCAGCGTGACCTTCCTGTACGCGCTTCAAGGCGCGCTGCTCGATCTCCCGCTTGGCGAAATCTCTGAGCGCGATAAAGCACGCCTGAGGGACGAGGCGCGGGGCTAGGGCGTCATCACCCCAAAGTCCCAACTGCCTTCTGAGTTGCGCGTATAAATCGCCCGCAGGTGGAGCCGGTCTGACGGTCGTCCCTGCCAGAACTCGTATGACCGTGGCGTAAGCCGATACCCGCCGTACGTATCTGGGCGAGGTACGTCATCGTCACCGATACGTGCCTCGATCTCAGCCTTTGTGTCCACCAGTGCGTCGTGATCGCTCACCATCGAACTCTGCTCGCCCACGTGGATAGCCAGTTGAGTGTTCTTTGGCCGAGACGCCCAGTAGGCGTCTGACACCTCAACGCTGGTCTTCGTAATCGTCCCGCGGACGCGGACCTGCCGTTCAAGCGGTGTCCACAGGAACACGCCCTCGGCGTCTGGATTAGCGGCCAGGTCCCGACCCTTCGGGCTTGCGTAGTGGGTGAAGAAGGTGATCGAATCCTGATCCCGGGTTCCGGCCATCAACGCACGGGCCGAGGGAGATCCGTCGGGACTCACGGTCGCCAGCACCATCGCTGCGGGGTTCGAGACACCCTCCGCCGTGGCCTCAGTGAGCCAGCGGCGTAGCTCATCCATCGGGTCGGTGTCTGGAGAAACGAACTCAGGCATCTGGTCCTCTATTCCTGCCGCTTGTGTCACGGGTACATCTTGCGCCATTAACCGACGAGCGTGAAACTGCGGCCCAGACGTTAATTCCGGGAGGACTCCCGACAACGAGACCGACACTTCCACAGCACAAGGGGCGCGGACCGTGGCAAAACTCACCGGAAAGATCATCGATCCCGTAACCGGTTCCGCCGTTCAGGCCCGCGTACAGGTGCTCTCTCCAAACGGCGTGCAGCTTGCCCCGGCTGATGCCATGTGGAAAGTCGGCACTGGTGAACCGTTCTTCTACTCGAACGGCGACTTCTCGCTTGACGTACCGCGGGGACAATCACGCATCACCGTTGAACGAGGCACGGAATACCGGCCATGGACCGGTACGGTGGACGTGGACGGCTCTGGCGGAACGGTGACCGTGGACGTGGAGTTAGAACGATGGGCGGACCTGCCGGACCGTGGCTGGCACCCCGGCAATACGCACATCCATTACGACGAAAAGGAAGAGAAGCCGGACGAGCGGCTCGGCTACGACTCACGGGTCGAAGACCTCAGAATGACCGCCGTGTCTATCCTCCGTCGCTGGGATCTGAACTACGCCACCAACAAATACCCGTTAGGCGTACTGAACGACTTCACGGACACACACCACCATGTGCAGGTCGGTGAAGAGAATCGACATAACGACAAGGACGGCTGGTCTCGCGGCTACGGCCACGTGATGTTCCTGAACATCCGAAACATAGTGAACCCGATCTCCCGCGGGGCGCTGATCGATACCTTTGACCCGGACTACCCACCGCTCTCATGGGCCTGCGATGACGCACGCGATCAGGACGGGCTAGTGATCTGGTGCCACAACGGTCAAGGCATGGAGGCGCCCGTCGCCGCCGCCCTTGGCAAGGTGGATGCCATAAACCTGTTCGACCCGTACTGGAACGACGTTGAGTACGACATCTGGTACCGAATGCTGAACTGTGGGATCAAGATGCCGGCCTCTACCGGTTCCGACTGGTTCGTCTGCTCTGCCAACCGTATCTACTCGCAAACCGGCGGAGCGTTTTCGTACGACAACTGGCTTGACGGTATCAAGCGCGGAGAGACATTCATCACGAACGGACCGGCGATATCTTTGTCTGTCGATGGTGTGGCTCCCGGCTCCACGGTATCGGTGAGCGCAGGCGGGTCGACACACGTGAAGGTGGACTGGTCTTCTCACTACGCCGTTGACACCGTCGAGATCGTCCAGGACGGTGCGGTGGTCAAACGAGTCTCTACGGACGCCTCAAACGCCACCGGAGGTAGCCTGGAGGCCGATATCGGGGTAGGTGCAGATGGCTGGATAGCCGCACGACTCGGGTCGTCCCAGCGGGATTCGTTTGCACAGGCGCTCTGGGCACACACATCTGCGGTCTACATCGACGCCGGTGGCAAAAAGTCCGACGTACAGGCCGCATCCGCCGCACTCTTCGTGGAGGACATCGAAACTTCTATGGACTGGGTGAGATCCAAGGGTCGTTTTTACACCGATGTACAAAGGGCGGAAGTGGTGGACCTGTTTGGGCAGGGACTTGATGTGTACAAGGGACTCACG
Source organism: Chloroflexota bacterium (assembly GCA_018650185.1). GTDB lineage: Bacteria > Chloroflexota > Dehalococcoidia > Lucifugimonadales > Lucifugimonadaceae. The sequence goes on from JABIGL010000162.1 coordinate 3,625, forward strand.
AGGTAGCAAATGCCGTACGACGAAGGTGTGGCTGATCGAATCCGAACCGTGCTGACTGGCCACGCGGCGATTTCCGAGATGCGCTCGTTCGGTGGGCTGTCATTCCTGCTGAACGGCAACATGTGCTGCGGCGTTCTGAACGACGAGTTGGTAGTACGTGTCGGCCCGGACGCATACGAGGATTGCGTGACTCAGCCACATGCCCGGCCGATGGATTTCACAGGCCGACCGATGAAGGGCTGGGTGTACATAGGTCCAGATGGGTTCGGAGAAGACGACGAGCTTGAAGGCTGGGTTGCTCGTGGCGTCGAGTTTGCATCGTCACTGCCGGTCAAATAGGGTTTCCTCAATTTCATGACAACCGCCAGTGGCGGAAGTATCAGTCCGGGAGTTCAACCAGATGCTAAAACGACCTTACGGCGACACGGGCGAGATGCTCTCGATAATCGGCTTTGGCGGCATCGTTGTGAAGGATGCTCAGCCGGACGAGGCGTCACGGATCGTCAGCGAGGCGATTGATCGCGGCATCAACTATTTCGACGTTGCGCCTCGATATGGCAACGCGCAGGAAAAGCTCGGGCCCGCGCTCGAGCCGTACCGCAACGACGTGTTTTTGGCCTGCAAGACTCGTGAACGAGATGCTGCTGGTGCGGAACGAGAGTTACACGACTCGCTCAAAAAGCTACGAACCGATCATTTCGATCTCTACCAGATGCACGGTATGACTACCGACGAAGACGTGGACACGGTGCTCGGTCCCGGCGGCGCGCTGGAGACCTTCCAGAAGGCCCGCGAGCAAGGGTTGGTGCGGTTCCTCGGGTTCTCGGCCCACTCGGTCGAAGCGGCTACCCGGCTGCTGGAGGCTTTTGAGTTCAACTCGGTGCTGTTCCCGTTGAACTGGGTGAATTACTTTGAAGGCGACTTCGGCCCACAGGTTGTTGAGCTGGCAGAACGGAAGGGTGCAGCTCGCCTCGCGCTAAAGGCCGCCGCAAAGGCAAAGCTCGGCGAGGGAGCAGAACGCACTCACGAAAAGTGCTGGTATGAGCCGATCGTGGATCCTGAACTGGCGGCGCTCGCTGTCCGGTTCACCCTGTCGCAGTCCATCACCGCCGCAGTGCCGCCGGGAGATCCCGAACTGTGGCGAATGGTTGCCGAGATAGGTGAAGACTTCACGCCGATCACCGACGAAGAGACCGATATCCTCAAGAAAGAGGCCCGATCAAACACTCCGATCTTCGTCCACCCGGCCGCGTAGGCCCGGCCGGGCGGCTATTTGGAGAAGGTTATGCACGGAGTGGTCTGGCTCCGCTCTGGTCCCTTGCCGCGTGATACAAAAAAGGCCCGCTCTCACGAGCGGGCCTTTTCTTTCGATCCAACTATCCAGAGCGTTCTACTGAACGTCTTCTTTCAGCACACCGAGCTCGGACAGGATGCGTCCGGGCTTCATCGGAGACTGTAGGAATCGGATACCCAGCGCATCGTGCAGAGCGTTTGCAATCGCTCCCACCGGCGGCGAGATAGACACCTCACCTGCCCCACGTACACCAAACGGGTGGAGGGGGTTGGGGACCTCCACAAGAATCGTCTCAATCTCTGGAAGGTCGAAGGTCGTCGGCATTCGGTAGTCCAGGAACGATGAGTTGGCCATCAGGCCCTCACCCGTCAGGAAATACTCCTCGTTGAGCGCCCAGCCTATTCCCTGCACTGCGCCGCCCTGAAGTTGACCTTCCGTGTATGACGGGTGGATTGCACCACCAACGTCTTGCACCACCGAGTAACGCAGCACGTCCGTCTTGCCAGTCTCCAGGTCCACCTCAAGGTCTACGAGGTGTGCACCGAAGGCTCCAGCGGCATCCGCCAGGTCTACGCTACCGGTTACGGCAACAGGCCCACCGGTGCCGTCGATACGGCCCGCCAGCTCCTTGAATGTCATGCTCATCGACTGGAGTTCGGCATCCTGCCGTGCTCGGAAGGTACCGCCATCAAACTCTACATCTGAGGCCTCAATGTCCCAGATCTTGGAGACCCGGACCTTGAGCTCATCCACCATCAATCCGGCCGCTTTGTAGGAAGCCATGCCGGTGGCGTAGGTGGTTCGGCTCCCACCGGTGTTATCGGTGTAGCCAACGCTATCCGTAGATGCGACCTGCGGGCGGATGTCCTCGATCGGGATGCACAGCACTTCGGCGGCCTGCATAGCGATTGATGCACGTGAACCGCCGATGTCTACCGAACCCTCGATCAGCGAAACGACTCCGTCGCTGTTCAGGTTCAGCGTGACAACGGATCGGCGTCCGCCGTTGCGCCAGAAGCCGGTGGCGATTCCGCGACCGCGCTTCATGTTTGGACCGCTTGGTTCGCCAAGGTCTGATGTCCAGTGGGCGGAGTCCCGCGAGCTTTCGAGGACCTGCTGGATGCCTATGGGGCCCCAGATTGGTCCATCAGCCCGGCGCTTGCCTTCACGGGAAGCGTTCTTAAGCCTGAACTCGATCGGGTCGTAGCCACGCTTCTCGCAGATTTCGTCGATGACCGATTCCACACCGTACGCAACATGCGTGGAACCCGGCGCCCGGTACGCAGCAGTCTTCGGCTTCGTGACCAGAACGTCGTAGCCGTCGATACGGACGTTGTCCAGGTCGTACGAGGCAAAGCAGCAGACCGCTCCTGCGGCTACCGGCGAGCCGGGGTATGAACCGGCTTCGTACTTAAGGTCGGCCTCGGCGGCGACGATCTTTCCGTCGTCGTCGACACCCATCTTGATCTTGATCTTCGCGGCAGCGCCGGGACCTGTGGCCTCGAACACGTCCGCTCGTGTCATGTACGCCTTGACCGGGCGGCCGCACTTCCTTGAGAGGACCGCGGCAACGGGCTCCAGATACACGTTCAACTTGCCGCCGAAACCGCCGCCGATCTCCATCGGAATGACGTGGACGTCTGACTCGGACACATTGAGGATCCCGGCCATCTGGGCACGGACGCCAAACGCACCCTGAGTGCTAGTCCAGACTGTCACGCGACCGTTCTCGTCCCAGCGTGCTGTTCCGGACTGTGGCTCTATATAACCCTGGTGGACCGTCGCCATCTCAACTTCGCGCTCGACTACCAGCGATGCATTACCCATTGCAGTGGTCGGGTCACCTAGCTCGTGGCGAAGAATGGCAGCAATATTGGTGTCCTTGACCGATTCGCCAAGGTGGTTGCCTACAAGATCTTCGTGGACAAGTGTTGCGCCCGGTGCAAGCGCCTGGTCGATAGAAAGAACCGGGTCGAGGGGTTCGTACTCGACCTTGATTAGCTTGAGTGCTTCGTATCCGGAGTTACGATCAGACGCTGCGACCGCCGCGACCGGGTGTCCCTTGAACAGTGCCTTGTCATGCGCCATCACACGGTTGGACGACCACGCCAGCGCGACGTTGCCCTCTTCACCGACCTCGACCATACCGTCCGCAGCGATGGGCATGTCAGCCCCCGTGATGACGGCCAGGACGCCGGGAGCCTTCTCGGCCTCCGATGTGTCTATGGATTTGATCCGTGCGTGGACGTGCGGGCTTCGCAACACAACTGCGTGTACGAGCCCATCCAGACTGACATCAGCCCCGTAAAGCGCTCTACCTGTGACTTTTTCCAGTCCATCGGGACGGATTGGTCGTGTACCGACTACCCGGTGGGCGGGATGAGCTGACTCAGAAATCACCATTCGTTCAAGGATCCCTTCTCTTGGTCTCGGTGCGTCAATTCGGCGCGGAGTACGGCGATCATATTAAACCTGCCGCCTGTTAGGTACGAAGCGGTGTCAATTCTATTCGAGCGGATCGAATAAATGCAGCTTCTCTCGCGTTTATTACTTATGACTCGTCCACGTTAGCAGTGACAAGTAAATGTTCACACCAGTCCTCTGTGTTGTTGATCAACTGGTGTTTCACCTTTGGCGGTACGTAGACGGCATCGCCCTCCCTGACGTCCCTGATCTCACCGTCCAGTTTCATCTGGCCGCTGCCCTTGATGAAGTAGTAGACCTGTTCCTGGTCTTCATGGCTGTGATATTCGCCGGTTAGACGCCCCTGCATCCTGTGGACGGTGAATCCGTCCATTCCTCGCATCACAGCACTTTGGGGATCAACACCCTCGCGCCCGGCGCCCATGAACAGCCCCCAAATGATCGCCGTATCGTGACGGACATAGGGGACGATGTCTTTCCAATTTCGCTTGAAGGCCGATGGAGTCGTCCCGCTGTACGGCATGTTGATCGTCCCGCCAGTAACGAGCACATGCTCACACCAGTCATCCGAGTTGTTGATGAACTGGTGCATCACTTTGGCCGGAATGTGGACTGAGTCGCCCTCTTCCACATCGATGATTTCGCCGTCCAGCTTCATCTGACCGCTGCCTTTGATGAAGTAGTAAACCTGTTCCTGATCCTCATGGTCGTGATAATCACCGGCCTGGTTCCCCTGCATGCGGTGGACCGTAAACCCGGCCATACCCTGCAAGGGCGCATCGTCCGGGGTCCTGTCCGGCCAACCGACACTACGGAAGATGGGCCAGATGATTGCGAAGTCGTGCCCGATGTAGGGGATGACTTCTTTCCAGTTCCGGATCACGGACATCGCAAACTCCTCAAATGACGGCGCACGCCCTGCGTTTGCAGGTCAGCGTATCGGGCGAGAGTGTAGCTCTAACCGAAGCGGCCCGTAATGTAACCCTCGGTGCGGCTGTCGTGCGGTGTGCTGAACAGCTCACGCGTCTCTGCGTACTCGATCAAGGTCCCTTGTCGTTTTTCATCGGTCCACATTTGCGCGGTGTAGTCCGACACTCGACCCGCTTGCTGCATGTTGTGCGTCACGATAACGATTGTGTACTGCTCACGAAGCTCCCGGATCAGGTCTTCAATCGAGAGTGTGGAAATCGGATCGAGTGCAGACGCCGGTTCGTCCATCAAGAGAATTTCTGGCTCCACGGCCAGTGCCCGTGCGATGCAGAGTCGCTGTTGCTGCCCACCGGAGAGACTGAATGCGTTGTCGTCGAGCCGATCTTTTACTTCATCCCACAGTGCAGCCTGGCTCAGGGCACTTTCCACGACCTCATCCAGGTCACGTTTAAGCCCATTAATTCTTACGCCGAAGACAACGTTTTCGTAGATCGACTTCGGGAAGGGATTTGGTCGCTGGAACACCATCCCGATACGGAATCGGACTTCTGTAGGGTCTACCTCGGGCGCGTACAGGTTCTGACCATCGAACAGCACACTTCCGTCGACACGTGCGCCTGGGATCAGCTCGTTCATCCGGTTGAGCGAACGTAAAAGAGTGCTCTTGCCGCAACCTGACGGCCCAATGATGGCCGTGACCTTGTTGCGCGGGAATTGCATGTCGGCATCGTAAAGTGCCAGGGTCTCGCCGTAGTGAACGGTTAAACCGCGCGTCTCAAGCGCGGCCTCGGCTTCGTCGAACTGCTGCACGTAACGCTCGCCGAGATTAGTCGTGAGGTCGTCCGCGCTCGTGCCCGGCGCATATGAAGTCGCTTCGTTCAGTCCAGCCATTTAGTACCTCTTCTGGTAGCGATTGCGAATCCAGATTGCGACCGAGTTCATCGATAGCAGGACCGCTAGAAGGACAATGATTCCGGCGGATGCGACCGCCTGAAATCCGGGTTGCGGTAAAGAAACCCAGTTGAAGATCTGCACCGGGAGGACCGTGAACCGATCTCCGGGTGAAGTCGGGATGAATGTGAGGAACACGAGGGAGCTGATCATCAGCATGGGCGCTGCTTCGCCAACGGCCCGTGAGAGCGCAAGGATAATCCCGCTCATGATCCCGGGTATGGCCTGCGGCAGGACCACCATCTTGACCACCTGCCAGCGGTTCGCACCCAGCGCAAACGCGGCGTCTCGGAACTCGTTCGGGACGGCCTTAATCGCTTCCTGAGACACGATGATGACGATGGGCAAAATCAGCAAAGTCATCGTCAGTGAACCGGCGAGTACCGAACGGTCCAGCGAAAGGGCCTGGACGAATAGCGCCAACCCCAGGATTCCATAAATGATGGAAGGCACTCCGGCCAGATTCGCTATGTTGAGCTGGACCAGCCGGGTGGCCCAATGATCGGGAGCGAACTCCTCCAGGTAAATCGCCGTCGCCACACCTATCGGAATCGCAAATGCAGCCGTGCCCAGGGTGATCCAGATGGTGCCGAAGAGCGCAGCCCGTATTCCGGACTCCCCGGGATGACGGGATGGGTAGCTGTTGATGAAGCTGAAGTCGAGCGCCCCGAGCCCGTCCGTAAGCACATCAATCACCAGCGCCGCGAGGCCAAGAATCCCGATTGCGACTGACGCAAAGAACAGCAGGAAGAAGAACCTGTCTCTCCACCTGCGCCATGGCGAACGCGTCGCGGCTGATCCGGATGGAGGTGTGGGGCCTGAGTAGCGTGGCCGTGTGACGCTAGCTGCTATCGGGCTCGTCACACGGGCGGACCCCAGCGGGGCCTGATGATGTTCCATCAGTACCTCTCCGTGTATCGCCGGACGATCCAGCGTCCGGCGATGTTCATAGCCAGTGTCATCAGGAACAGCACGAGGCCGACGGCGAAGATGGTTTTAAATACCAACGTGCCCTGCGGCGTCTCGCCAAGTGAAACCTGGACGATGTATGCCGTCATCGTCTGGATGCTCTCGAGAGGGTTGAGCGTCAGGTTTGGCGTGGCACCGGCGGCGATGGTCACGATCAAGGTTTCGCCGATTGCCCGGGACAGGGCCAGGATGAAGGAGGCCACGATGCCCGGAAGCGCCGCCGGTACGACCACCTTGACCGCAACCTCAAACCGGGTCGCTCCCAGTGCGTATGCGGCGTCTCGAAGGGGTCGGGGCACCGCAACCATGGCGTCCTCACTCAGGGTGGACACCATCGGCATAATCATGAGCCCCATCACAATCCCAGCACTCAGGACATTGAAGATTACCGGTATGGGGAGGAACGACTGGAGTAACGGAGTTACGAATGAGAGTGCGAAGAAACCGTAAACAACGGTGGGAATCCCTGCGAGGACTTCCAGGATCGGTTTGATGATGCGGCGCACCCGGTCCGGCGCGTACTCCGACAGGTAGATCGCAGCGCCAAGGCCGAGCGTCAGCGCGACGATTCCGGCGATTCCGGCGGCCAGCAGGGTTCCGCCGATGAGGGGCAGTACGCCGAACGACTGTGGTTCAAAGAGCGGGGCCCATTTGGTCCCTGTGATGAACTCCCAGACCGACACATCCTGGAAGAACCCGAAGCTCTCCTTGATCAGAGTGACTATGATGCCGATAGTGGTGAGCACCGACACAAACGTGGCCGCAACAAGAAGGATCACGATTACGGATTGCTCGGCACGTACCCATCGCCGTGCATTGCGTCGTGCCTCTACAGACTGAAGGAAGCCGGATTTTGGCTGTCCGGGGCGGTTCAGTGATGCCATGGTTGCCGCCTCATGAAGTTGGCTCTCCAATAGCACCGTTTAATTCTGTTCGGCCTTCATCGTAGAGCTCTACCGGCAGCGGAACGTAACCAACTTCCGTGACAAGCTGAGTGGCATTGTCCAGGTAGAAGTTCACAAACTCAACGACCTCAACCCGCTCAAGAGCCGCCGTGTTCACGTAGATGAACATCGGGCGGGCCAGTGGAGAATACGTGCCATTGTTGATCGTCTCGGCGGACGGGTAAATACATCCAGACCCGGAATCTACGGCGATCAATTTCAGCAGATGTGGTGCAGAGGAATAGAAAGCGAACCCGAAGTAGCCCAGGGCGTTTTTGTCGCCGCCAACACCCCGTATCAGGACATTATCGTCGGCGCTCGCCGTGTAGTCAGACCGGCTGGCGTCTTCGTGTTCCATGATCGCTTCGGTGAAGTAGTCGAAGGTACCTGAATCTGTATCCGGGCCGTAGAGTCGGAACTTCCCATCCGGAAATTCCGGGCGCACGTCGCTCCAACGGTGTAGGTCACTGCCGGGTTCCCAGATGGCCCGGAGTTCCTGAGTGGTTACACATTCCAGGAAACCGTTGGAGGGGTTGGCGATTATCGAGAGGCCGTCAAACCCGACAGCGATCTCGATGAACTCGATACCATTCTCCGCCGCTTTATCTATTTCGCTGGGCTTGATGGCCCGGGAGGCATTGGAGATGTGTGTCTCGCCCACCACGAAACGCTTAAAGCCGCCACCGGTTCCGGATACACCGACAGCAACCTGTACGGCTGGGTGGACCTTGCGGAACTCTTCGGCGACCGCCTGTGAGATGGGGAAGACGGTGCTGGAGCCATCGATCTCGATGGTGCCGGTCAAAGGGGAATCGGTCGCCAGGATACTGGTGTCTGGTTCGTTCAAACCGAGCGCGACGATACCGGCGATCAGGGTGATCCCCAGTGCAAGCGCCACGTAACGTGTCGGCAAGCCGTACCGTCTCCGAGATGGAGGTTTGATGAGTGGATGTTTCACCCATCTGTGCGAATCTCGGCCTAGCTTCCACGTGGAGGTTTATCGGTGTGCGGCAGGTCTGTTAAACGATTGTTAAACATGGGGTAAAAATAGACGTCTCAACCCTTGTTTAGCTTTCGGACAGTGTGCTGGGATCTATTTCACGTCCGGATGACACCGGAAACGTAACCGTGAACTTCGATCCACGTCCCGGGGCGCTCTCAACGCTGACATCTCCGCCGTGTGCCTGTGCGATGTGCTTCACGATGGCCAGCCCGATTCCGGTGCCGCCGTCAGTCCTTGACGAGTCGACCTTGTAGAAGCGCTCGAACACGTGCGGAACATACTCGGCCTCGATGCCGCGGCCGGTGTCTGTCACCGAAAGGCTGATTTCGTCCGGACCGCGCCCCGCGACGACGATTATGCTGTCCCCGCTATCTGAGGCGTGAAGTGCGTTCGAGACAAGGTTACTTACTACCTGACCGATCATCGTGCGATCAGCCGTAATTGCCGGAAGGTCCTCCGATAGATCAGAACCAAGGTCCACTCCCGCTCGTTCCGCCACGGGACGGAGACGGTCAATCTCTTCGTTGACCACGTCCGGGAGGCTGATCGGGGCGAGATGCATCGGTTCTTGACCGGTCTCAAGTCGGGACAACTCAAGCATCTCGGAGATCATCCCTTCCATCCGCTTTACGTTGTCTCCTATGCGGTCGAGGAAGTCGTTCGCTGCATCTGGGTCGTTCAGCGCTCCGAGCTGAAGAGTTTCCGCAGACGCACGTATCGCCGCCAGCGGCGTCCGCAACTCATGTGAAGCGTTCGCTACGAACTCCGTGCGTGTCACATCAACGCGCCTGAGTTCCGTCAGGTCATTTAACAGCACGAGCGCGCGGTTCATGGTGCGTGTAGGTTCATCGACCAGCGCTTCATCGGTTAACGGTACCGCCACCACATTTAGGAGACGCCTTGAGCCGAGTAGCTCTACCTGTCCCTGTGCGGGCGTTCGTTCGTTCACGCAATCGTTGACTACACGTAGAACTTCATGGTCCCGGTTCAGGGTCACCATGCGGTCACCCGCCCGGAATTCCGGCGGTGCGTCCAGCATTTCCAGCGCTGCGGGATTGACCAACTCCACGATCCCCTCGTCGTCCACGACGAGTACACCGTCCGTCATCGTGTTCAGGATGGATGAGAGCCGAATACGTTCAGATCCGCCTGCTTCCAGAGCGGCCCTGAGCCGGTCGATCAAGTGGTTTAACGATTCTGAAGCCTCTGCGACTTCTGAAGGCCCCCCGATGCTGGCCCGGACTGTGTAGTCACCTTCAACAGCGCGGCTTCCTGCCGAGGCAAGGCGCGATACACCCCCCGACAATCGTCCGGATAAGACCCAAGAAGCGCCGAAACCAAGCAATGAGACGATCAGGACGGCGATGATCACCGGTGCGGCATCGGCGGATGCACCGCCGGCGGTCAACCCGACGAGGATTGCGGCGGCTGCCGTCAGTCCTGCAGAGACAAGTGCGATCCGAACTCTAAGATTTAATGCGACCATATGACTACGGCTCGAACCTGTAGCCCACTCCCCGTGAGGTGACCAGCCTCGTGGGGTTTGATGGCTCTTTCTCGATCTTCATCCTCAGCCACCGAATGTGGACATCAACGGTTCGCGAGTCGCCGAGGTAGTCGTAACCCCAAACGTCAGATAGCAGAGCGTCACGGGTGAAGGGGCGCCCCGGCCGGGCGGCCAGGTAGGCCAGTAAGTCGAACTCACGATGACGTAGTTCAACCGTCTCGCCGTCCACCTTCACCTGGCGTTTGCCGATATCAATAGTTAACCCGTCAAACTCCAGCAGTTCGGGTTCGGTCTCTACGATGGACGCAGACCGATCCATGTCTATCCGGCGGAGCATGGAAGCGATACGGGCCAGCAACTCACGCATGCTGAACGGCTTTGTGATGTAGTCGTCTGCGCCTACTTCCAGGCCGACGACGCGGTCTAGCTCCGTGTCTCGTGCTGTGAGCATGAGTATTGGTACAACCGAACCGCCCTGCCGCAATGACCGACAAACGTCCAGTCCGCTCATGCCGGGCAGCATCAAGTCAAGGACGACGAGATCTGGCTGGTTGTCACGTGCAATTTCAAGGCCCGTGATGCCGTCTTCGGCGGTTTCGACCTCGTATCCCTCGGACACAAGGTTGTACCGAAGCGCCTCCCTGAGCGTCGAATCATCCTCGATGACCGCGACTTTGCGGTTCTGGGAAGTCATGTCAGGTGTTGCCGATTCCCGGGCTACTCGTATTTCGCCTGATCCTCAAACGGGTAAAGGGGCGTTCTTCGGTGAGCATAGTCGAACGTCGTCAGATCCGCAGAGGTGGCACCGGGCGAGTTTACTAGGATCATCTCCGATGCAATCGGTTCGTAAGCCGGGCGAGGTGACATGACTCCCTTGGCGACTACGATCTTGAACTCTTCCGGCCGCAGACCCACCGAGTAGTACTGCTCGATGCTGACGTTTCCGATGCTGGTCGACACGAGAAGCAAGGCCTGCCCACTTTCGCAATCAACCACGGCACAACGGCCCTGGTCGAAGAAGGTCCATCCAGCGTGGAGTGGTCGGTTGTCCTCGAAGGCCCCATCCGAGAGCACGCGTACGGTGCCGGTGATTGAGACGGGGCGTCCGTGCAGATCGTCCGTCTTACCGCCAACCTGTATTTCGACATGACCCCCGACTCCGACAGCATCGCAAGCCGCAACCGCCTCCGGATCACGGAGCGTCTGGACGTAGCTGTCGGCTCCCTGTGCAATGGCCTGCTCAAGAATCAAGGTCGAGTCACCGGAACTACCGGCACCGATGTTGTCGCCTGCGTCCAACAGAACCACAGGCGCCTTATCAACCTCTAACGCATATCGGACCGCCGCTTCAG
>JABIGL010000191.1 GCA_018650185.1 Chloroflexota bacterium
CCCCACCATCCTGCGGCACCGTCACGTTACGACGCCCTTCCGTCGCCTCCGGACTGCCGTCGCGACCTGTCATGTCATCACCAAGGGTTATCCCGAACTGGGTTTCGCTGCCCGGCGGATTATGAATCAGGTGTGCCACCCACTCGAACGGGCCCGTCTGTGACATCCATGACGTCGGGCCAGTCGAAATACCGACCGGTACACCCCGGGTTGTGTTGGACGGGACGGTTACGCGCACCGTTGTAATCGGCCAGTCTCCGTTGTGCCACCGCTCAACCGTGTCCGACCGCGTCCGTTCGGAAGCGTCCACGATGAAACTGCGAAAGACCGGACCGGAGTCGGATTGATCACTACCTTCGGATACAGACCTCAACGTGTAGGTGTATGAAACGTAGGTACCTTCATACAGGTCGAGAGTGACCGTAGCCCGGCTGGAACCGTGTCGATCCAACACCGGCAACGCCAGTGCTTCTGGCTTGAACGGATACGCGTAGAGTCGTCCGCCGAGCTGGTACAGGTTCCCGGCTACAGCGATTTCCGCCTCTGACGGCGTTACGTCTGGCAGGCCGACGTCGAATGTCACGGGGACCATCGCAGCCGGTTCAAGGCTTAATGAGATTTCCTCCGGTGCACCGGAGGTGATGGAGAACTCGACCTGTTTTGCCCGGTGATCGCCTAACGTTGTGAATACGACCGCACGGTGCGGGCCAGGTGGAAGATTCTCGACACGGAACTTGCCGAGCCAGTCGGTGGCCGTGTGGACGCCTGAAATCGAAACGGTCGCATCGATCACGGGTTCCCCGCTAGCACTGTCCGCGACGGTCCCGGACACAGCGCCGTCGTGCTGTGGACCTGGCACATCGCGCCAGAGCGCTACGGTGTCGTTAACCACATCGAGCTGATCGGTGACCATCACATATCGGTTTACGAACTCGTAGAGATCTTCGACAGTCTCCCGCTGTGCGCTCCAACCGTCGATGCTCATCCCGTCCCAGCGGTCATATGTGTAGCGCAAAATAGCGCCCTTTTCGACCCTGGCCTTGCCCGAATACACCGCCGGGTCTGACTTGTCCTGCTCGAGTTCGACGCGCTGAGTATTGATGACATTCCCCGGAGGCATCGTCATCAAGACGATTCGGTCGCCTGCGGGGTGATTGTCGGGAACACGCACACGGAATTCCAGGTCGCGCATCGGAAGCGTGGCGTCCGATACGAACTCCGGTGAAGCGCCGGGGGCGTTCAAAGAGTCGCCTGCGGAGGTGGACGGCTGTGTAGTTACGGTCGGCGCATCGCCCGATGTCGTGCCATTCGCCGCCGCCGTGGGTTCGGGGTCGGACGACCCACCACTACATGCCACCGCCACGGCAAGAACAGCCGCGGCCACGATAATCAGCCCGGAGTTACGCAAGTACCGAAGAGAGAACATCCCTCAACTCTAATCACGCGGTCGTACCGAGGCATCGCTGAATTACCTACGAGTTGTAGGTGATAAGACCGAGACAGGGGGCAAGAAGCCCTCGATAACCTAGTCCTGTGGAGCGAACGCTGCGGAGACGTGCCGTCGCTGAATCTTGCCGGTCGCCGTCCTCGGTAGCGAGTCTGCGATGTAGATCCGCTCCGGGATTTTGAAGTCGGCCAACTGGTCACGAAGAAAGCCCTGTATATCGCCTTCAGCGGCGTCGCCGGAAAGCACGACAGCCGCCTGCACGACCTCGCCGTACTTCACGTCCGCAACGGCAAAACAGACGGCCTCCGCAACAGCCGGGTGGTCCAGCAGTGCGGCATCAATCTCAAGCGGTGAAATCTTCTCGCCACCCCGGTTGATCAGTTCCTTCAATCGGCCCGTCAGGGTGAGCCTACCATCGGCGTCCATTATTCCCTGGTCGCCGGTGCGGAACCAGCCGTCGGTGAATGCCTCTGCGTTGGCCTCAGGGTTGTTGTTGTAGCCGTGTGTGACGTTATCGCCGCGGATGACGACCTCAGCACGTTCGCCCAGCGCAACCATCTTGCCGGCTTCGTCCATGATGCTGATCTCGACGCCGGTGCCCATACCAACGGAGCCGGGTACGCGAGCCCCGGGCGGGAGAAGGTTGGAGGACATCTGGTGGGATGCCTCGGTCATGCCGTAGGCCTCAAGCACGGGAGCACCGAATCGCGCTTCAAGTTGCTCGAACACGGCCGGGACAAGCGCCGCACTACAGGAGCGGATGAGCCGGAACGACTCTTTAGGAGCGTTGTCATCATCAGCCCGCATGAGCAGGATCTGGTGGATTGTCGGCACCGCCGAGTACCAGGTCGACTTCGTAGCAGCCTGATCTCGCCAGAAGGTGCTGGCGGAGAAACGGGATGGGATAACGATAGAGCCGCCGGAGTTCAAGGTGGACAGTGCCACGCCAATCAGTCCATGAACGTGGAACAAAGGCATCACCACCATCGCCACATCGTCAGGCGTGAGGGCGTAGGTGTCCTTGATGTTGCTGAGCGATGTCAGGAGGTTTTTGTGGGTTAGCGGCACACCTTTAGGTCGATTCGTTGTACCGGAGGTGTGGAGGAACAGAGCGACATCGTCCTCAGACGGCGGCGCTACGTCCTTCGTGAGTGACAGCTCACTGCCACCCCTGGCGATCACCACGTGCGCCCCATTTGCGGAAGCGTCCATCGTTGGGATGCCGAGCTGGTTGGCGGACTCACGTCCGGCGTGGCCGCCCGGTGGGACGATGGCGAGCTGGGCGTCGGCGTCTTCCATGAAGAATTTGAACTCTTCCACGGTGTATGCCGAGTTAAGCGGCGCTGCGACTGCACCGGCTCGTGTCACCGCCAGGAAGGTGACCATGAACTCAAGGTTGTTGGCCAGGACTATGGATACAGGTCGTCCCGCCTCGACTCCGGCTGCAGCAAGCACGCCTGCCACGCGTTCGATCTCATCGGACAGCGCTGCGTAGCTGAGGGTCGGCCCTTCCGGAATAACGATGGCGTTGTCGGTCGTAGCGTTTGGGGTGAGTACCTGAGCAAGGGTGGTCACGTTTTGCAATTCCTGACTGGCGAACTGTTCCCGCGAAATTCGGAACGCCGGGGATTTTTCGATTACTACGTGCGCTCATGTGGCGAGCGGCGCGGCCAATCGTATGTCATCCTTTGCCCTGAAGAAAGGTGGTCGCCAAAGATGGCGACCGTTTGATTGCGACTCATCAGCCATCCAGCCCAGCGCCAGACCATTAAAAGAAACGAAATAACTAATGCCGCAAAAGCCCGATCGACCAAATATTCTCGTGATCATCACCGATCAACAACGTGCCGACACAATGGCCTGTTACGGAAACGACTGGATACAGACTCCAAACATGAACGCCCTGGCTGATGGTTCGTTTGTGTTTCAGAACGCGTACGTAACGCAGCCGGTATGCACGCCTTCACGGTCGACCATGCTGACCGGCACCTATCCACACACCAACGGCCTCGTGCGAAACAGCATCGCGCTGGCCCCCGATGCCCTGTCGATCGCTGAAATGGTGTCGCCGGAGTACCGGCGGCTGCACTACGGCAAATGGCATCTTGGGAACGATGCCAGCCCCCAGCATGGATTCCAGGACTGGATCAGCACCGGACACGTGGACCCCGGCCCGGACGGAACGCGGCAGTCCGATTACCACGCGTGGCTTGCAGAACAGGGCGTCGAACTACCGGAGCACTATGTGCGACCGGGCGGTGACGGCGCTGGTTCGGAAAGGGCTGTCGCACAGGCCAATCTCTCTGAGGATTTGACGCAGGCCGCTTTCGTGGGCGATATCACGACCAGGTTCCTTCGTGAGGAGGCGGATGAACCGTTTTTGCTGTTCACCAACTTCTTCGAGCCTCACCCGCCTTATTCAGGGCCGCTCGGGGACATGTACGACGCGGCGACATTGCCAGTCGGCCCGGAGTTCCTGCGGTCACCTGAAGGTCATTCGCTGTTTAACCGGTCTCGATCCGAGTTCTATTTGGCCGGTGATCACCGTGAGGACTCCGTCGCCGGGTGCGATCACCACGATCTCCACGGCGAAGCGGGATGGCGGGCGCTCCGGGCCAACTACATGGCGAACATCACGCTAGTAGACCGACAGGTGGGCAGAATTCTTCAAGCCCTCGAGGAATCAGGTCACGCCGATGACACGATAGTGGTGTTCACAAGCGACCACGGCGACATGCTCGGCGACCACGGTTTGCTAGAAAAACGGGCGTTTTACGATGGCTCGGCGCGGGTACCTCTGCTGGTTCGGGTGCCATGGATGTCTGAGACGAAAACCGTGATCCCCGGGAGCGTCGGACACATCGATCTCGTTCCGACGCTACTTGACCTGATTGGTGAGTCGATCCCCGAGCACCTGCAGGGTGAAAGCAAGGCAGCGGTGCTGCGTGGCGAGAAGACGCTGGCTGACAACGATGTGTTCGTGCAATGGAACGGACGCGGTGACCGCGATCTCGGTACGCTGACCATCAACGATATGATCGCTTTGCCTCGCCGGACAATCGTCAGTGGTGACCGCTGGAAGCTGAACCTGTGTGAAGGTGATGATGGGGAGTTATTTGATCTGACGGCTGACCCGCACGAGCTGACTAACCTGTTCAACGACCCGGCACAGGGGGGGCGAGTTCGGTCGATGGGTGCGCGGATACGCGCGTGGCAGGAGGATACGGGTGACACGGAGCCATTGCCGGTGATCTAGAGGGGTACTGGATCAACCGACAAGTTAACTAATCAGACAAAACACCCAGCCTGAACCGCTCGAAGGGGGCTGGCAAACCGAGTTCACCGCCATTGCGAACTACCCCCAGCTCCAGCGCGTCCAGCCGGTTGCTGCCTCTGCGCTTGTCACGACAAACGCGCCTGTGCCCTCATGCCCCTCCGCTGCCAGACGGAAAGCGTCCACGGCGCAGCTCTGCGGTTCCACGCAGATAGCACCTTCCGGCGTGTAGACCTGCAGGTGTGACACGTTGTCCGATGAGTTGATCGCCAACGTCGGGCCATCAGGCCAGCCCAGGAACGAGGTCGAGCCGAGGGCCACCCGAAAACAGTGATCCAACGAACCAACGTCCGGAATCACCGGGGTTCGTAGATCGGTCGGTCCTGCAGGCTCAAGCTGTCTGCCTGTTGATGTCATCTCTTCATCCAGTACCCACACGATCTCCTGCTCAGGGATGTGGACGACCACCGGACCACTCCCCAGATCACGCACGAACCACGGGTGCCACCCGATGCCGAATGGATAGTTCGTCCCTTTAGAATCGGTAGTAGCGGTGAAGGACTGCACCAGCGACGGACCCTCCAGCTTTACCTCGTATTCAAGGTAGCCAGCGAACGGCCACGGTTGTCCCAATTCGATGCTTAATCGGGCGCTGGTCTCGGAGTTGTCGAGAATGGTCCAAGTGCGGTCCCGTACTACGCCGTGAATGGCATGTCGGCCGCTGTTGACGGGAACCGTGCCAGCAATCTCGCCGTTCAGGTGTATTTCACCGTCTCGTATCCGGTTCGGCCACGGCGCCATGACGAAACAGCCTGTTCCGTCTTCGACATGCCTGGGATCGAACTCGTGATCACCACCCGAAATCAGTTCATGTCGTTCGCCATGTGAGAGAACCTGCAACGAACGCAAGCTCGCCCCGGCTAAGGGTGATATCACCGCGCGTCCGAACTCGTTTTCCAGGGTGATCATGTGGTCAGGCATTGTTCTCCAGGAACTCCACCCAGTTGCCGTCCGGGTCTTCGATCATCGAGATCCGCACGCCCGGGCGAACGTCCCGTGGCTCAACGGCGACGGTGTAACCGGCTGCCCTGCATTTGTCCGTCATCTCTTCAAGATTAGGGATCGTGATCGTCCAGTACCTGATGCCGGTCGCTCCACCGGGACCACCCTTGTGGTCGGCGTTTTCAGACACAACGTCGTGCTTCACGAGTTTTACGAGCGTCGTCCCGCACATCAGCCTGTGCATGGTCGAACCGGGCATCTGCATTGCTGTGACGTATTCAAATCCGAGCGTGTCCCGGTAAAACTTCAGGGCCGCATCTGAATCACGAACGACGATTCCGATGTCGATAGAGTCCTTGCCCAGTTCAATCGCCATTGTTTTGTTCTCCGAAGGTGTAGTTGATGGACCGCGCTGCTATTTTCGTTCACGTAGCTCTGGTGCTACGCCCACGTTTGCCGGTTCCATGGCGCATCCGTTTAGAACCATGCCCATCATCACGTAGTAACCGATCGTCATCAGTGTCTCTACCAGAAGCTGTTCGCCCAGCTCGCTCTTCGCGGCGGCAAACGCTTCGTCCGAGAGTGTGCGATTGGCAACAAGCTGACGGCCGACTTCGATGATCACCCTCTCCCGGTCGCTGCAGGGGGCGAGATCACCACCGCTGCGAATCGCTTCAATCACTTCCGCCGAAACGCCGACCGTGAGAGCTATCACCGAGTGAGCGCTCCAAACGTATGGGATATGGAATTCGCTGGAAGCGACGAGAGCAGCGATCTCATAATCGTGATTCGACATATTTGTACGCAGTTGATCATTAAGCGCCGTAGAAAGGGATGAGATCTTAGGCGAGTACATGATCATTGACTGCGGAGCGTTTATGCGCCCGCGGGAGCCGATTACGAGATCGAAATCCGCCTGACCGTCCTCGGCAACCTGGTTACGTTCCAGGATTGGTGTAAGCCGTGGCATCTGTCCGCCTTCCTGCGCCGCTCATACTCGGACGGCACCTGCGTTTCGGATCTCGGCACAAGACCTCCGTGCGGAGTAGCCCCGGACCCGATTTTCGTTACCTGAGCGGAAGCTAACACACCTTCATAGGAGTTCTTCGCCCGGAAGCACATCAACCCAATTGACGGTGTAGATTGTCGGCTCACACCACACTCGATATGTTTCCGAAACACACTATCTGACGATGACTTCCACTCTGTACGCCATACGCAACGGCCTGGATGATCGGCTATCTCGCATCACCTCCGGTGACGACGACGCGCCCGGGGATCAGTTGAGACGTAAGGTTATCGTTCTGGCCCATGCGGGCATTGCAGTGGCTGCAATATTCTGGGGTGCGCTGTACCTGTCGTTCGGAGCCATTGGGCCGTCACTCATACCGTTAGCCTACGCGATTTTGATGCCGACATCGTTCATCGTGTACGCCGTCACGGGCGGTCATGCGGCGTTCCGAATCGTGAACTTTCTTCTGGTCGTGACTTTATCGCCAGCACTACAACTTTCTCTCGGCGGATTTGTCGAGGGAAGCGGTGTGAGCCTCTGGGCGATCGTCGCTCCACTAACGGCGGCCGCACTGGCTTCAAGAAAAGAAGCCACCCTCTGGTTCTTCCTCTTTTTCGCCCTACTCGCGGTCGCCGGAATACTGGATACGGCTGTTGAGCGAGACAACGGAGTCCCGGATGGAGTCCTGACCTTCATGTTCGTCATGAACAGCCTTGGGCCGTCTCTGGTGGCGGCTGTCCTACTCCGCTACTTTGTGGGCCAGCGGGAACAGGCCTTCAATCTGCTGGACACGGCACGGCAAGAGTCCGACCGGCTGTTGTTGAACGTGTTACCGGCTGATATCGCGGAGGAGTTGAAGCAAAATAACGAAGTCCAACCGCGTCGAATTGAGTCGGCCAGTGTTCTTTTCGCTGATGTTGTCGGGTCTACGAGCATGACCGTTGAGCTGACCCCGGAAGAGATGGTCCGTTCACTCAATGCGGTCTTTTCCGAGTTCGACAAACTGGTCGACAAATACGGCCTGGAGAAGATCCGGACTATCGGTGACAACTACATGGTCGCCGCAGGTGTCCCGTCTCCCCGTGACGACCACGCCCACGCGCTGGCCAACTTTGCGCTGGAGATCGTTGAGGGTCTGGAAAACAACAACGATGGCCCTGGAAGCGGACTGCAGTTCCGTATCGGCATGAACTCCGGACCGGTGGTGGGTGGGGTCATCGGCAATCAAAAGTTCCATTACGACATCTGGGGTGACATGGTGAACGTCGCCAGTCGGATGGAGTCGAACGGCCTCCCTGGCAAGATCCAGATAGCATCCGGGGCACATGAGTTAATCAACAAAGACTTTCATCTGACACCACGAGGCGAAATAGAAGTCCGGGGTAAGGGCGCAATGCAGGCCTGGTTTCTGGATGGACCTCGATAACGCCTCTTACTGCACTTGATTCAAGTTACCAACCGACGAGAGGAAGAAATCAAATGCCCAAGTATGTGATCCTGCCGCCGCTCGACGACCTTCGTCGTGAATTCGCCCGCCGTATGGCCGACACGATGCCGGAATTCGATGTAGTCGCACCGGAGACGGACGAGGAGGTGATCGAGGAGATCAAGGACGCCGATGGTGCGTATGGATGGGTGCCACCGGAGGCCCTGAAGGGTGCAACAAAGTTGCGATTGCTTCAAAACCCGGACGCCGGACCATTCCACGGCTACTACTACAAGGAGCTCGTCGAGCACTCGGTCACGATCTCAAACCCTCGGGGCATCTACTTCGACCACATAAGCCACCACATCATGATGTTCATGCTGGCGCTCTCCCGCGGCCTGCCGGACTACGTGAACGCGCAGAAGCAGTCGAAGTGGGACAAGGACGCCCGCAAGCACGCATACGTCAATCTGCCAGATTCCACGGTGCTAATTAACGGCGTCGGTGGGATTGGCGCGGAAACGGCACGGTTGTGCAGTGAGTTTGGTGCAAAGGTGATCGGATTGGAGCCTCGCTCAGAGATCGACTCCCCGGCCGAGCTGCACGATCCCTCAGAGCTGGACGCGCTACTGCCAGAGGCGGATTTCGTTGTTACGACAGTGCCGCACACGCCGGACACGGAGTTCATGTGGAATGCTGACCGTTTCAAGCTGATGAAGAACTCGGCCTACTTCATCAACATCGGCCGAGGTATGACGGCGAAGATTGACGATCTAGCGGACGCCATCGAGAGCGGCGAGATCGCCGGTGCGGGACTCGATGTGTTCGAGATCGAGCCTCTGCCGTCGGACCACCGGTTGTGGACGATGGATAACGTTCTAATCACGCCGCACGTTGCTGTATCAGACGCCGAGAACATACCTGAACGACGTTTCGAGATACTGGCAGAAAACGCCCGGCGTCTCATCGACGGCCGAGAGTTCATCAATATCGTCGACAAGGAGCGCTGGTACTGACCCTGCTGGGTGGCTATGCCCGGCGGGGCGGCTATTTGGACGGAGTTAGTGGGCGGGATGGGTGTCGATTGATATTGGTGTTTCTGTGGTCTGAGCTAAACCGTCATTCCCACGCAGGTGGGAATTTAGAGACGCTTTTCGGGGCGAAGACGCGTTATGCACGGTGCCCCCCTGGATTCCCGACTGCTCGGGAA
Source organism: Chloroflexota bacterium (assembly GCA_018650185.1). Lineage (GTDB taxonomy): Bacteria > Chloroflexota > Dehalococcoidia > Lucifugimonadales > Lucifugimonadaceae. The sequence continues at coordinate 9,372 of JABIGL010000191.1, forward strand.
TGACGGAGGACAAATCACGCGCCTTCGTCCGTCCCCTCTCCCAGCGGGAGAGGGCTGGGGTGAGGGAGAAGCCCCTGCAATCTGAACACCAGAGTGCTTTCTAAACACCAGTCCATCCCTACCGCTCCCAGCGATACCTTCGCTCCGATTCCTCGATCGGCACATCGTTGGCGCTCATGTCACGGCGGGCCATCAGGCCAGTCTCATCAAACTCCCAGTGCTCGTTTCCGTGTGTACGAAACCATTGGCCGTTGGCATCGTGGTATTCGTACTCGAATCGGACCGAAATTTTGTTACCGGTGAAGGCCCATAGCTCCTTCATCAGTCGGTAGTCGAGCTCCCGTTCCCACTTTCGGCTCAGGATCTCCCGAATAGCGTCCCGGCCGGTGAAGAACTCTGCCCGATTCCGCCATTCGGAATTCTCGGTATACGCCATTGCCACACGATTGGGGTCGCGCGTATTCCACGCGTTCTCCGCCGCCTTCACCTTGGCGCGTGCCGTCTCCTCAGTGAATGGCGGCTTGATGTCGGTGGGCTTTGGTGGACTGGTCTGCGGCATCGCAAATCCTTCGTGCTTGTGTGTCTTTCGGATATGAAGTCGTTTCTGGTTGTCTTATTCGTGTGAGCCCGCTCTAAAACCCGCCAACACTCTGAAGACAGAACGCGCCGGTAGCGCCAGGTAGCCTCCCAGCAACAGCGCACCACCGATGAGGTTGTCGCCATCTTCTGCTAAGGCCAACCCCACGCCGAAAAGCACGGCGAAGGCGAGTAGGTACGGAATTCCTATCGGCAGCCACGTACTCGCCAGTTTCCTGAATGGGACATCTCGGCGAGCACCGCCGTAGACGACCAGTGCGCCACCGCTAGCCAGCATGTACCCGCCCAGTTCGAGGACGAGTAATGCTCGCCATCCTGTGGTGTACGACAGGAACGTCGCTAAAACGGCGGCGGTCGTTAGTTGTGCGAGGCCAGCGCGGGTGATTGAGTTGGTCGGTTCGGAATGAATCATGAGGTGTAGCAACTCGTTGTGCAGGTGATTGTTCCGATTGGATGCCGGTAGGGACATTCCGGGCGCACTAATCGGCCCTACCGTGGCACTAGCGTGACGGATCGACACCCATTCGCTTGACCGCGGGTGTAAATTTGCCGAATGGCAAACGCAACATCTTCCTCAAACACCGGCCTCGGCTATGAAGACCTGCCGCGGCTCATGACGCTCATGACCGGCGACGAGAAGCATTCGTTCAGCGCCACGTCCACGCTCGACGTGCTCTGGGTGCTCTACAGCCAGGTCCTGAACATCGACCCGGATCACCCGGACGACCCTGCCCGGGACCGTTTTCTGCTGTCCAAGGGACACGGCCCGATGGCCTACTACGCCGTTCTGGCGGCCCGGGGGTTCATACCGGTGGACGCTCTGCCGACCTTTGCGCAGTACGACTCCATACTTGGTAAGCACCCGGATTCGATACTCGTCCCTGGCGTCGAGATCGGTTCGGGCTCGCTTGGACACGGTCTACCGATAGCGACCGGCATGGCCAACGGTCTGAAAGCCCGCGGCTCCGATTCACAAGTCTTCTGCCTCGTCGGCGACGCTGAGTCGGACGAGGGCAGCGGCTTCGAGGCAATAGCGATGGCGGCTCGCCTGAAGTTGGGTGGCCTCACGGCTATCGTGATCGACAACAAGTCTGACCAGAATGGGTGGCCGGGTGGCATCAGCTCTCGTTTTGCCGTCGAAGGCTGGTCCACCTCTGATGTGGACGGCCGGGATCACGGCGCCATCCACGAAGCCCTCGTAACCCCACACAGTGACCGGCCCCACGTCGTAGTGGCGTCTGTCGAGTCGAAGTAATAATCATGCCAAATATGCGAGAGAGATTCACCGCCGTAACCGCCGAGCTACTGGACAGCGATCCAAACGTCGCACTGGTGCTTGCCGATATCGGCGTTGCCCAGTTCAGGGACACGGGGGTGATCGACCGTAGCCCGGGCCGCGTCGTGAACGTGGGCATCCGGGAGCAACTGCTCATCGGATTCGCCGCGGGGATGGCCAAAGAAGGCTTCAAGCCGATCGCACATTCATACGCGCCCTTCCTTGTGGAAAGGCCCTGGGAGCAGATCAGGCTCGATTTTGGGCACCAGGGCGTGTCCGGGATTCTCGTGTCGATTGGCGCGACGTACGACGAGGCTGACTGGGGTCGTACGCATCAGGCTCCGGAAGACGTGCAGCTGCTTGCAATGCTCCCGGACTGGCGTATTCACGTTCCGGGACACCCGGATGAGGTCGAAGCGCAGCTCCGCGCTGCCGTGACTGACGACGCCAACGTTTACATTCGACTCTCAACGCAGACGAACGAAAGCGCATACCTGACCGGCGGGCCGGGCTTTTCGACCATCAGGACAGGCTCCGGAGACGCGCCAACAGTTGTCGCCGTGGGGCCGATGCTGGACGTGGTGACACGCGCCACGGCCGACCTGGACGTCACTCTGCTGTACGCAAACACGATCCGTCCATTCGACAGCGAGACACTACGCGCGGTCATGCAGGTGCCGGAAGTTGTGCTGGTAGAGCCATACCTGGAAGGCACGTCTACGGCGGAGGTATCCGGTCTACTTCAGGCTGTGCCACATCGTGTGCTTTCGCTGGGCACGTCTCGCAAAGAGAACCGGCACTACGGGACCCCTTCGGAACACTTTGCTGCTCACGGTCTGGACGAATCCGGAATTAGGAACAGCATCACGGAGTTTACGGCGCAGCGCATTCCCGCATAGCGACTAGCCGCCGTCCTCGTCCCTTGCCCTTGGACCCGGCTTCGTGAGGATGGCCATCACGAGTCCGATCACGGAGAATCCGGTCACCACTATGTAAGCGGCGCGCCAGCCGTCTGCGAAGGCCGCACCCGCGCCCGGTGTGTCAGCAATTTCGTCGAGCTGGATATCAAATCCACGAGACACCATCACGCCCACCACGATCGTAGACGCGATCGCCTGTCCGGTGACGTTACCGAAGTTCCTGGCGAGATTCGTCAAAGCTCCCACGACGCCGAATCGCGACGGCGGCACTGATCCCATGATCACGCTGCTGTTGGGCACGTTCCATAGCCCCATGGCGAGACCGTTGAAGAATACGATCACCATCACCGTGCCCATGGGTGTTTCGCCGTCGACGAACGTAAACGCAATCGCCGTTGCGATAAGGATCACGAACCCAAAAATCAGGAACCTGCGTTCGCCAAACTTATCGGATAAGCGGCCACTCGTCTGAGCCGCCATTCCCATTCCAAGCGAAGTCAGGAAAAGGATCAGCCCGGCCGTTCCCTCCGTCAGCCCCCTGAAACTGATCAGGAAAATCGGCAACAGGAATCGGGTCGCTGTGGTCCCCATGAAGCCCAGAATCCGGGTCGAAATGCCCAGCGTGAACATGTAGTTGCTGAACATGCGTAGTTCAAGCATCGGAGAACTGGATTTCAACTCCCATGTCACGAACGCCGCTAGCAACACGATCACGGCGGCGATGCTGCCAAGCACGAGCGGCGAGACCCAACTTGCACCTGACGGGTTGTTGATGGTGATGACCAGCAATGTGATCGCCATCGCTGACAGAGCAGCGCCCAACCAGTCAAAGGGAGCTTTTTCCGTAGAGCGACCACGGCTGACTTTCTGCTCGTCAAGAACGAAGAGTCCAGCGATGAACGCGATGCCGATCGGCACGAGCAGCATCAGGAAGAGCGTCTCCCACGGGAACCATTGGAGGACGAGACCAGCAATGATGGGTCCGAGCGAGCCACCTACCGCAACTGCGGTGGTCTGGCTACCAATTGCCTTGCCGCGTTCGCGCTCAGGGAATACGGATACGACCATGGCCATACCGACCGACTGACCCATCGCGTTGCCTACGGCCATGACGACGCGGAAAACGATCAGGATGCCGAACGTGGGAGAGAAGGCTGATCCTGCGGCACCGGCGGCGAACAGCACCAGACCGATCAGGTGGACCCTCTTGCGGCCGATGATGTCGGCAAAGCGGCCCATCGGCAGCATGAGCGCGCTGATGGTAAGTGCCTGCGCTATCACAACCCAGGTGACAGATCGCAGTGTGATTCCGTAGTCCTCGGCGATGGCCGAGAGCGCTACGAAGGCCATCTGCATACTCATCACCATTGTGGTGAACGAGATGGCAATCGCGGCGAACGCCTTCCACTTATAGGCGTCGTCCGGCTGTTGAGCAGCGTTTATTGATGAGACGTCATCGGATTGAGACGTGCTCATCTAAGACAGGGTCTGTCACTAGCGGGGATTGTGGGGCACACGAGGCCGATGGTACTCCTAAATACCGGCCGATTAACGGACGTCCGGCTCGGTTTAGAAGTCGGGTCACATATCACCCGCCGGAGGACGGCCTGAATTTACATCTGCGCCTCCTGTGTTACTGTGCTCCCGCACGCAAGGCCAACCCGGCGGATGGTTTTACGTGTATCGGGTGAGTGGAGCGGTCTGGAAGTTTGTCGCGGTGGGTGGAAAGCCGCACTCAAATATCTGGTCCCGAGATGTCGGGTGTTTGATATCTCGCGTTGGACCTAAATCGTCGAATCCCTTGGTCAGGATGACGCTGATGCGCGTCCGTGGGCGAACCAGTATTTTGGGCCTTTTATTCATCGCCCTTATCGCACTGGCGTTGCTGGTTACCGTTTTATCGGTTCGGTCGCCCGCCCCATCAGACTCAAGCGTACGTTCGGGCGGCCCAAAGCCTTCGGACCAACTCGATTTGGCCGGGATTCGCAACCTGTACGTGACCTCCAATTCAGGAACATACGCCGCTGCCGAATCCCTGTCCGTTAACGCCAGAGTCCGTGGCGATATCGCTCATTCGACATTTGGAGCTGATGGAACGGGAGTGACGGTTGGAATCATCTCTGACAGTTACAACTGCCTGGGCGGAGAAGGCACCGACATCGCAAGTGGCGCACTACCTGCAGGCGTAGTCGTATTACAGGATATGAGCCCGTGCGAGGGTGGTGCCGACGAGGGCCGAGCTATGGCGCAGATCGTGTATGGCATAGCTCCGGGGGCCAGGATTCTGTTTCAGACCGGCTCGCAGGGCCCGGCTTCGATGGCTACCGGGATTCATGACCTTCAGGCTGCCGGTGCCGACATCATCGTTGACGACATCAGCTACCTCACGCAGCCGTTCTTCCAGGACGGCGTCGTAGCGCAGGCGGTGGACGCGATGGCGGCGGAAGGGGTTACGTACTTCTCGGCAGCCGGAAACATCGCCAGCCAGTCGTACGAGTCCGCCTATCGAGTCGGCTCGGTTTTCAGCCCCGGTAGGTATCCGTCTGATGCCGATGAACAGCATCAGGAACAGCCCGATCCAGTAGAACGGCAGACCGGCGACGGCCATCATGGCAAATGCAGACACGAACGCCGATGCCATCAGCACGGCTCCCCGCCGCTGCCCGCGCCTCAACGACGCCATCCCTAGCGCGCCAAACAGCGAACCGATGCCGGTCATAGCTGTCAGAACGCCCACCTCGAATGGCGTCGCTCCGTAAACGTCCTTGGCGAAGGCGGGAAGCAGCATCCGAAACGGCATCGTCAGGATCATCACCACCGCGGCGAACAGCAGGACAGATAGCAGCTCCCGGTACTGGCGCACATATCGGAAGCCATCGATAACGTTTGCGGCCATAGATGGCCTTGGAGCGGTTGGATCAGGTTGAAATCGCGGCAGTTGCGTCATGAACAAGATGGCTACAACATTCAGGCTGGCCACCGTCAGATATACGCCTTCAGGCCCGATGAACCCGTAGAGAACTCCCCCTATTGCCGGTGCCACCATCGTGGTGAGACTCATTGCGGCAGCGTTGAGCGAAATCGCGTTGGACATCAAATCTTTGTCCACGATCCTCTGAATCATCAACTGCCGAGCTGGCATCACGAAGGCAAAGTAAAGACCCTGAATCATCGAGGCCACCAGCAAGTACTGCCACGTCAACACATCAGCAATGAGCATGACGGCGACAGCCAGGGCTATCACAACCTGGCCCAATAGCAATATCTGGATCAGACTGCGGCGTTCCACTCGCTCAGCAACGGTGCCACCGACAAACGAGCCGAAGAGTGATGCAGGCGCGAATCCGACCGCTATCAGGCCGGTAATCGTGAAGGAACCGGTGATGTCAAAGGCGAGGATTCCGCGAGCCAGGAACTGCATCTGCGTCCCGCTCATCCCGGTCATCACGCCCAGCCACAGGAACCTGTAGTGGCGGTTGCCTAACGACTCAAACGCACGGCCCAGGAATCCTGTAGTTTGCCCGGCCTGTGGCACAGGGCGCGTTTCCACACCGGCCGCAGAGTCTGCAGTCGAGTTGTCGCCGTGGCCTACAGGACCGGTGGTCGCCATATCCCCTGAGGGTCAGAATCCTCTGGAATCGCTATCGGAAATCGAAAGAAAAACCGGCCACAGGTTCATAACTCTGCGGCCGGTAATCCGTTGCGCGCGATCATATCGTCGGGCCTGTGGTTAACAAGCCGATTTCGTCGACAGGGTTCATCCGTTTCATAGACGGACTAGATCTGCGGCACTGACTCCATGGCGGCGGCGATTTCTTCCGGCGGCAGTGCGTAGTCCACCATGTTGCCGGAGAAGTAGTTGTCGTAGGCCGATAGGTCCAGGTGGCCGTGACCGCACAGGTGGAACAGGATCGACTTCTCCTCGCCCGTCTCCTTGCAAATAAGTGCTTCATCGATAGCCGCCTTCAGGGCGTGCGTTGGCTCCGGTGCGGGGATGATCCCTTCAGTGCTGGCAAACAGCACAGCGGCGTCAAAGCATTCGGTCTGGTTGTACGACCGTGCTTCGATTAGCCCCGCGTCGGCCATTGCGCTCACCAGCGGCGCCATGCCGTGGTAACGCAGACCACCGGCGTGGATCGGGTTGGGGACGAAGGTATGGCCGAGAGTGTGCATCTTGAGCAAAGGCGTCATTCCGATGGCGTCCCCAAAGTCGTACGCAAACTTGCCCTTAGTCAGCGACGGTGCTGCTGCCGGTTCGACCGCAATGAAACGGATGTCGCGCCCTGCCAGCTTCTCAGGCACGAACGGGAAAGCGATCCCGGCCAGGTTTGATCCACCACCGGCGCAGCCGATCACCATGTCCGGCAACCCGCCCGCCATTTCCATCTGCTGCATGGCTTCCTGTCCGATAACCGTCTGGTGCATCAGGACGTGGTTCAGCACCGATCCAAGCGAGTACTTGGTGTCCGCGTCGCCAGCCGCAACTTCGACGGCTTCCGAAATGGCTATGCCAAGTGACCCCGGCGACTCCGGGTCGCCCTCAAGGATCGTGCGCCCGGCATTTGTCTCGTCACTCGGGCTGGCGGTCACCGTGCCGCCCCATGTTTGCATCATCGATTTCCGGTACGGTTTCTGGTCGAAACTCGCCCGCACCATGAAGACCTTTGCTTCAATGCCGAACTGCTGGCATGCGAACGACAGTGCACTGCCCCACTGACCTGCTCCGGTCTCCGTTGAGATACGTTTCGTGCCTGCGATGCTGTTGTAGTAAGCCTGCGCAACGGCCGTGTTGGGCTTGTGACTCCCGGCAGGGCTACCGCCTTCATACTTGTAGAAGATCTTCGCCGGTGTGCCGAGTGCCTTCTCGAGACCAGTAGCCCGGAAAAGAGGCGTCGGTCGCCAGATTCGGTACACGTCACGCACCGGTTCCGGGATGTCGATCCAGCGGTCCTGGCTGACCTCCTGCATGATCAGATCCATCGGAAACAACGGAGCGAAATCATCCGGACCCGCTGGTTGGCCGGTACCGGGATGTAGCGCTGGAGCGAGTGGGACATCCAGATCCGCCTGGACGTTGTACCAGCGTTTTGGAATGTCCGTTTCGTTTAGCAGGAACTTCTTCTGATCAGCCATAGATACCTC
>JABIGL010000210.1 GCA_018650185.1 Chloroflexota bacterium
ACACCGCCACGGTCCCCATCACCCTGCCTCGCATTTCCGGCGAGGCGGCGGACGCCATGATGGTGCTCTGCATCGTGCCGAACGCAGACATGCCAAACCCGCCCATGAACACGATCACGAAGCTCACCCAGTACCAGGACGACTGCGAAAACAGGAATATTCCGACCAGGAAAAGCAACGAGCCATAAAGGTAGATGCGGGAGTAGTGTCGGGGCAATGCAAAGGAAGCAATTAAGATCGCTCCCAGTACCGATCCCATTCCCTCCACGGAGTTGAGCAACCCGACAAGGACGTCGCCAACCTCCAGGGTCTCTTTAGCGATAATCGGCTGCTGACTCATGTACGGGAACGCGAACACATTCATGAGCATCGTCACGATAAGCGTGCCCACCATCAACTGGCTCGCCCGGATGTAGCGCACGCCATCAGCTAGATCCGCCAACACACCGGCTCCGGACGTCGTCGCTGCGGGTCGTTTGTAGTTGAGCGTTGTAGCGACGAATGCCGCCATCAGGAACAGAACGATACCGGTGATATACGCGCCTTCAGGGCCGATGGTGGCCATAAACACGCCGCCCGTGAACGGCCCGATGATCCTGCTGAATGCGTTCGTAGCGGAGTCCAGGCTCATCGCCCGTCCAAGACGATCCCGATGCACCAGCTCACCTATCAGGGTCCGACGAACCGGAAACTCCGAAGCCCAGATAATGCCCGACAAAAAGGTGCCAACAGCAAGCTGCCAGTACACGAGTACATCCGCTATCAGCAGCGTCGCCATAACCGCGGCGATGACGGCCTGCAGAATCAGACCCGTTACGAGGAAGTATTTGCGATTAAGTCTGTCCGCAACGATCCCCAGCCCGATTCCGAACAGCATCGGGGCCGTTCGGAAGAAAAAGGTCAAAGAAACCAGGAACGGCGAGTCCGTCATCTCGAACGCGACCAGCGCTATGACCAGCGTGTCTAACCAGCGCATCGTCCCGCCAAACGCGCCTATCGCCCATAGCCGTCGGAATTGCGGATTCTTGAATACGGGTACTGGTGGCGTCGATAAGACCGCGGCCTGGTTCACGCAGGCCTGACCTCAGCTACATCATCGCCGGCCCAGATTCCACGTTGTGCATCCCGTGCCGCATTCTCCGCCGACAGCAGTGTGGAGTCGTGGCGATTGTTTGAGTGGTGGGGTGAATACCTGGCCAGCCCGCTCGCCAGTAGAACAGCATTCACCATCTGATTCTCGACGTACACGTAACGGAGCAATCGACCGTCTTTGTCCCGGTCGTCCCCGTCCCGCTCAAGGATCACAATCTCGCCTTCTACCCAACTCTGATTGGCCAACTGTGATGTCCGGTAGTAGGACTCACCCGGAACTCCGACCGCAATTCCAATGTAGCGAACGGTCTCGCGGTCGCCATCCAGGGTGACGACGATGGTGTTGCCGTCCACCACCTCTTCCACCCGAACGGATCTGAACGTTTCGTCAACGGTGTTGCTGCCACGAGAAAACGCCAGCGGACCCACGAGCGAGATCAGCAACCCTAGCGCCGCGAATATGAGCAACACCCCGCCTGCGCTCTTGAGCCAGTCGCCGGTGAACCGGTTCTTTCCGCTGTCATCGTCGTCACGCTCCGACAGCGCAATATCGTAAGCAGACGGCCCCGGGTACTCCGACTCCAGCCGACGTTCGAACTCTTCCTCTGATTCGATGACTTCGAAGTCGTCACCTATCTCCAGAGTCTCAGAAGTCCCCGATTCTTCAGGAACCTCGAGCGCGTTACCATCTCCGAACTCGTCATCGGATTCAGTGTGATCGTGGTCGTCCGGGCCGTCGTGTCGATAAACCATAATTGGAGGTGACTGGATTCGAGAATCCAAGGGTCACGTTATTACACATTCTGGATGCGAATGACCATATATGAAAGGCTCAGCCGTATCGCAAGTGGATCAAGGTCTGTCGCGAAAATCGGATGAACAACGTACCCCCACAGGTACATTTCAAACGTAGCGTGTTGACTGCCTGTGTCACTGGACCTAACATTTAGGACTAGATCCACGCTGCGATAGCGTTCACCTCGTATACCGAGGTCGCTGTCGCAGCCGGTGAATCAGCGGACTTTGAAGAAAGTTGCTGCTGTCACTCCCGGCAAGGATCGCCCGGGCCCGGTGACAGTTGCATTTTCAACGCACCGGAGGGATTACCGGGTGGCATACGCCTCAGCACTACACTGCCGTGAATGCGGCAACGAGTACCCAATTGCACCTATCCACGTATGTGAATGGTGTTTTGGGCCTCTCGAAATCACTTACGACTACGACGCCATCGGGGCTGCAATCAGCCGCGAGAAGATTAAAGACGGCCCGCTCACGATGTGGAGGTACGCAGACCTCCTTCCCGTAGACGCGGAGAACGCTGTCGACATCGGCACCGGAATGACGCCGCTACTCAAGGCCGACAACCTCGGTCGTGAACTTGGCATCGACAACCTGTGGGTCAAGAACGACGCCGTCAACCCGACCTACTCGTTCAAGGACCGCGTGGTTTCTATAGCCGCAACGAAAGCCCTCGAGTTTGGTTTCGATACGTTGGCCTGCGCATCCACCGGCAACCTGGCAGGCGCAGTTGCAGCACACGGTGCGAAAGCCAACATGCGCACGCTGGTCTTCATACCAAGCGACCTCGAAAGAGGCAAAGTTATAGGCGCAGCCATCTACGGCCCAACCGTGGTCGCCGTTGACGGTAACTACGACGATGTAAACCGACTTTGCAGCGAGTTAGCTGATGCAAACGAGAGCTGGGCTTTCGTCAACATCAACATGCGTCCATAC
>JABIGL010000211.1 GCA_018650185.1 Chloroflexota bacterium
AGCAGTAACAAAGAGAATGCAGGCGCGCGTGAACTGGACCTGCGGCGAGCTGCTCTCGGGCTTATCTTGGGCCGATGCCCAATCCCTCAAGCTCATGCCGCACAAATTGGATCCCCTTACCACCCACTCATATGACCACGGCCGCTCCAGCATCCTCCCGGATACGGAGATGGACTTCCAGGTCCGTTATTACGGGGGTAACGCTGTCTGGCGATGTGGTCCATCGTTAGATATTCTTTCAAGGCCGTGGGAGGATCCTGAAACCAGTTCAGGATGACGATATGAAGTTGACTCTGATCGAATTCGATTGATGCGGCAAAAGGCGATCACTAGTTAGGCAGGCACTTGGCGACTAATACTCTCGACGACGTATCTCCGGTTCCGGTCTCACCCATGAGGGGTCTGGGGTTGATCGACCGGTTGCTTCCTCTCTGGATCCTCGTGGCGATGGCCATCGGGGTCGCGATCGGCAAAGCTGAGCCGGGACTCAAAGATGATCTTGAGCGATTCCGGCTGGCGGATGTCTCGCTGCCGGTAGGTATCGGACTCATCTGGATGATGTACCCGATTCTTGCAAAGGTACGGTACGGGTCGATGGCCGGTTTCGCTGCCCGTCCGAAACTGATGGGGACCTCGTTAGTCCTTAACTGGATCGTCGGGCCGTTGCTGATGTTCGGGCTGGCATGGGCCTTTCTTCCTGATCATCCGGAGTACCGGAACGGCCTGATTCTTGTCGGGTTGGCTCGATGCATTGCGATGGTGCTGGTGTGGAACATGATGGCGCGCGGAAGTGAAGAACTTGCCGCGCTGTTGGTGGCCCTGAACTCGCTGTTTCAGATCTTCTTCTACTCTGTGCTCGGCATCATGTTCCTCGACGTGATCCCCGGGTGGTTCGGCGCAGAAGAGACGGCCGTCGATATATCAATGTGGCTCATCGCCCGTAACGTGCTGCTGTTCCTGGGTCTCCCGCTGGTGGCTGGAGCACTGACCCGGTACCTCGTCGTGAAGCGTAAAGGTGCCCACTGGTACGACGAGACGCTGGCTCCACGGCTGGGGCCGATAGCGCTTGTCGGGCTGCTTTACACCATCATCGTGATGTTCATCAACCAGGGTGATCGCATCATCGACTCACCGGCGGATGTCGGGCGGATAGCCGTCCCGTTGGGCCTGTACTTCGCGTTAATGTTCAGCGTCGCCTTCATCGTCACCAAGAAATTTGGCTTCTCCTACGAGGACACGACTGCCGTATCGTTCACGGCCGCGGGGAACAACTTTGAGTTGGCTATTGCCGTGGCTATCGGGGTGTTCGGTGTCTCATCGGGTGAGGCATTCGCCACAGTGGTAGGGCCTTTGATCGAGGTCCCGGTGCTGGTAGGTCTCGTGTACCTGTCTCTGTGGTGGGGCAGGAAACTATTTTTGCGGACCGGGACTGCGTTGGAGACATGACCACGGAACACTCATGCGCAGAACGGTGTTTTCTCGATAATCTACGAATAACCGAAATGAATCTTGGCGATATCCGGAACCGACGCCGGAGGTACTTATGTCCAGCGCCCACACGAATCTAGACCGAATACTCCTGCCGCTTGATGGTTCTGAATCCGCGGCCTCAATCGTCCCTTATGTCGAGCGACTTGCACTGGGACTCGGCTCAAGTATTCATCTGCTTGGAGTTTTGTCCCCGATTCCAGCCGGGGATCTTCCAAACGACCTAACAGGGACCGCAGATGTCGGAGCGATCACCCAGTACATTGAGATCGTAAAGAATCGGTTCGAAGGGAGCGGTCTGCCTGTTGAGGTGGAGATCCGAGAAGGTCAGGCGTCGGTTGAGATTCTTGAATCTGCCGCTGGACACGGATGCGGGCTTGTCGCTCTTTCGACCCGTGGCCGATCTGCGACAGGTCCCAATCTGTTGGGGATCACGACGGACCGCATCATCAGGTCGAGTTCGATTCCTGTATTTGTGATTCCTCCGGACGAGGACGGCGGCTCGGTCGCGCCAGAAGGCGGAGTGAAGACGATTGTTGTTGGCGTGGACGGATCAGAGACGGCTACCGCTTCTCTAGGCCCTGCCCGTCAGATCGCTCGCAAGCTTGGGGTGGATGTGGTGATCGTAAGATCCACTCCGCCGCCGGATCCACTCGGTGGTGCGGCGACTTATTTCGATTCCGTGACCCATCACGCGGAGCAGTACGTTACCCGCGTGTCGGAACAGTTTTCGACTGACGGACTTTCAACCAGGACGGTTGTGGGGTCACTTACAGCACACGAGCAGCTTTTAGAGGCTGCGGATGGAGCCGATGAGCCGCTTCTAATTCTTTCGACCCGTGGCTGGTCCAACCGGGCAGACTGGCAGCTTGGTTCGGTAACGGACCGCGTCGTGCGAACAGCGAAATATCCGGTGTTGATCATTCCGCCCGCCGGTCGAGGTTAGGTATCCCAGGGACAATCACGGGATCATCACCGCTCGTGGACTACTCCTCATAGCCATCTCACGAACCTGACGCGCCACTGTGTGTTGAATGGATGCCGGGTATTAGTGTCCATTCACGCGCGTGGGAGACGGAGATGTCCGCAGCTTTCAGGTTCGTCTGGCAAAAAAAGCTAAAGATTGCCGGGTCGTTGGCTGTGCTGGCTCTTGTCGTGCTGCTGGCAATTCAGGCCGTTCCATATGGTCGCGACCACGACAACTCACCAGTGCGACTAGAGCCCAACTGGGATTCACCTCGAACCCGCGAACTCACGGTGGCGGCCTGTTTCGATTGCCACAGCAACGAAGTTGTGTGGCCGTGGTACTCCAACGTCGCTCCCGTGTCGTGGTACGTGCAGTCTCATGTCGACGAGGGGCGACGAGAATTGAATTTCTCCGAGTGGGATCTGGTTCAGGACGAGGCGGATGAAGTCGTCGAATCGATTCGTGATGGCGAGATGCCTCCCTGGTACTACACCGTTCCGGGAACTGGCCGCAGCTTTTCAAATGCCGAGTTGGGTGAGTTAACCCGGGGGCTGAGGGCGACGATGGCGGCTTCCGGGTATCCGCAGGAGGGTGGGGAAGACGGCGAAGATGAGGAGGACGACGAAGATGAGGATCGCCGCTAGGCGATGTGACGGGGGGAGTGGGGCCGCTGCTGTGTGGGCCGGTCCTTCGAGAGCCTCAGGGTGGCGGTGTCGCAATTCCCCGACGAGCATCGTCGTGTTGTCTTGTGCAGGTGTTGGAGCGTCAGGCGGG
>JABIGL010000212.1 GCA_018650185.1 Chloroflexota bacterium
AGGATCGAGCGCAGGCAGGACACCTTTCGGACCGGGTCGCTCCGGTGGGTCCATGTGTGCCCGCGTCGTGAGCATGCTGATGTTGCGGTAGCCCTCTGCGTTCTCCGCCAACAGGGTGAGGTGGTGCCCACTTTTGAGGGTGACCTCGACCCCGATGATCGGTTTGATCCCGACTCCCTTCGCTGCCTGGGCGAACTCCATCACTCCACAAAGGTTGTCATGGTCCGTGATGGCAAGCGCTCGAATCCCAAGTGCCTGCGCTTCTATCAAAAGCTCTGATGTGTGGGAAGAACCTTCCTTGAACGAGTAGTTGGAATGGCAATGCAGCTCTGCATAGGGAGTTGTTACGGGGGGACCTTCCGATTTGCCCCCTCTTCCAGTGGGAGAGGCCACATGAATCGGGTGTGAGGGGGAAGCCGCGTCGTCAGAAAACGGAATCCCTTTTCCGCCTTTGCTTTCGACGGGTGAACTCCCTCTCCCAGCGGGAGAGGGCTGGGGTGAGGGAGGTTCAAGCTCTTCGGCAACCCGCGCCCGAGCCTCACGAGCCCGAACGCTGGAAGTGCGCCGCTTCTCCATCCGGGGAGAGCTATCAACAGACTTCGAACCTATGCGTTCAGCAATCTCAGCTGCTTTACTCGGACCATCGGGCGCGACATCGCCATCCGACCCTCTCAGGTCAGAAGAAAATCCCCCGAGGCTACGGTGTTCCTTCTTGGGTCTTGGCATTTAGGCGTTGGGCTGCCTGCGGCGGCACCCTCTCACTGCCGGAACCACTCATCTACGGCCAGGTTGTGGAACAGCGTTACCGGTCGGCCATCAGTGAGCCGGGCGTTGAAATACACCCGCTCTATCTCCATCTCCTGCCCCCGCCACCACTCATCGTTGATCTTCCACATGTCCTCGATAGAGGCCACCTCATACACCTTCTTTCCGTAAGAGAGAGACTCCGGCATCCCGCGCTCATTTGCGCTCACCGCCACCGCCGTCGGCGCATTTAAGGGCTTAATTGCACGAGCGCGTGCCTTCGTTCCGGAATTCGGGACCATGGTTCTAACTCCCTTACCTGATAGACTGGCGGCGTTGTACCCAGCCGTGCCTCTAGTTGACTCACCGCCTCCTGCAACTTCTGATCACGCCGCACCTCCGTCCACAGCGACTCCTGCCTGCCCGACTCTCCCGTCAACCCGGAAAGTGTCAGTCGCATGTCCTCTATCGGACCCGGCAGCGCAAGATCGTCCAGTTTTGCCTTGATCGAAAACAGTGCCTTCGTCCGGGATCCCGCCGGTTCCTTGAACGCCACCCGAGTCGTCCACGGCGGCCTGCGCAGGACACTCGCCTCCAGCTTGGCCTCGCGTGCGTATCGTCGGGCGAGTTGTGGACGGGTGTATGCACGGGACAGCAGGCTCTCGATAGCCGGGAGGATCATCGCCATACTGACCGTCGCGTCCGGGAACTCCAGGTATTCCGAAACGGCCTCTTCCGTCCGCCGCGCCACCAGTGGACGATGGTCAATGCCGTTAGACAGATCGGACACCAGCGCTCCGTTGCTACCGAACTGCGCCTGCATCGCGCCCGGAGGAAGTGCAGCGATGTCTCCCATTGTGTGCAAACCGAATCCGTGAAGCCGTGTGACCAGCTTGAAATCGACCGGCAGTAGCTCGACCGGCAACTTCGCAAGGAAACGTCCCGGCTCGCCCGTGATCTTGAGGCCGCGCCCGGACGCGCTGGCGGACGCTGCGACAAAAGCTAGCCACTTGTTCTCGCCCACGCCTATCCGGGCGTCGAACTGGTTTACGGCGTTGGACAGTGCCCGGACCACCTGCGCATCGTCGCCGTAGAGTCTCTCCAGTCCCCAGATACCGATGTACGCCCGCCCGAGCCCTGAATTTTCGGCATATTCGGCATCCGGCTCCACATCGGGACAACGCGCCTCGAGCTGCGTCAGGACCTCTCCGAAGGTGCGCCGATACAACGGCATGTCTGGCTCCAGTAGCGTCACATCCTTTCGGGCGTCTGCCAGCGCCTCGCTGAGCGGCATCCCCCTGGTAAATGTGGGGCTCATCTTCGAGCCAAGATCGGGCGACCAGTCGAGTACGGATTGCCCTCCCTTGCTAGCGGCCGCACCCGTCTCGCCTACGATGATCGTTGGCCGTCCGACCAGGTCAGGTCGGCGCAAAGACTCCACCTGCCACATGAAGTTGGGGATGTGGATACATGCGACCGCAGCGCGCTTTCCGTCGAGTGTTGGCATTAGATCAACACCCCCTGTGAGGCCGAGTCATCATGAGAGGATGGCAACCGCCTCGGAGCAGACGGCGGGTCGACACGCGGATACCCGGCATCGGTCAGGGCTGACTGCATGAGGGACACTGCGGACGGGCGTAACGAGAGATCGACCGGTTGGTCCAGTTGCTCGGACAGGTAGGCCGCAGGAAGAAGCCCGGTGCCGAGATAGTCGCCGGAGAAGAAACCGAATACGTCTGCGCCGCGTTCGATCTGAGAACGAATGGCAGACGCCCATAGAGCTGCCTCTCGTTTGAAGGTTTCTGTATCTGGCCTCAGGACTCTGCCGGAGGCAATAAGAGACCCGTCGGATCCTTTACGTGGCCCCAACCACCGGATGTACCCGGCCTGTCCGGAAACTGACATCTCTATCTTCCCCGGGCGTGCGCTGAGGTTCGTCGTGACCGTCCCGATACCGGCGCGCTCCAGAGATTCAGAGAGCGCAGGGCCCTGCAGGGCAGGGGAGCGAACCTCAAGGAAAAAATCGAACTCGGATACCGGTAGACGTGACATCCATCGAGAGAGTTCAGACAGGCGGTCCGGTCCGAACCATGGCGGAAGCTGTATGAGCACCCCGCCGAGAGACTCGCCAAGCTCGCTAACGGCGCTTAGGAATGATGCAAGTTCAGCATCAGAGCGGGTTAGATCAGGCTCGTGCGTGATCAGTCGCGGCATCTTCACGGTGAAGGTGAAACCGCGTGGAACGGACCCGCGCCACGTGCGCACGGTCGCGTGTGACGGAATGCCATAAAAGGTGCTGTTGACCTCTACGGCGTCAAAGACGCGTGCATACCAGGACAGCCTCCCACTGGCTGAAAGACCACTTGGATAGGCAAGTCGACGCCAGTCAGGCCCGGTCCATCCCTGGGTCCCGATAAGCGCTCTGCCCCTGTTTAATTGGTCCCTAAGCCCTGCGTCTACTTCCTGTTTCTGTGCCGTGTTCTCCTGCTGTTGCGAGTTCACTCCGCCCCCAGAGTTGCTCAAAGCGGTGCATCAGTTGCTACCGCTGAGAACATATTAGAACAACCGTTCTAATAGTCAATCAAGGCATGGCGAGAAGAATGATTGGTTGTGGGGGTGCGACGAACTACCACAACCCGTAGGGGCGAATGACTATCCGCCCTCGGGTCGATGCCAATCGACCCGGATGAGATCTTAGCGACGCGCTGATGTTTCTCGCATCATGAGGCACTTATCTACATTGAACCGCACGTACTTGCGAGCCGAGTTCAACTCTCGCTCATCGCGAATCACGCGGTCGTAATAGTTGCGTTGCCAGACTTTGTTACCGGGAGTATTGCGCTCCGTGTTTATGGCTGTTGTGACGGCTGCTTTGAAAGTGCGTACCAGCGACCGAAGATGTGCCCGATGACTGGCGAAGGGCGGATAGTCATTCGCCCCTACGGTGTTTTGGCTGGAAGTCGTAACACCGGTATTGAGCCACACAATGGCATGGAAATGATCTGCCATCACGATAAACTCGTCGGGCTCGGAACCGTGCACCTGTGTAACCGCTTGATGCCATCTGTCTGAAACGATGTGCCCAAAAGGGGTCAGTACAACTCGATCGTCCTTAATTTCACCGAACAGTGGTACGCGATCAGCCGAGCACACCGTGACGAAATAAGCACCTGCTGACGCGTAGTCGTATCCGTGGAGACGTAAAGAATTCCGGCGATGACCTGCCATGACGGAATAATCCGCTAACGGACGCTAATCACAAACCGAGCGTTGTCACAACCACATCGTAGGGGCGAATGACTATCCGCCTTCGGGTCGATGTCAATCGACCCGGATATCCAGCAACGCCCTAAAAGTCCAGACCAATCGTCTTCGTCAGGTACTCCACCATCGGAGACACGCCGTAGCAGGCGTCTGTGTACTCATCCAGGAAATCCGGGGAGCAGATCTCCTCGTCCGTGAACGTCGCCCAAGCGATGAAGTCCTTGCGCTTGATCTCGTCGATCGCCGGGTGCTCCGGGTCGAACCCACGTGGCACGCGGACAAGCGACTCTCCGGTGACCTCCCATCGACGCTTGAACTCTTCGCCGGACGTGGCGTCACGCCAACTTGACGGGCTTGCCGCTATCGCTCCACGCACCTTCGCCAGTTCATCACGTCCCGGCTTCCACATACCCGCCGCTGCTCCGGAGCCTCCTGGTTCTAGATGGAGGTAGAACCCCGGCGCGTGGGCATCTCCGGCCTGCTCATGCCGGAACTGGATTCCGGCATTCGTCTTGTACGGACTCTTGTCCTTCGAGAACCGCATATCACGATGGATGCGGAACATCGATCCGCCAACCGGCCTCGGATCGGCGTTGAAAGAGAAGCTGATCCCGGATAGGCGCGGCGCAAAGTCCGTGACGAACTTCAGGATGGGGTCGCGCACATCCCGCAGGTAGCGCTCACGCTGCGCTTTGAACCATTCGCGGTCGTTGTTCAGCGCAAGCTCGCCAAAGAAGTCGAAAAGGGCATGGGTGAAGTGTGGTTCGCCTGACATGGGAGGAGTTTAATGCTGTTACGGGTAAATTTTCGACGGACCTGAATCAGAGGGAACGATGACGCAGCCAAACGCAGCGCAAATGGCAAAAGCCTGGGACCAGGCGGTCACGGGATACGACGAATGGATTTTCACGCTGTCGGACGGAGTAGCCCGGCAATCGTTGAGCATCATGGGTGTCGGCCCCGGGCAGAAGGTCCTGGACGTGGCGTGCGGGCCGGGTATTTTTAGCATCCTGGCGGCGCAGACCGGGGCCGATGTGCTGGCGACCGATTTCTCGCAGGGCATGGTCGAGCACGTCCTTAAAACAGCCAGACATCTCGGAATCGACGGTGTACAGGCAGAAGTGATGGATGGGCAGGATCTGCAGCTCGAAGACAGCTCGTTCGATATCGCTTACTCGTCGTTCGGGATCATGCTTTTTCCGGATATGGCTGCAGGCATGCGTGAGTTTTGCCGTGTGCTCAAGCCCGGAGGCATGGGAGCGATCACCGCGTTCACGGGTCCGGAAGGCCTCGAAATAAACAGGTTGATCATAGGGGCCTTGAAAGCCGCCAACCCGGAATTCCAACCTGCCGGTCCAAGCCCTTTGTTCTCGCTGGCAGATCCGGATGTATTTCGCTCGGAGATGCTGGCCGCCGGGTTCTCTCGCGCGAACCTGTTCACCGTGAGGAGTGTGATCCCGTTCAGCTCACCGGAAGAGTTCTGGCCGAAGATGGCCGAAGCCCTGCCTGCGTGGCGACTCATGATCAATAGCCTGACTGACCGCCAGAGGCAAATATTCGGAGAAGCTTTCGTGACGCAGGTACGGAGTGAACAGGGCGATGGCCCGTTTGCTACGGAGGCTGAGGTTCACATAGGCATCGGTGTGAAGTAGGCGGATACTGGGTGAAGAGGGGTCCAACAACAGGCAACGGTTGTAGAAATGCACGGAGCTATGCAAGCCATAGTCAAAACAGAAGCCGGTCCCGGGCTAACGCTCATCGACGTCCCTGTCCCGGAGATCGGCCCTGGCGACGTTCTGATCCGTATCCAGAAGACCTCTATCTGCGGAACTGATGTCCATATTTATGAGTGGGATGACTGGGCGAGTAAGACGATCCATGCGCCGCAGACTATCGGTCACGAGTTCGCTGGAGTTGTCGAGAAGGTCGGGCGTGATGTATCTGAGGTCTGCGTCGGCGACCTTGTCTCCGGCGAGGGGCATATCGTGTGCGGACATTGTCGAAACTGCCGTGCGGGTAGGCGTCACCTGTGTCAGACCCCAAACGCTATCGGTGTGAACCGGGATGGAGCGTTCGCCGAGTTCCTGTCTATGCCCTCGAGCAACGTCTGGCGGGTGGATCCGACGATCTCCCCCGAAGTTTTGTCCCTGTTTGATCCACTTGGAAACGCTGTCCACGCCGCACTTTCATGGGATCTGCTTGGTGAAGACGTCCTCATCACGGGGGCCGGTCCGATCGGGATCATGTCAGTGATCGTCGCCCGTCACGCCGGGGCACGGCACGTCGTCATCACGGACCTGAACGCGTACAGGCTTTCGCTCGCAGAGGCCTGTGATGCCACGATCGCACTGGACATCGACGCAGGGACGATCGCCGAGGCACAACAAGCGCTGGGGATGATCGAGGGGTTCGATGTTGGATTGGAGATGTCAGGTAATCCACGGGCCGTGAACGACATGATGGCCAACATGACGCATGGCGGGAAGATATCGCTACTGGGCATCCAGAATCGTGCCGCAACGGTTAACTGGGACGACGTGATCTTCAAGGGTTTGAATATCAAGGGCATTTACGGCCGTGAGATGTACGAGACCTGGTACAAGATGACGGCGCTGATCCAGAGTGGGCTCGATATTTCGCCGCTGATAACGCACCGACTTCACTACACGGAGTACGAAAAGGCGTTTGAAGTTATGGCGTCTGGTGAGTCCGGTAAGGTGATCCTGGATTGGACGGAACCCGTTAAATGAAAACACCCCCGGCGTAACCGGGGGTGTTTTGCATCTTCTAGTCGCGTGGTGCGGGAATGTGTTCTCCCTCACCCCAACCCTCTCCCATCGGGAGAGGGGGGCGATGCGGCCTATTTCGGGTCGATCTTTGCTGCGAAGGTCTGGACCACAATCTTGTCGTTCTTGACGACGAAGGTGTCAGTGCCGATCGGGAAGTCGTACTTCTCGGACGACCCACTCCATGCGACGTAACCAACTTCACCCTCGATGGACTGGTCGATCAGCTTCAGGTCGGAACCGGGCGGAAGAAGCTCGGTCACAAGTCCGGTGAACATCTCCCTGAGGGCGTCCAATCCGCGCACCGGACCATCCGGCGTAAACAGCACGGAGTCTTCGGTGAAGTCCTCCAGTATGGCGTCGACATCGCCAGCCATGATTGCTCCGAGGTGGTGTCCGAGGACAGATTCTGTGGACATTAAAGTTCCTCCCGTATGTTTCGTTATCTAGTGGTCGTCGGTCTTTGACGAAAGTTTAGCTTGAGCTTCCGGCCATCCGACTCCAGATCACGACCAATTATCACCACATTGGGTGCAGTAACTGGTCCAGTAGATTCAAATGCCGTCAGGCGCGAGACTGCGCCGCGTGCCGAATCGTGTGAGAGAAGCTACGGCGGCGAATTCGACAACCTAGATTACCAATTTACAAGGAGAGACCCGATGGCAGAGACCGGCTGGGGAGACATCTACGACGAACTCGGTGTGACGCCCGTTATCAACGCCATCGGTTCGGTGACACTGCTCGGTGGGTCGCAGACTTCACCGACCGTTCGTGACGCCATGGAACGAGCGAACGGCGCTTACGTTCCGCTGGCGGAGTTGCAGGACAAGGCCGGCGGATTGATTGCCGACATGCTGGGGGTTGAGTCCGCATACATCACATCGGGAGCGGCCTCCGCACTTGTGCTCTCCACCGCGGCGGCTATGGCGAGGGACAACGATGACTTCGTTGCTCAGCTCCCGGACACAACCGGGATGCCAAACGAGATCCTCATCCAGAAAAAACAGCGCTACCACTACGACCGCACGCTGAACTTTGCCGGTGCCAAACTAATCGAATACGGCACGGACGAGGGCACGTCAGAGGACGATCTGGAAGCAGCTATCAACGACCAGACAGCAGCGCTCCACTACGTGGCGAACGAAAAGATCAAGGATTCGTCAGTCCTGACGGTAGAACAGGTCATCGCCATTGCTAAGAAGCACGACCTGCCAGTCATCGTGGACGCGGCCGGACAGGTGTACCCGACTGA
Organism: Chloroflexota bacterium; assembly: GCA_018650185.1. Taxonomy (GTDB): domain Bacteria; phylum Chloroflexota; class Dehalococcoidia; order Lucifugimonadales; family Lucifugimonadaceae. Next base: position 8,047 of record JABIGL010000212.1, read on the forward strand.
GAATATGGGCAAGTACGCCAAGCTCGGGGCAGACATGGTCGCCTACGGCACTAAATACATCGGCACCCCGCACTCGGCGGGCATGGTCGTCGGAACAAAGACCTGGATCAACCGTGTGCGCCTGAACAGCTTCATCTCATTTGAAGAGCGGCGCGTTCGAGGAATTGGCCGCCCGCAGAAAATCGACCGACAGGAGGTCGTTGGCGTGGCCGCAGCGGTACGTGAATGGCTGACCATGAATCACGAAGAGCGCATCGCCAGACTAGATGCCAAGCTGACTCACATTGAGCGCGCCGTCTCCGGCATCCCGGGCGTCAGCGTCGAGGCCGACCGTGACCCGACCGGCGCATCGGTATTCAACCTGTTCCTGAGCATTGACGAGAGCGTGGCGGGAATCTCGGAAGATGAAGTAGTCGCCCGTCTCAAGGACGGCGACCCGCCCATCTGGACCCGCGTGAACCCGTACTTCGGTGGTATGCAGGTCGGAATGGTCGGCTTGAATGATGGCGAAGAGCAGGTCGTGGCGGAAAGATTGGCCGCCATCCTCAAAGGCTAGCCGGTAATCAGAACAAAAAAACGGGCGGACTCCATCTGGGGTCCGCCCGTTTTAGTTATTCATGACTTGTATTCTGTCGCCGGTGTCGAGATTAAGTTGACCACGTCACCAGATAGGCAGTTCAGGCTATGAGTTGCATCCTGAAGTATTGGAAATACGGCTGAACTAACTGGCGCTCATGGACGATTAAGTGACAGGTCTCTGCCAACCGCCAAGCAAGTCGCGCGTTAGTTGCTCCATTACGCGGGACAGGTTGGCGTAGGTCACTATTCCGACCATCGCCCCGGTCTCATCGACAACGGGTAGCCTGCTGACGCCTCGTTCGGCCATCACGCGTGCGGCGTCCACCGCCTCCATATCGACACGCCCTGTATGCACCGGGCTGCTCATGTGCCTGAAAACCGGGCAATCATGTGGGTCGTGCCCTGCTCCGAGACATCCAGAGATCATGTCCCAGGTCGTGAGGATTCCCTCGACGGAGTCCTCTCGCATCACGACAAGCGAGCCGACGCTGAGCTCGCGCATCTGTGCCGCGGCGTTAACGATCGACTGTTCAGAGCCGATCGTATACACGGTGCTGGTCATCAGATCTCTGAGCTTCATGGGGCTAACCTCCCCGTAAGGGCGGGCGGGCGTCGTCCACCCATTCTAGCGATGCACGGCCATCAACATCTTGACCCGCTACGAATACCGGCCTAAGTTCAGAGAATTCGAATGGGATGAGGCACGTCAAAGGGGATCGCCATGGCAGTAGATCCGGGATACATGGAGTACGTAATGGAGATGCTCCAACCGCTCGGCGTTGTAACAAGCCGGTCCATGTTTGGCGGCTACGGAGTATTCGAGTCCGGCGATATGTTCGCTCTCGTTTCTTCGGACACGTTGTACTTCAAAGCAGATGACTCTAATCGGGCAGCATACGAAAACGCCGGTTCAACACAGTTCAAGCCGATGCCTTACTGGGAAGTTCCGGCGGAAGTGCTGGACAGCGAAGCTGAGGTAAAAGGTTGGGCGCAGTTGTCGATTGAGGCCGCACATGCAGCGCCAAATAAGAAACGCCGGACTAGAAAGAAGTCATGACATCAGATCAACCAACATCCACCACGGCTGACCTCGTGATCAGCGCCGGTCGTGTCATTGACCCCGTTACCGGGTCAGATGCACCGGGATGGGTAGCTGTGCACGACGGTCGTATCTCCGCTGTAGGCGATGACAGCGCACGACCCCCAGAAGCCATCAGCAACCTTGACTATCCGGACGGAATACTCCTGCCCGGCCTCATAGACCTGCACGCCCATCCCGGACTGGGCGATGGGCGTTACGGCATCGACCCCGATATCCACATGCTGTCCCGCGGCTCGACCACCGTCCTGTCCCAGGGTGATGCCGGTGCACGCAACTGGGACCGATACAAAGAAGAAGTTATCGGCACGCGCAAAACGCGCATCCGTATGGCCCTTCATATCGGCCGCAACGGAGAATCCAACCCGGAAGGGCCGTTTACGAAGCCAGAGTTCGCTGACGCGGACGAGTGTGTCGCCGCAATCAAGGAGGACGATTCCGGGGCGATCTGGGGCATTACGGTCAACACGAGCGTCATGACCTGTGGCCCTTCCGACCCGCACGAAATCCTGAACCGTGCGTTGGAGGCGGCCGAAGTTACTGACTTGCCCCTGTTATTTGGACCACGCCGCGCACCGGGATGGGCGCTCGAAGACCAGCTTCCATTGCTACGCCCCGGCGACGTTTTCACGTACTGCTCAGACCCCAGCGAGACAACGCTGGTGAGGGACGGGCGTATCCGGGACTGTGTTCGTGAGGCGCGTGAGAGGGGGATTTTGTTCGACCTCGGTCACGGGCCCGTCGCCATCAACTACATGGCGCTCGGCGTGATGAACAACGAAGGATTCTTACCGGACACTATTTCCAGCGACGTGTACAGCTTCCACCTGGGACAGGAGCAACCGCACGATCTCCCGCACGTGATGTCAAAGATGCGCGCTGCGGGTGTAAGCGAATCCGATATCTGGCCGCGTGTAACTGTCAGACCGGCAGAAGTTCTGGGATTGCAGGAGGAGATCGGGACGCTGAAGCCGGGCTCTTGCGCCGATCTTTCGGTGTTGCGTTGGGACGAAGGGCCGTACGTTCACGCTGACCTTGAGGGCGCCGACCGTACTGGCGGTATGTACCGGCCGGTAATAACCGTACGCGGCGGAGAGCTGATCGAACCTCTCGGTTGAACCTGCTCCACCCCTAGAGGCGATACCGGGTATACAGTTACGCCCGAATAGTATTCTGAAATCGTTGTCCAAATCTGATTTCGGCATATCGATGCCGACCGTACCGGGAGACGCACCTTGGATCTAGAACTCAACGGAAAAACGGCGATCATCACGGGCGGAAGCCGTGGCATTGGCAAGTCCATAGCGCGTGAGCTCGCACTTGAGGGCGTTGATGTGGTGATCGCGTCACGCGGTCTTGAGGCGCTTGAGGCTACAGCCAAAGAACTTGCAGCGGAAACCGGCCAGCGCATCATCCCGATAACGGTGGACACCAGCGATGACGACTCGGTCAAGGCGATGGTCGCACAGGCCAACGAGGCGCTGGGGCACATCGATATCCTGGTAAATAACGCCGCCGTGGCCGGGGGCGGAGCGGTTCCCGCATGGGATGAACTGACTCAAGATAACCTCTGGGATGACATGAACGTGAAAGTCATGGGCTACCTCCGAGGGGCACAGGCAGTCGCACCGCTGATGAAGGCGCAGGGGTGGGGGCGAATCATCAACATCTCCGGTATGGCCGCCCGAAATGCCGGCTCGACAATCGGTAGCGTCCGAAACGTGTCTGTGGTCGCGCTGACAAAGAATCTTGCGAACCTACTGGGTCCTGACGGGATCAACGTGACGGTCGTACACCCCGGTGCCACGAGGACCGAGCGCACCGCCGGGATGATCGCGGGTCGGGCACAAAGTAGCGGTGTGTCAGAGGCTGAGGTTGAACAGCAAATGAATGAGGGCAACTCGATCAAACATCTGGTCGATTCCCGGGAAGTCGCCTACGTCGTCACGTTCCTGGCCTCACCCCGATCCATAGCGATAAACGGAGATGTCATCGCGGCGGGTGGCGGCATGGGGGCTGCGATCCACTACTAATCGGCCCCAGATAACGGATTACTGGACGAAAGAGAGACCCGATACATGCGGATCGCCATTGGAGGAGATCACGCCGGTTTCCCCATGAAAGGCCCGGTAGTGGACCTTCTTAACTCTTGGGGCCACGAAGTCATGGACCATGGGACCAACAGCACGGAGCCCGTCGACTTCCCGGACATCGCCCGGGTTGTTTGTGGCGACGTGAAAGAGGGAAGGGCGGAGCGTGGGATCATGGTCTGTGGAACCGGAGTTGGGGCGGCGATCGCTGCCAACAAGATCCCCGGTATCCGGGCGGCGTTGAGCCACGATACCTACTCTGCGCACCAGGGCGTCGAGCACGATGACGTTAACGTGATCTGCCTTGGCGCCCAGATAGTTGGGTTAAACCTCGCAGAGGAAATCTTGAAGGCCTTTCTAGACGCTAAGTTCAGCACCGAAGACCATTTCCGAAGACGGGTCGAGAAACTGGGTGAGTTGGAACGGGACGCAGCACGGGAACTGGCTCAGGACAGCTAGAACTCTGCGAGATCCGGAGACTCAGGCACTCGCACGCCATGGGTTACAAAGGTCGCGACTGTCTTTGCAGCGATTCCATCGAGTACGCCCTCGGCGTACATGGTTAGTGTGACGGTGTCGTACAGGCCCCCGCCTGTTTCGACGTCAAGATCGCTTCCTGTGTCGAAGTTTGTCGCAATAAGACGCAGCTCTTCGCCGACCAGCCGCCAGGTAACCGCGCCGTCTATGACCTGAAGCTGTTCGTCTATCAAAACGTTACCCGGCATCCTAACGACCAGATTGACTTCGTCACCGACCCAGCCGTCCGGGAGTTCGGTTATGAAAACGCCTTCCCGATGCCCCTCTAACCACTCGCTGACCGGGAGATCAGATAGGTTGGTGGTCCATGACGTGCGATCTACAGAGGGATCTGCCACCACGAAGCTGAACGACTTCCCGTCAGGAGAAAGAACCCCGCCCGTGGGGAACGGAGACTGAACCGGTCCAGCGCTCGTCTGCCCGTCGTGGGTAACGGTCACCTCAACGGTCCACTGCCCGGGCTGATCGACCACGAAGTCGTCTGCCGGATCGTAGAAATATCCGATGGCATTTGCGCGTCCACCGAGCTGCCTACGAGATCCGTCTGGTGCGACAACTGTGTACTCCACCAGACTGGGCAACGTGGGCATAACAGGGCCGGACATCCGGAACGTATCGCCCGTCTCAAGCACCGCTCCGGGCTTCACGCCGAGTGGCGTAAAGAAAACGTCTATCTCGCGTCCGTGCGTCGTGAACAGTGGTCCACCATTCGGCCCGCCCGCATTGCCCTGGAACGGCGGG
>JABIGL010000130.1 GCA_018650185.1 Chloroflexota bacterium
CCCGCCGTGGGCCGTGGCACCGGAACGCAGGCAGCTCGATTTCGCAGGCGTCTACCGGATCTCGCCGGACGGCGAGGTACATCTTGAGGCTGACGAGAACGAGATGCCGAACGGTCTTGCCCTGTCACCCGACGGAAGCAAGCTTTACGTCTCAAACACCCGTCAAAACCCTTACATGAACGTCTACCCCGTTAACTCCGACGGTTCGCTCGGCAAGGGTGAACGCTTCGCCGACATCCCGTACGGACCCGGCGGACAGCCCGACGGTGTGCCGGACGGCGTGAAGGTAGACGAAGCCGGTCGCGTGTTTTGCACGGGCGCAGGTGGAGCGTGGATTTTTGAGCCGGACGGCACAAAAATTGGCGTTCTCGAAGCACCGGAGCTGCCCGCCAACCTGGGTTTCATCGGTGACGACCGCAAGACGCTGGTTTACACCTCCCGTACGTCCGTTTACAGCATCCGTGTCCAGACCCCGGGAATGCCGGTCGTCTACTAATGGGCAGGATTACCCACGTCATTTTCGACCTGGGACAGGTCCTGACTCTCGTGGACGAAACGGTCGCAGTGCGCGCCATGTCGGCGCGCACGGATTGGAGTGATGCGGATATCAACACCGCCATGTTCTCCCCGGAGCGGAAGAGACCCATCGAGACCGGTTCCCAGACGTGGAACGAGTTCACGGAGATGATCCGTGCCGAGCTGGATCTCGACATGGATGCCGACGAGTTCACGGAGACCTTCCTGACTGTGTTGACACCGAACGAACCGATGTTCGACCTGGTGCGAGCACTCGCACCACGGTTCAAGCTGGGCTGTTGCAGCAACACCAGTAGTCCGCACTGGGACGAGATCAGGCGCTCGGTACCGGTTACAGACCTGTTCGGCCCAAGGATCCTGTCGTTCGAAGTCGGGTCGATGAAACCGGACAAGCGAATCTATCGAGACCTGATCAAGGCCTGCGCTGTTGATGCGGAACAGATAGTGTTCATCGACGACAACCAGCCAAATGTTGAGTCCGCAGCGGCGACCGGTATCAAGGCGCTTCTGTTTACATCGGTATCGAAACTGGAATCTGACCTCCACGATCTCGGTATCGATTGGGAGTAACGCCGCATGACCTCCACATCGGCGAAAGATGATCGATTCACGCTTCTGACCGCCTCACGGCTGATCGATGGCGAAGGCAATCCGGCGATCGAAGACGCCGCGGTCTTGATCCACAACGACCGGATAGAGCTGGTCGGAAGTAGCACCGAGGTCCGTGCACCGGACGGTGCCGAGGTGGAGGTCGTCGATTACGGAGACGCCTCGATAGTTCCGGGCATGGTCGACGCCCACACTCACCTCGTTTCCCCCGGCGACGGCACACCATCGGATGTGGTCGGCCAGGAAAAAGACGACATCCTACTGATGCAGGCCATCAAGAACTCCCGGACCATTCTCCATTCCGGCGTGACCTCTATCCGTGAGAACGGCGCCAAGAATCATGTGACCTTCTCACTCCGAGAAGGGATCGAGCGTGGATTGGCGGTCGGGCCAAAGATGACGCTATGTGGTCGACCTGTGACGATCACCGGTGGGCACATGTGGTATTTCGGTGCCGAGGCAGACGGCGCGGACGAGGTGCGCAAGCAAGTTCGCCAGCTCATCAAAGAAGGCGCTGATTACATCAAGCTTGTCGCCACCGGCGGAAGCACTCGTGAGTCCAATCCGCTTCTACCTTCATATACCGTGGACGAACTGCGCGTCGCCACGGAAGAGGCCCACCACTTCGGCAAGTTAACCGCCGCTCATTGCGCCTCTGCTCAGGGCGTGCAGAACTGCCTGGACGCCGATGTGGACATGATCGTCCACTGCGTTTTTGAGGACGCTCAGGGGCGTTACGAATACAGGCCCGACCTGGTAGATCGGCTTCTTGAGGCAGATGCGTGGGTCAATCCAACACTGTACGTGGCCCAGGCCGGAATCGACCGATTTGCGGAGGTCGTAGAGTCAGCGGGCGACGATGCACCGGCCCTCCAAGCGGTGCTGGATGAACGGCGGCGCGGGCTGGACAATCGCATGGAGGCCTGCGGGCGAATGATGGAGGCCGGGGTCAAGATGACCGCCGGGTCTGATTCGCCGTGGGGCGATTACGCCCCGGGCGAATTCGTACACGAAGTGTTGATGCTTTCCGACGCCGGTTTGTCTGCTCCGGACGCGCTAGCTTCGGGAATGTCAGGCGCTGCTGATTCGATAGGCATGGGCGATATCTCCGGGAGACTGGTCGCAGGCCGTTCAGCGGACTTGCTGGTGGTTAACGGCGATCCTTCTAAAGACCTCAAAGCCCTCTGGAACGTGGTGGATGTCTACCAGGACGGAAATCGTGTGGAACGGGGTGTGCTTTGACCAACGTATCTGACGTGATTGTTGTCGGCGGCGGCGCTGCCGGTGCGTCGGTGGCGTACGAACTGGTCAAGCGAGGCGTCAGCGCAACCATCATCGAGCGCGACTCGATCGCCAGCCA
>JABIGL010000013.1 GCA_018650185.1 Chloroflexota bacterium
CCCATCGACCGCCGATCCACGTTCCCCGCGCCGATGCGACCGATTCGCCCTTAGATGGGCTACGGTATTCGGATTCGGACGAGTTAATGGCTTCCTTACCGGTCAATCTTTTAGCTCCCGCCAACGTCAAATATCACGTAGTCACGCGGTCCGAAGTCGACCGCATCCACAGGGTAGACACGTTCGCCGATCCCTGCGAAACGTTCAAGGTCAAGATCCGGGTAAGTTGACCGTTCCCTTGGCCCAACCACTACGTAATCGATGTCATATCGGTCCAGGATTGTTGTTACCTCATCGAGGTCTTCAGAGGAGTAGATCCGCTCCACATCGTCTTCCCGGTTTTCAAAAGCTGAGCGATCACCGCGCCACTGTTCCTCGTGGAACGGCCATCCCAGCACGGTCGGGATTCCCGTCGTTGACGAGACCCGACCAAAATCCGTGTAGCTACCCCCTACCGCCTCGACCAACACCGCATCTTCTCTTGCGTTGGCAGACAACCAGTCAATCGCATCAGTCTCGGCCTGCCTGAAAACGCTTATGAACGCCGTCCCATCCAGTGTCTGATCACCGGAAAAGCTGTCTGTTCTCGTATCGACAGAGGCAACCGGGTAGTACATAGCCCCTACCACCATTACGGCTGCGATCACCCCTCCGGTTTCACTGGCTGACCGCCGGAAGCCGCTCCAATTTTGATGGCTGCGGACCCAGAAGTGAAGCCCAAACGCCCCGACTGCTGCCAGGACGATCCACACCTGGTAGTAAAGCTTGAATACGGTGTTCATCCGGCCGCCGAACAGGTCATTTATGTACAGAAGTTCAGCCCCGTAGACCATGTAAAGCGCCATCGCTAGCAATGCCACAGCGAAAACCAGCGCGTCCGGTACTGCCCGTCTCGCTGTGTGCATCAGGGCGAGGATGGCAATTCCGGAGATGACAGCGATGGGAATGACCTCGAGCAGGCGTCTCGGAAGATCACCTGTCGTTGCGGAGTCATTTGTGGCGAGGTGGATAATCGCCCACAGACCGTAAGGGACGACGATTGCCGTTAGAGCCATCACGGCAGGAGTCCATCGTGGAGCGACTAAATTAACAGGGTTGTGTGCGACGCCTTCGACTTCACTCCCCCGGGACCTGTAAAAAGTAATGGCCCTAACCGAAACGCTTAGCCACAGCGGTGCCAGCAACACGATAAATAAAGCCCAAACCGTGAGCATGTGGATCGGGCGCGTTACGAACTCGGTAGCACCAAGCGGAGCGCCCCAGTCCACCTGGCTGCTGAATGAACCGAAGTAGAAACCTGAGAACAGCAGCACACCCAAACCGAGAACAAGAGCGGTTGAAACTAGCCCTCTGAGTACCGCCAACGGAAGCACCATTACTTCAGACCGGTACAGCTTGATCGACGCAATTATTAATAGCAGCGCCGCGGCAAAACCAAGGTCCCACGCATTGATGAATCCCATTGCACCGACCGCGACCGATAACACCAACCATCGTCCGGGTTGTGCGAGCAGGTAGCCCGGCCTGCCTGCCCCCGGGGACAAGAACAGGTTCAACGACAATCCGATGACCAATAACAGGAATGGGATCGAGATCAGGTGAGGATGGAGGTCGCCTAACAGGAGACTGAAAAGAGGGAACTCCTGGATGGTGAAATCAAGACCTACCGTGCCGTCGAAGGTGTTGATCACACGAGACGAATGCCACCACCACCAGAAGCTTTCGGGACGCCAATTACTGGCATCTGCCCCGTGTTCAACGCCCTCTATCGTCAACCACTCGTAGAACCCCTCGGATCCGAGCGATTTGGCTGCACCAAACTCCCACAATCCGACGTAGTTGGAAGCGACCAGGAGCAATACGGCTGCGAACGCCGCCACGGGTACCGCCATCCTGTCGCGCAGTCGTCCGGGCAGGATCATCCCGTATGCCACCGAGAAGACGGCAGATGCCGCCATACCGGCGATCAGCGCGAGCGACAGGTTGAATCCAATAGACGTTGCCACCCCGGACATCAAACCGACCGCGCCAAGCATCCAGTAGCCAAAGTAGTAGTAGGCGACCGGCTCACCGGCAAGCCACGGGTCGATCGGCGGCGCGTTTTCCGAAACCGAGACCGCATTGAGCATGAGTAGCTCCATCGGTTTCTCGGTCCCGGCGATGTCCGGCTGGTGTGACCTGATGAATGCCCACGCCGCGAAGAACAGCAGGAACAGCGCCTCTCCCACAAGTAGAGCCGGCCACTCTTTACGGATGAACCTGTCAAAACGACGTTTGCGGCTCGAGAGGATCCAAATTGACAGGCCGAAAAAGACGCCGGTCACAATCCAGTAAGAGGCTCCGGAATTGGTGAGTAGACCGAGGTCGCTCAGCAGCCAGACAATTGCGCCGATCAATAGCAGCCCGAGCGGTTTGGCTAGCCCCGCACCACGGTCGCGAAGATACGGCAACGCGATCCAGGCGATCGGCATCGATACGAGGCCGATCGCCTCTATCGTTATCAACCAGCGCAGTGTTTCAGGCATCGATACTCAGTGCCCGGCAGGCGCTTCGTATTTCCGGGGTGTCGTACTCATCGTGATCCAAACAGTTTGTCGTGGGATTGGCTATTCAGAATACGAACCGATGTCATTCAGGGGTCTTGGGCGAGCTTAACTGGTTAAGCCCGGGTTCAGTCTTGAACTTCCGCCGCAGTCTCCGGGAGAAGCGCATCCACGAACTCGTCGGGATCAAATACGGCTAGATCATCCAGAGTTTCTCCGGTCCCAATAAAGAGCACCGGCAACCCCAGTTCTCCCGCGATGGCCAGTACGATTCCACCCCGCGCCGTTCCGTCCAGTTTCGTAAGAATCACGCCATCACATTCAACGGCCTCAGTAAATGCCCGTGCCTGAGACAGCCCGTTCTGGCCGGTTGTGCCGTCGATCACCAGAAGCACGCGCTGTTCAAAATCACCGGCCTGGCGAGCAACTACTCCCCTGACCTTCTTCAACTCATCCATGAGGTTTGTTTGCGTGTGGAGTCGGCCAGCGGTATCGATGATTACGAGATTGGCCTGTCGTGCCTTGGCTGCTTCCAGGGCGTCAAATGTGACAGCCCCCGGATCGCCGCCTGCCTGATGCGCAATGACGTCGACACCGACGCGTTCGCCCCAGACCTGAATCTGCTCAATAGCTCCAGCCCGAAACGTATCAGCAGCGGCAAGGATCACCTTCTGATCGTTCGCCTTTGAGGTGTGCGCCAGTTTGGCGATGCTGGTCGTTTTGCCCGCGCCATTCACTCCAACAACCAGCACGGCGGTGTCCGCGTCATCGGAAAGTACCCCGTCTCCGCTGGCCTCGCGTAGTCGCCGGATCATCTCGTCCCGCAGCATCGCGCGCACTTGTACAGGCTCTTTGACGCCCTCATCGTTCGCGCTATCCCTCAACGTGTCGAGCAGTTCCATAGTGGTTACGGCACCGACGTCGGCCACGATGAGAGATTCCTCAAGTTCGTCCCAGAAGTCGTCATCGAGAGCGGTTCGCCGGAACAACGCGCCGATCGATCGGGACCAGAGCGCTCCGGTCTTCGATGAGCTGGACTCTGTCTTTCCTTTGCGGCGGAAAAGTCTAAGCAGGTCGGTATCCCTCGAATCCGGGGTTGTTAATGCGAAATTTGGAATGCAACGCGTCGGTCATGACAGGCAGACGATGCTTAATTATCGTCGGACGGCGAACTGATTGCCGTATCGAAGTCGGGCAGTTCCAGAGCCTTATCCGCGGCCATGCGCTCTGCGTCCAGTTTTCGACGGCCCATCCCGGAGGCAACAGGGACGCCCGCAATAACCACCTCTACCGTAAAGCGCCCATCCTCATTCTTCGTGTCCTCATGCATCACCCGATACGCCGGTGGAGAGGATCCATCTACCTGAACACGCTCCTGGAGAAGTGATTTCGGATCTTTGGGTGAAGCCGAACTCATCGCCGCTGCGATCTCCGGTTCAAGGCCTCGCACAACGAATTCAGAGGCGATTTCGTAGCCCTGATCTTCCATAATCGCCCCGATTAGCGCTTCAAAGGCATCCGCTACGACCGACGGTCTGCTACGTCCTCCGCTAGCCTCTTCGCCCCGACCAAGCGTCAGGTAGCTGCCAAGATCAATCCGCGCTGCGGCAGCGGTGAGTGCGCGCTCGCGTACGACGTGTGACCGCACAGCAGTGAGGTCACCCTCCGCCGCATCCGGTGCATCGTGGAACAGGAGGTGCCCGATTCCGGCACCGAGGATCGCATCACCCAGGAATTCGAGTCGCTCGTTGGACTCGATGTCCTCCTGAGGATTCTCGTTCAGGTACGAACCGTGCGTGAGCGCGAGCCTGAGAAGCGACCTGTCCTTGAATTGGACACCAAGCCGCTCCTCAAGCTCTCCCAGTTGCGCATCGGTTGCGAAATGACCGGGCACTCAGGCTCCCTAGTCGTCGTCGAAAATGCCACGCGGCCACGGCGGCTGCGGGCGCTTGATCTCGCCAAAGAGCTTGCTGCCCTTGGAGAGAGCGAGGAAGTGACGGAAGGCTTCCACCGCTTCTTCTTTCGGCGGGGTGTAGGTCTTCACGAAGGTCGGCGGAGCGTCGTCGAACACGAATGTCGGCGTGCCGAAGATTCCCAGTTCAGCCGCTCGCTCGTGGTCTGCCCCCACCTTCTTCAGCGTCTCGGGGTCGTCCAGCTCCTTTTCAAAGCTGTCCATGTCCAGACCGCTATCACGGGCGATCTCAAGGACCACTTCACGTTCTCGTACGTCCTTGCGATCCTCGTGTCGTGCCTCAAGCAAGTTCATGAAGAACTTGTTGTGCAACTCGTTCCCCTGGCTCTTAGACGCCTCACCGGCGCAAAGTGCGAGCAGTCCACGGCTTTCGTAGTCCGGGCCCTGTTCCCACGCTTTCCAGTCGTCGCCTTCTTTGCTGTTCACCTGTTCAAGAGCAAAACTCCGCCAGGTGATCTCCAGCTCGTCTCCAAGTTCTTCCTTCACGTCAGCGAGCCAACTGCCCGCCTGCCTGACCCAGGGTCAGGTGAAGTCGATGAATATCTCTGTCTTTATCGTTGTTTTTGAAGTCATATCTGTCCCTCCGGGCTCCCACTTTCCGGCGCCTGCCTATCAATCGTCAGGTCACCGGAAGCTTAAATAGTCTAGTTACGGTACGAAGCCGGGTCAAAGGGCGATTACCTGTGATAGTTACCGAAAGGCGATTATCAAGCCCTTCGATAGACTGAGTTTCGATCCCTAATTCCCTGCTTAACAAGGTTCGTATGCCCAACGTTGCCGCCATGATGGAACGCTCACTGCCCGGGTCCGTACTTGAGGTCCTGCGTACCGCCGCGTCTGTCGCATCACGTGAGCCTGAATCTGCTCGTGAGTTGTACCTGGTCGGGGGGATGGTCCGAGACATGCTCCGAGGTGAGGCCTCGGAGGACATCGACCTCTCGGTTGTGGGCGATGGTCCAGCCTTCGCCTCTGCCCTGGCTTCAGAGCTAAACGGGGATGTCACGAAGATCTCGGAGTTTGGCACGGCCGCCGTGGAAGCGGGTTCCCTCTCTATCGATGTCGCAACTGCCCGTGACGAAACGTACGAGCACCCTGGAGCGTTACCGACCGTCACCCCGGCAGGAATTACAAAGGACCTCGCACGCCGAGACTTCACGATAAATGCGATGGCGGTCGATCTTTCGAACGCCAGCTGGGGAGAGTTGATCGATCCCCACGGCGGCATGTCAGACCTGATGATGAAGCGCATCCGCACCCTGCACACGGACAGCTTCGCGGATGATCCAACCCGTGCACTACGGGCGATTAGGTACGAGTCTCGCCTCGGATTCAAGATCCAACCCGTAACGGTGAACGATATGCAGCGTGACTGTGGGAATTTTGACGCCGTGTCCCCGGCGCGTGCGCTGGCAGATCTGCGTCACATCCTCGACGAACCGCAGAGGGCGACTTCCCTTGAGCGGGCCGAGGAACTCGGCGTTCTCGGCAGCATCTCCCCAGCGTTTCGTATCGCAGGTAGATCCCTTAAGGCGATCCAGGACACGCCCGACCGCGAGCCGATTTTTCATGTCGCACTTATCGGGGCGCGGCTGACACAGGCAGAAGCCGCATCGCTAATCAAGCGACTTGATCCACCGGTCGACTGGCGGGCGGCCCTTGGCGCAGGCTCCACCTACCAGGAGATCGCCTCCGTACTTGAGCGATCTGACCTGCGTCCCAGTGAGATCGCCGAGCTACTTGAAGGTTTCCCGGTACTAGCGCTTGAAGCGCAACTTCAACTTGCCCCGGCGACGCGGCAAAAAGCTGCACTGCGCTCCTGGCTGGAGGAACTGAGATTCCGTGAGCCTCTCCTCTCCGGCGACGATCTACTTGCGGCGGGCGTGCCCCAGGGGCCGTTGGTTGGCCGCTTGCTCGCAGAACTGAAACGAGCGCGTCTGGATCGCACTGTCGGTACGCGTGACGATGAGCTAACACTGGTGAAGCGCCGACTCCCGGTGATGTTGAACGACAACGGCGGTTACTAGCTGTGGACCGCGTATCGGCGATAGCCTCTAATTTTGCTAACTGGCACGAGACTTCGCTCCGTGCACTGGGACGCGCAACCCGCCGAACCGATGCCATGTGGTCTTGCGAAGACGGCCCGGCAATCATCTATTTGATGGGGATCTCACAGGGATCTCGGGACGACAGAGAGAGGCAGTTGAGCGAAACTCTTGCGCTTGCCGAGCGACGCGATGGCGATCCGATAGTGGTCGCGGATATGTGGGATTCGTTAGGGCTGGACGAGCATGGCTTCACGCCATCGCCATATGGTGCGATCAACGACATTTTCTGGCGACCGGCCGGATCGGTTAGCGGTCCGTCCAATACTCCGGACGGTTTTATTGTCGAAGAGGTCAACGACGCAGACGGTCTCCGTGATTACGAGCGCATCAGCATCCGCGGCTTCGGCAGTGAGGAGCGACTCAGCCCACTCGGAACTTTCGGCGTGCACGCAGTCGGCATTCTTAACGACACCCGGATGCGACCGTTCGTCGGCAGGTTGGACGGGGAGCCGGTTTCAGGTGCGATGTCGTACGTCTCCGATGACGTTAACGGGGTCTACGGGGTCACCACGCCGCCGGAGTACCGTCGGCAAGGGTTCGCGAAAGCCGTCACGCGCGCCGCAGTTGATGCCGCTCCCGGGCTGCCTGCGTGGCTAGACCCATCACCGATGGCCGAATCGATGTACCAACGTCTGGGTTTCGAATCCATAGGCCAGTACACAGCGTGGATGCGCCCCGAGGCGGAATAACGGGGTTCTTTTAGCCTGCTGCCCGCGCCGCCAACCGCTGCCGATGGAACAGGTACTGCTGTGCGTACGCGGCGTCATCACCAAATCTGTCCCGGGCCATCTGACCTATAGCGTCGTTCGACATCTTCTCCGACGCTCCGTACCACTCCTCCATCGCCCGTCTAACCCAGCGATCCACGGGGAAGGCTTCGCCCTTGCGCAGGGAAAAAGCCAGAACGCAGTCGGCGATCTTCGGACCGATTCCGTCCAGGGTCACAAGTGCGTTACGGGCCTCCTCGTACGACATGTCCAGCAACCCCTCAAGAACAAACTTCCCAGTCGCCACGGCCACCGCAGCGCCCTCGAGGTATCGGGCTCTGAACCCCCAGGCGAGATCACGCGCCGCTTGTTCACCGGCCGAGGCCACCGCTTCAGGTCCGGGGAACGCAAAATCAGCTTCTCCCGGCCCGATGCGTTCACCGTAAGTGCTGGCCATCGATCCCATATTTAGCTTTATTCGCGGGATGTTTGAGGTAGCTGAACATATGAATCCGCAAAGACATTCCCACGGGTCTTGTTTAAGCAGCCGTAAACCGAGATAACCGGACAGAGCCGGGCCAAGCCCCGGATCATCTGCGTACTTTGCCCTCAACGCTTCGAGATCGTCATCAAGGCCCAGGTAAGTACGAACGCGAGATTCGTCCGCACCGTCCCCCGCCACAACCGCAACATCCAACCCGCCACTGGCGGATCTCACTTCCAGCACCGACCCACCGACAACACCCCGGTACGCCTTACCGTCCTCGACCGCGTGCCAGCGAAACGCCTGACCGCCATCTATAGTCCCGGACAGGTCAAATTCCGAGACAGGGAAGAACATCTGCTGAGAAGTACCGGTGCCCATCATCCCCGAGCTTCCGCATGCCATCGGCTGATACGGGCGCCAAGTTCGGAAGCCCTTACCACCTCTACATCACAACCGGGCAAGGCGTCTCGGAAGGCAGAACCGTAGCCGCGCGTAGCCATGCGAGAGTCCAACACCACGAAGACGCCGCGGTCTGACCGGCTACGGATCAACCGCCCGAAACCCTGTCTGAATCGCAGCACGGCTGATGGCACCGCGTAATCCCCAAAACCGTCGTCGTACAACTCCGATCGGGCGGCAAATACGGGATCACTGGGAACAGGGAACGGCAGCCGGGCGATCATCAGTGCGCCGATAGATGACTCCTCCAGGTCCACACCTTCCCAGAGGCTGGCTGCGCCTAATGCGACCGTCGCCTTGTCAGCATCAAGCGCCCGCATCACCCGATGGGGAGGGCCGTCTATCCCCTGTGCCACAAGCTTGATGTTTTCTGCCTGAAGACCGGGCTTGATAGCGCTTCGAGTCGTATTCAGCGCTGAGTTCGACGTGAAGAGAACGAGAGTCCGGTCTCGTATTTCGATTGCCACGTCTTTAATGGCCTGCGCAACCGCTTCGTTAAATCCGGGACGGTTCGGTTCCGGGATATCTCCCGGAACAAGCACTAGAGCGGCCTTTTTGTAGTCGAATGGCGATCCAAGTGCGATCTCACGACCGCTGTCCACACCCAGCGTGTGTCGAACCCTGTCGAATTGACCATCATCGGCAAGTGTCCCGCTCGTCAATACGACACATCGCTCACGCTCGAACAGCGTCTCCCGGAGCGACGGCCCTACGGCTAGCGGTGCGCCGCTAACGGCGATCGGGCCATTCGGTGGACGCGAGGATAGCCAGCACACCATGCCTTCGGCCGGTTCTGGGATTCCAGCACGTAAGCCACGCCGAGACTCTTCTATCGACTCCATCGCCGCGGTTACGTTTAGCCCAACGGCCTGCAGGTTAGAGGTCTCAAGTGATGAGGGCGCACGGTCTATGGCAATTCCAATGTCGCGTAGCCCGAGAGACACCGTTGATGCGGCCAGGTCAAAGTTGTCCCAGGTGATCTCGAGATCCGACCAGGCCGGTTGTTGTCGCGTGCCTTCCGTAATACGCATATCGTTGCCGGAGAACCCGCGCCCCGGCGTGAGCGCCGTCATCGTTTCTTTGAGGGTGCGGAACAGATCAGTGGCGGCTGATCTTGCCCGGCCGACTGCCTCCAACAGGCCAGTCACCAGTGTCTCGGCGGCTTCATCAGCCTGACCGGCGGCCCTGAGCGCACGGATAGCGTCGCTAACGATCCCTCGGTCGCCGGACAGTCCAGACAAGTCGGTCTCGATCTGTCGCTGATCTACTCGGAACCCGAAGTTGTTGGTAGCGACAGACTCCAGGTGGTGCGCCTCGTCAATGATGAGTGCATCGTGTTCCGGTAGCAGCCCGCCGCCCATCACCAGATCGGCCAGTAACAGGGAGTGATTTATCACAACGATGTCGGCGTGATGAGCCTTGCTGCGGGCCGTCCGGAGGAAACACGGGCCGTCAGGAGCGGGGCAACCACGTGCACCCTGTGAAGAAATACGGGTGAACGCCGCCTGATCATCCCGGTTGAGCCTTAACTCGGACCGATCTCCGGACTCCGTTGATTCCAGCCACACCATCGTCTTGGCCAGAAGACGGGCCTCCGGGATGGTCATATCTGCCGAAACTTTTGAGTGGCTCCAACGTCGGTAACAGAGGTAGTTAGAACGCCCCTTCAACTGGGCAGACGACAGCGCGTCTTCCGGGTAGCCGATCGAACGCAACACCGACTTCGCAGCCGGGATGTCCTTGGCGACGAGCTGCTCCTGCAGGTTTATGGTGTTAGTGCTCACCACGACGGTCCGACCGCCTGACAGCGTGTGAAGTGCAGCCGGAACGAGATAGGCCAGAGATTTACCGACCCCCGTGCCCGCCTCTACGATCAGGTGCTCGCCATCTTCGATTGCCGCTGCAACCGACTTCGCCATCTGCTCCTGTTGTGAACGGTACTCGAAGCCAGCCAGCTCCCGTGAAAGGTGGCCGTCCGCGCCAAATACGTCAGCCACCGAACCCGGAGTCTCTAGCTCTACGGTCGGACCGGGAGCCGCAATTGACGCAGAGCTCGCTCGCAAGCGACTGCCCAGTTCACGTGGATCTGGCCGTACCTCACCAGCGGCCTGAATTGCTGCCGCCGAGTCCATGTGATCGAGCAGTCGCCCGGCCAGGATGCCGGTACTCCACCCGGAGGCGGCGGCTAGTCGACTGAATTCGGACAACACACCCGGTGGAAGTTCCGACAGCTTGTCCAGCATCAATAGGAAAAGGTCACGCGTTACCAGCGCATCAGATAGAGCTCGATGAGGGTTATCGTGCACAAGGCCCATCGCAGCGCCGAGACCGCCAAGGTTGTACTCAGTGGCTCCCGGCATGAGTGCGTAAGTCAGGTCGTACGTATCGAAGGTTTGTGTGCGCGGTGACACCCCGTTGCGGACCAGGAACCCGGCGTCGAACCCAACGTTGTGCCCGATCATCGGGTGGTCGCCCAGGAACTCTGTAAGCCGCGGCAAAATATCTTCGATTGTCGGCTTCCCGGACACGTCCTGGTTGCTTATCCCGGTGAGGTCCGTGATGAAGGGAGGAATATCTCGCCCCGGGTCGATCAGCTCGCTGAACTGTTCGAGCTCTTCACCACCCCGGAACTTCACTGCGCCGATCTCGATGATCTTGTCGGTGCGTTTATCAAGACCCGTTGACTCGATATCCAGCGCCACCATCACTGTCTGGTCAAGCGGCTCGCTGAGGCTCGGCTGCCACCTGGACTGCGTCACAGGGATGCCTGCCAGTTTCCGGCGTCACCCTGCGTTTCCATAAACTGTAATCGGCCCACGTGCAGGTCCACTCCCGCCTTGATGTCACCGGCCCGAATGATCTCGGCAAGTTCAGAAGAGTTCCGTGGATCACCATCAATTTCCGTCACGCCGGATGCGAGGCCGTGCATCGAATGGGCGTCAGATCCGCCGGTGGAAGGCATCGCACGAAGCCTGGCCACATCCAGTGCGAACCTGTTATCCGCCTCCGGGGTCGCACCATTAACTATTTCAAGAGCATGCGCATGGTCCAGCGCCGGGATCTCGGCAGCAGCGTTTTGATCCCCCGGCTCCACACCGGCGTCACGAGTCAATATGCAACGTTGCGGACCCGGCGCGTGCAGGTGACGAAACGGGTGTGCCAGGACGATGGCCGAACCTGACTTACTGGCACGTTCTCCAAGGAGGGGTAGCTTACGCATGTCTGAGTGGTATCCGTTCTCCCCTATCACCAGAGCGTGACCCACATCGGTCTCCACCTCAAGAGCCCTGAAAAAACGAATACCGGTCTCACCGACCACTTGTTCGATCTCTTCATTCGTCCAGGAATGCGTGTGCTCGGTCAGGCAAACGCCATCTAAACCGAGACGAATCGCCTCTTCGATGAGTTCTTCCGGCCTGAGACTGCTGTCCCCGCTACCGCGGGTCGTGTGTACGTGAAGGTCTAACAGCAAGAGCGGGCTACAACCCCGCCTTCCGTAGTGTTAGCTCGATATTTTCCGGGGACGGATCAAGCTGCTTGGAATCAATTGCGGCCATGACTTCCACAACAGCATCGGTAACCGGAGTCGCCACCCCGGAATTCCTTCCGGTTTCTGCGACGAAACCGTTCATGAACTCAGTCTCAGAGCGACGCCCCTTGGTAATGTCCTGGGCCATAGACGACTTCCAGTTCACGCCGCCCTTACCGGTGGGTGTGAGCATGGCGTCCATCTCTTCATATACGTCGCCCTGGTCGGCACTCGCCCACTTGTCTGCCGAAACGCCGCGTATGTTCGCCAGTTCAAACCCGGCGGCCAAGCCCACTTTGGCGCACTCGTGCAAAAGCATGATCGTTATTTGACGGCCACGGGCAGTGGATACAACGTCAATTCCGCCTTGCAGGGTCATCGCTTGAATCGGATTGCCGGAAGCGTTCTGGCAGAGTTTTGTCCAGCGCTCTCCAAACAGATTGTCCGTGGCGAACGATCCGTCCACCACCGACATGATCTCTGCAAGTTCTTCTGTACGCGGTGTGATTGATCCGTCGTGCTCGCCCGCCCGGAAAACGTCGTGCCCGATTTCGCGGCCAAGTTTTTCAGCCCCACGCTCCACTTTCCCCGGTTCCCAGGCGGCCACCGAGATTCCGGACATGATCAACCCGACCGCACGATCTTTACCAACGGTCTCCGCCAGAGCGCCATCCGTCCAGCAGTTCTGCGAAGCGACCAGGTAACCCTCTGGCTTCACCAGCCGATCAATAAATGCACCCGCCCATCTTGTGTCGTAGGCCTTCATCGCAACGAATCCGATATCAAACTCGTTGCCCGGTGCGAGTGCGTGTGCCTCGCTTATGTGCAGAGCACGAAGTTTCTGGGTGAACGGCTCGTGCGGTCCCTCGGCAAATATTCCGTCTGATTTGATCTTTTCGATCTGCTCCGGCCATCCATCGATGAGCGTTACGTCATGACCGTCCCTGGCCAGGAACGCACCGATGTAACAGGCGATTGCGCCTGATCCGATGAAGCCGATCTTCTTCCGGGCTACTGCCAACGGAGCCTCCTATTGCGCGGATTTACGAGGGTCTCAAGAACTTGAGTACGGTGCGTGAAATAGTCGTTCAAGTCGTCTCCTGAAACGGTTGCCGAGTATACATCCGCCCCGTCAGATTAGCCCCGCAAAGCCACGTTTGGAGCAAAGATTGGTCAAGCAGGTCTCAGGATCACCATATGAAGCACGCGCACCAAGCCACGGCGGGTGTATCATCCCGCTCGGCCCGTTACGGGACAATCGACAGATAACTCTCTCGCGCACGACGCATTGGCGCATATTTTTTTGGACAGATGGAGAGCACATGAAAGCCGCAAGACTCACCTCCCCGCAGACCTTCGAAATGGTAGACATCGATACACCCACGATTGCAGACGGGGAAGTGCTCATCAAGGTTCAGGCGTCTTCTGTCTGCGGCAGCGACATCCACGGCAGCTATCACGGCATGGCAAAGGAAGAGGATTACCCGCTTCCCCCCGGCCGCCCATGCCACGAAATCGGTGGAGTCGTCGTCGAGAGTAAGACCGATGAAATCAATGTTGGACAGCGTGTCGTCGTCCTCGCCGGACCGACTTTTGGTGGCCTGCAGGAATACGTCGCCCAGACCCCGGACAAGGTGCTACCAGTACCGGACGAGGGAGGGTCGATTGAAGAATGGGTGATGTGTCAGCACTCAGGCACCGTCCTTTACTCCGCCGGGTACTGGAACAACCCTGCGGGTAAGACAATCGGCGTACTCGGCCAGGGAGGAATCGGACTTTCCTTCACCATGCTGGCGGCTGCGCAGGGAGCTGAGCAGGTTATCGGGATCGATCTCGTCGAGGCCCGGCTGAACAAATCCACAGAAATGGGCGCTTCCGCGACCCTCAACCCGGACGACGTCAATCTTGTTGAGGCGATCAACGACATGACGGACGGTCAAGGTCTGGACTACGTAATCGACGCCAGCGGAGCGGCCGAAGGTCTCAACACGGTCGTCTCAATCGTGAAGCGTCACGGCACCATCATCAACTTCAGTCTGTTGGGCGGACGCTCAGCAGAATTCAACCACTCAGCATGGATGCGCAAAGCGGCGACGATCATTCCGACCCAGGTCGCTGGTACGGATCGTCCGACCGACACTATTCGCCAGATGATCCGCATGAAGGAAGTTGGCTATGTCGACCCTGGAAAGCTGATCTCGCACAAGGTCGGGTTCGGCGTGGAAGACATCCAGGGTGCGTACGACATGTACTCAGACCACAGCGACGGCGTGATCAAAGTCGTCATGAAACAGGATTAAATCGGAAGCAATAGACGGGCTAAAGACGAAGCGTCTTAGTAGGCGCGAAAGGAACTTGAAGACCCAATGAAAGCGGTACAGCTAACCGGACCCCGAAAGCTCGAATTCATTGAAGCCCCGGACCCGACCCCTGCAGAGGGCCAGGTTCTTCTCAAGATTGAGTCGGCTTCTGTCTGCGGCAGCGACACCCACCTGTCGTACGAGCCGACCCTGCCAGAAGAGCGTTACCCGTCAGTACCGGGCGCACCCTGCCACGAGATTGCGGGAACGATAGTTGAGTCCCGTAACCCGGACTACAAAGTCGGACAGCGCGCCATCGTGCTTCCGGACTACAACCCGGAGACCGGCCCATCCGGTGGTGGACTCGCCGAGTACATCGCCAGTAGCCGCATCATTGCCCTCCCGGACCATGGCGACCTTGATGAATGGGTAATGTGCCAGCCTTCGGGCACCGTCCTCTACTCCGCAAGGCAGTGGGGCAACGCATCCGACAAGCGCATCGCCATTCTTGGCCAGGGCGCAATCGGCCTGTCGTTCACGATGATTGCCGCAGCGCAGGGCGCACGACAGGTGATAGCGATAGACCTTGAGGACTACCGGCTTGAAAAGGCCACCGAACTGGGCGCGACCGACACGATCAATGCGGACAAAGAGAACGTCGCCGAGGCCATCCAGGAGATGACCAAGGGCGAAGGCGTTGACGTGGTCGCAGACGCTTCCGGTGACCCGGAAGGCTTGAACCAGGCCGTCTCACTGGTCAACCGTTTTGGCCTGATCGTCGGTTTCAGTCTCATCTCAGCCACCGAGCCTGTTGTGTTCAACCACCAGGCATGGATGCGAAAAGCAGCCCGTCTGGCTCCGACCGTGTCCGGTGCTTCCCCCACTCCGACAGAAGCCATCCAGAAGATGGTCGCCCTGCGGGAACGTGGTTGGGCAGACCCGGCCAAGCTCATCACCCACAGGGTCGGCTGGGACGGCATCCCGGACGCTTACGAGATGTACGCCAACCGGTCTGACCAGGTAATCAAAGTCGTTATGGACATCAACGGCTAATCGGATGAAGGCCTACCAACTTACCGGGCAGCGTCGACTGGAACTGGTCGACGCGCCTGACCCGACGCCAGAGGACGGCGAGGTCGTCCTCAAGGTCCAGCACAGCTCGATCTGTGGCAGCGACGTGCACCTGAACTACGAGCCGGCACTCCCCGAGGAGCGCTACCCGATGTTCTACGGTTCGCCGTGCCATGAGATCGCGGGGACCGTCGTCGAGTCGCGGAAAGACGGTATTGAAGTTGGGACACGGGCAATCGTCCTGCCGGAATCAGCGGTGTCCGCAGGCGGACATCGTGGCGGCGGGCTGGCGGACTACATCGCCAGCTCCAAGGTCATCCCGCTCCCGGACTACGGGAGTACTGCGGAATGGGTGATGTGCCAGCCCGCTGGCACCGCGCTCTACTCCGCCCGACGCTGGGGTTCGACTGATGACAAACGCATCGCAGTCATGGGCCAGGGCGCCATCGGGTTGTCGTTCACAAACATCGCCGCCAACCAGGGAGCTCAGCAGGTGATCGCTATTGATCTGCTGGACTACAGATTGGACAAAGCAGCGGAGTTCGGGGCGACGGCGACTATCAATCCTGACCGGAACAACGTGATCGAAGCCATCGAGGAGATTACCGGCGGCGAAGGCGTTGACGTCGTAGTGGACGCCTCGGCAGACCCCGACGGGATCAACCAGGCCGTCCAGATCGTTAACCAGGGAGGGCTCATCATTGGCTTCTCACTGGTGCCGATTGAGGAACAGGTCGTTTTCCGACATCTCGATTGGATGCGTAAAGAGGTCAAGATAATCCCGACCAGCTCCGGCGGTTCTCACGACCCGATGGAATCTGTAGCAGCAATGGTCGATCTTAGGGATCGGGGATGGATGGACCCGGCAAAGTTCACTACCCACCAGATCTCCTGGGATGGCATCCCCGACGCGTACGAGATGTATTCACACCGCAGGGACAACGTCATCAAGGTCGTAATGGAGATAAATGCTGAGTAACGTTGTGGAGGCGCAGTCCGCTTGAAGGCATATCAACTGACCGGCTCACGCAGGCTGGAGCAGGTAGATGTCGATGATCCGACACCTGCAGACGGCGAGGTCGTCGTGCAGATCGAATGTGGTTCGGTTTGCGGTAGCGACACGCATGTCAGATATCAGCCCGTCCTGGCGGAAGAGCAGTACCCCCTACCGCCCGGCGCGCCCTGTCACGAGATTGCCGGGACAATTGTCGAAAGCCGTAACCCGGATCATCCTGTGGGGCAGCGTGTGATTGCTCTTCCAGACCCATCCTCCCCCGGAGGGGCGGGCGGCGGACTGGCGGAATACATCGCAACGGGTCTGGTAATTACGCTTCCAGATACGGGAACCACAGAGGACTGGCTTATGTGTCAGCCCACCGGCACGGTCCTCTACTCAGCACGCCGCTGGGGCCAGTCCACGGACAAGCGAATTGCCGTGATTGGCCAGGGCGCTATCGGCCTATCTTTCACGATGATCGCCGAGCGTACCGGAGCCAAACAGGTGATCGGAATCGACCTGCTGGACTACCGGCTAGACAAGTCACGTGAACTAGGCGCTACTGACACCATCAACGCAGACCGTGAACACGTGGTCGAAGCCCTGGCCGAGGTCACAAACGGTGAAGGCGTGGATGTCGTGGTTGACGCGTCCGCCGACCCGGACGGTCTGAACCAGGCGGTCAGCCTCGTGAATATGTACGGCACGATCATCGGCTTCAGCCAGATCCCTCGTGACCAGTTGCCGACCTTCCGTCACCCGGACTGGATGATGAAGGAAGCACGCATAATCGCCACCGGATCATCTCTATCTCAAACGCCGACCGAGGCCATCCAGACCATGGTGGATCTAAAGGACCGTGGTTGGCTCGACCCATCTGTCCTCATCACACACCACTCGGCATGGAACGACATCCCGGACGCATACGAGATGTACGCCGGTTACACGGACGGCATCATCAAGAACGTGCTGGACATATCCGGGGCGGGTAAATCAGGAAGTAAAGCGGGGGCAGCATCATGAAGGCCTATCAACTGACCGGACCCCAGACGCTTGAAGAGGTGACGGCACCGGACCCCGAGCCGAAGGACGGACAGGTCCTCCTCAAGATAGAGCACGTATCGATCTGCGGCAGTGATACGCACCTCAACTTCCACCCGACTCTGCCGGAAGAGCAGTATCCATTCGCTCCCGGACTTCCCTGCCACGAGATTGCGGGAACAATCGTCGAGAGCAAGAACCCGAACAATCCCGTCGGGCAACGCGCCATCATATTGCCGACATTCGACCAGGGAGTCGGTATGACCAATGGCGGACTGGCGGAGCTCATCGCCAGCGAAAAGGTCATTCCCCTTCCTGATTACGGTGATACCTCGGACTGGGTGATGTGCCAGCCTGCTGGAACGGCAATTCAGGCCAGTCGGGAGTGGGGAACGACCGACGACAAGACCTTCCTTGTCATGGGCCAGGGAGCTATCGGTCTGTCGACCACCGCCGTCGCATATCGCATGGGTGCACAGAAGGTTATCGGCGTTGATCTTGACGACTACAGACTGGCAAAGGCTGCCGAACTGGGCGCCTCGCTCACCCTGAACGCTGATCGCGACAATCTAGTAGAAGCCGTAATGGACGCGACCGACGGGCAGGGTGTCGACGTGGTGGTCGAAGCTACCGGAGATTCGAACGGGATAAACGTGGCTATGGAACTTGTCCGTAGACAAGGAACCATCGTTAGTTTCACTCTTGTGGCGGCGGATGATCCTACTGTCCTCAGGCACCAAGAGTGGATGCGTAAAGAAATTCGCATCCTTCCTACCAATGCCGCCGGTGCAATTGATCCGGTTGCGCCCATCCGGGACATGGTCGGTCTGAGAGACCGTGGTTGGTGGGACCCCGCAGAGTTGATAACTCACCGCGTCGGCTGGGACGACATCCCCGACGCCTACGAAATGTACTCAGATCGGTCAGACGGAGTAATCAAGGTAGCGATTGCTATCGAGTAATAAAAAAACTACCCGGCGAATCCAAGATTGGACCGCCACCAACCAGTTTTAGAACGGCACTTGTTTCAGAAGGGAACACACTCCAGATGAAGACCTACCAGCTCACGGGCCCTCGCAAGCTTGAAGCGGCAGACGCCCCGGACCCGACCGTCGCAGACGGACAGGTCCTGCTTGAGATCGAACACGTATCGATCTGCGGTAGTGACACACACCTGCGTTACGAGCCTACTTTCGCTGAAGAGCAGTATCCGTTCACTCCCGGCATGCCCTGCCACGAAATCGCAGGCACCATCGTCGAATCCAAAAATCCGGAATACGCAGTTGGCCAGCGTGCAATAGTTCTGACCGAACGCAATGCAGCGGGTGAAATCTCATCGGGTGGACTGGCCGAACTGATCTCCACAAGTCGTGTAATACCTCTCCCGGACTATGGAGGCACAGATGAGTGGATCATGTGCCAGCCTTCCGGCACCGTCCTGTACTCGGCACGCCGCTGGGGCACGACGGACGACAAGCGCATCGCCGTTCTCGGCCAGGGCGCTATCGGCCTTTCCTTCACGATGATTGCGGCCAACCAGGGCGCTCAGGAAGTGATCGCCATAGACCTTGAGGACTACCGGCTCGCCAAGTCCACCGAATTCGGTGCGACTGCGACCATCAACGCCGACAAAGATGACGTGGTTGAGGCCATCGCCGAAGCCACCGACGGACAAGGCGTTGACGTTGTCGTTGATGCCTCCGGTGACGCGGACGGAATCAACCAGGCGGTAAACCTCGTTAACCCACGCGGACTCGTGATCGGCTTCAGCCTTGTCGAGACCGGAACCAACCCCACGGTCTTCCGACACCAGGAGTGGATGCGTAAAGAGGTCCGTGTGATCCCAACCGGATCAGCCGGATCCGACGACGCAACGTCCTGTATCGCAGACATGGTTGCCCTTAGAGACCGCGGCTGGATGGACCCGTCACGGCTGACGACGCACAACCACGACTGGAGCCAGATCCCAGAGGCGTACGACATGTACGCTGACCGGACTGACGGCATCATCAAGACCGTGATCTCGATCAAACAATAGGTTCGTCCATCCCCAATCGAATGAAGTGAGGCAACCCACCCAATGAAAGCAGCACGACTAAGTGCGCCGCAGACCATCGAATTTTTCGAGATGGATATGCCGAAACCGGCAGAGGGCGAGATCCTTCTGAAGGTACAGGCTGTGTCCGTTTGTGGCAGCGACACGCACATGTTCTACGACCAGGTTCTGCCGGAAGAGATGTATCCAAGCAGGCCCGGCGCCCCGTGCCACGAGATCGCCGGAACGATAGTGGAGTCACGCACAGAAAAATACAAAGTCGGGCAAAGGGCCGTTGTTCTCTCGAGCTTCCGAAACCCGGATGCCCTGGGTGGCCTCGTCGAGTACATCAACATCCCCGAAAACATGGTCATGCCGGTACCGGACGACCGCGGAATCGATGAGTGGCTGATGTGTCAGCCCATGGGCACCGTGCTGTTCGCAACCAAGCTCTGGGGGCCGACCGCCGGCCTTCGAATTGGCGTGGTCGGCCAGGGTGCAATTGGCCTGTCATTCACCAACCTGGCGGCAGCGCAGGGTGCAGCTCAGATAATCGGAATTGACCCTCTGGATTACCGGCTTGAAAAGTCTCTTGAAATGGGTGCCACGGCCACCATCAACCCGGACAACGTCGATCCACTTGAGGCGATCGCCGAGATCACCGATGGACACGGCCTAGACGTCGTGGTGGATGCCTCAGGAGACCCCGAAGGTCTGAACCTGGCTATCTCTTACGTCAACCAGTACGGCAAGGTACTGGGGTTCAGCCTGATCAGCATGGACTCCGTGATTCCGTTCAAGCACATGGCCTGGATGGGCAAAGTCGCCACACTGATCCCGTGCTCTTCAATCAGCTCTCCAGACCCGACCGGCGACATCAACGAGGTGATCGCCCTGATGGACAAAGGTTGGATAGACCCGGCCCGACTGATCACGCACAACTTGTCCTTTGATGATGTCCCTAAGGCTTACGAGATGTACTCAAAGCAGCAGGACGGAATCATCAAGGCGGTAATGGCCGTCAACGGCGGCGAATAGTTCACTCTTCACGGGCGAACGTGTAATAATCGCCGTCCAGCCGTATCGTTGGTATAAACGCGCAAAACTAGCAAAATAACTTGGGAGTCAGATATGCCGCTCGAAGTCGGGACACAAGCCCCCGCATTTGCACTCAAAGACAGTGACCGAAACGACGTTAGCCTGAGTGACTACTCCGGCAAGACGGTGGTCCTCTCTTTCTACCCCGCAGCCTTCTCAGGTGTGTGCGACACCGAGGCATGCACGTTCAGGGATTCTCTCTCTGAACTGAACGCCGCCAATGCCGATGTCGTTGGTATCGCTGTCGACAACTTCTTCGTAGCGAAGGAGTTCAAGACGAAGCACAACCTCAACTTCCCGATCCTTGTCGACCACACCGCAGCAACCGCCAAGGCGTACGACACGGCTATCGAGAATTTCGCAGGGATGGACGGATACACGGCCGCCAACCGGACCGTCTACGTTGTGGACGGCTCTGGAACGATTCAGTTCGTCTGGCGTGGTGAGAACCCGGGTATCGAGCCGGACTATGACGCCGTGAAGGCAGCAGTCAACAGCCTCAACTAGGCTGTACAGATCGAGTTTCGATCATCTGAAAAGGCCCCGGCGGTTGCCGGGGCCTTTTCGCGTTCTACCGTATTCCGGTGGTTCAGGAAGCCTGACTCACGAGTACCGGGATCACGATGGCGAAGATGATGAAGAACGCTACAAACTGCGCCGCAAGATGAACCCATCGCCCTTTCGTAAGGAGAACCAGCACCGGGGCCATCAGCAGCTCGACGACCAGAACTCCCAAGGCGAACACGACATTGTTTACCTCGTCACGTACGGCCCAGTTAGCCACGGCCGTTACGATCCCTATAACCGGCCATACCATCAACGCCATGCCGTGCATCATCAGGATCACGCGCGGCAGGTTGTTGTCCTCTGCATCCGAGTTACGGACGAACCCCGGTGGGTTGTAGACGAACATGATCGACAGATGCGCAACGAAGATCAGCGCCATCAGAGCGCCCGCTAGAAATCCGGCAATGATAATCATGTAGCGGTGTCCCGGCTGATATGAGCCCGGTTTGTGGACTTGCGTACCTGCCCCGGTGGATCCCAGCGCTTCACGAGGTAAGCCCGGAGGCCGTGCTGCATCTCAAGCATCAACTGCCATGCCACACCGATCTCGCGGCTGGGGGCGAGCGCGAACATGCTGGGTCCGGCACCAGACATCAGGATGCCCATAGCACCAAGGTTGTGGAATGTGTCTCGGATCTGCGCGTAGTCCGGGAAAACCTGGTTTGCGTACGGCTCAAAAGCGTTGAAGAAGAACTGAGCAGGTGCGTCACCACCACCCCGGATCCGGCCTGCAAGTTTGTGGGTCAAAACGCCCCGGGTGTGGTCCGACTGGCTGAGTTCACTGTAAAGGCGAGCGGTCTTGTCCTCAAGATCGGTTTCCGGCGACACCACAACCATCCAGTCAACATTCGCATGCGCCAGCGGCACGACGTGCTCTCCCCTCCCCTGCACCAACGCCGTTCCCCCACTGAGCAGATATGGAACGTCGGAGCCAACTTCAGCAGCTATCGCCTCAAGCTCCGGAAGTGGAAGTTTGAGATCCCACAACCGATTGAGGCCGTTAAGGACGGTTGCGGCGTCGCTTGAGCCGCCGCCAAGCCCCGCCGACACGGGTATACGCTTCTCCAGCCTGATTTCGGCACCAGCACTGACTCCCACAGCTTTCTGCAGCCGACGCGCTGCCACCAGTGCCAGATTGTTTTCGCCGTCGAGCCCCGGGTCATCGCATATCAGCGTGATGTCATCAGACGCAGAGAGTGACACCGTGTCATGCAGGTCAATGGTCTGCATGATTGACACGATGTCGTGGTATCCATCGTCACGCTTGCCGAGGATCTCAAGCGTCAGGTTGACCTTGGCGTGCGCTTCGATTTCTATCCTGGAGCTGGCAGACATCAGTCGTTTTCCTCGGCCGAGGACACGGCGAGGTGTGCCTCGTAGAGCCGTCCCCACTCCGCAATAGTCAACGTGCGGGGGCGGCGCATGGAATCCAGTTCGGCCCGTTCAATAATCTCCATCGCTTCGCCAACGTCGATGATCAACCCACGTGACAGTGAGTTATGAAGCTGCTTCCGTGGGGCCTTGAATCCAGACTTCACAAATCTGAAGAACTCGGCCTCATCATCCAGGTCAAGAGGTTTGTCAGGACGTCTTACCAACCGGATGATGGACGAGGTCACCTTGGGTGGAGGGATGAAGGCAGCGCCGGGAACATCAAAGAGCACTTCGGCATCTGCATAGAATCGGGTTGCTATCGACAACAACCCCATTTTGCCTTCAGGGGCGGCCATCTCTTGCGCTACCTCACGCTGGATCATCACCACGATCTGCGTCGGCGGGTTATCGGCCTCGAGGAATCGTCGGATGATGTTGGCGGCGGCGTAATACGGCAGGTTGGCGACGACCTTGTAAGGTCGGCCAACGACCTCCGGAATGTCCCCGCCTTCGTTAAGATCAAGGTCCCGGGCGTCCGCCTCAATCACCCGTACAACGTCAGATGATTCGTAGCGCTCTGACAACATCATGGCCAGGGCTGTATCCAGCTCAATCAGGACCAGGGAATCAGCCTTATCGGCCAGCATTCCGGTGATAGCCCCCCGGCCGGGACCCACCTCCAGTACGGTCTCTCCCGGTTCTATGCGCGCGGCTTCAACGATGCGCGCACCTATCGAGGAATCCTTTAGGAAATGTTGGCCAAGAGACTTTTTCGGGGACCCGTTCGGACGACGCTTTGCGCCGGACGAAACGGATCCCCGATTATTAGTCTTGGAGTGGTCGTGCACCTTCATTCGATCGGACAAGGTCGATATGCGCGTAGAAAACGACTCGAGCCAGGCCTACCTGCGTCACCCGAGGTGACTCGCTTACCGCTGCTTCCTTCCGGATCTGACGGGGTTCACGAGGCCTCGCCGCGCAGGACCCAACTCTCAACATCGCAACTACAACGTAGTGACCAACATGCCCGGCCTCCTGGAGGAATTAAGCCCTGCTGAAGCGGATTGCAGGTACAGGACACCGCTAGCTCCCCGCCTAGCACGACCATCTTCCAGTATACGACCGTCGATCCCAGATTTCGGCACGTTTCTACGCGTTTTCCGCCCACCGCTATTGCAACGTCATCACCTCGCTCCAATGGATACACTAATCACATGGTTCAAGCAGTGCGAAAAGCCGTTATCCCGGCGGCCGGTCTCGGTACGCGATTTCTTCCCGTCACGAGCGCCGTCCCAAAACCGCTCCTACCAGTCATAGACAGGCCGCTCATCCACTACGGAGTGGCGGAGCTGGCGGCCTCTGGAATTCATGAGATAGCGATGGTCCTTTCCCCCGGACTAGAAGCCGTTGCCGATTACTTTCGACCCAATGCACCGCTGTTGAACGCACTGGAAGACCGGGGCGATTCAGAACGATTAACGCAGCTACGGGCAATCAATGAGATGGCCGAGATCACGGTTATCGAGCAAACCGAGGCAAGGGGATTGGGGCACGCGGTTCTCATGGCCCGGGACTTCATTGGAGACGAGAGTTTCGCCGTACTTCTGCCGGATGATCTGATCTGGTCAGACACACCCGCAATGGCTCAACTGGCGAATGTCTCGGAGGACCATGGCGGAAGTGTCGTAGCCGCCAAACGCGTCGTTCCGGAGGCGATCTCCAGTCTTGGCATAATCGACGCCGAACCGGCGGG
>JABIGL010000154.1 GCA_018650185.1 Chloroflexota bacterium
AACCGGCGGGCGAAGGCGTGCATCGAGTCCGTGGGCTCGTAGAGAAGCCCCCACTCGAAGAAGCGCCTAGCGACCTGGCGATCATCGGACGCT
Organism: Chloroflexota bacterium; assembly: GCA_018650185.1. Classification (GTDB taxonomy): domain Bacteria; phylum Chloroflexota; class Dehalococcoidia; order Lucifugimonadales; family Lucifugimonadaceae. Next base: position 94 of record JABIGL010000154.1, read on the forward strand.
ACATCCTCACGCCTGGAGTGTTTGATCGGATCGAACAGGGTTCGGCGGGCGCACTTGGAGAAATTCAGCTTACTGACGCCATTGCGGCTGCTATCGGAACCGAACCGGTTCACGCCTGTGAATTTACCGGCGACCATATCGACGCCGGCACGCCGCCGGGGATGCTAGCGGCGAGTCTTTACGAGGCGCGGAAGCGGCCTGATCTGGAACACGTGATCACTGGCTGAGCCATTGACCTGGACACATATCCTGAGGGTCCGAGTCCATCCGAATCCCTCGGAAAGAACACGCATCGAATCTACATGCCGGAGATCAGACGGGTCCGTCCCGTTGATAGCACCGGCTACGCACGGATCACATCAAGGATTTAGAAAAGCATGTCTCATCTGACCGAGTTCAGGTCACAGAAAGACAAATACTTTGGTCAGGACCATGACTCACCGCTTTCGCACGGACAGCGCGAGCGGTTCAACGGGCTTGTCTATTACGACGAAGCATCAGAGTTTGTGTTCAAGGTGACGCCCTCACTTGTCGACGACGACGCGGAGATAGACATTCCGCTGTCCACCGGCGGCACAACCTCCACACACAGGTGGGCAACGATCTCCATCGAGTTGGATGGCAAGCAGGAGACGCTGACCGTGTTCCGGGAAGACAAACACGGCCCGCTCTTTCTACCGTTTCGCGATGGTACCTCGGGAGACGAAACCTACGCCGTAGGGCGGTACCTTGAAGTCCATGCACTTGAGGACGGGAATCTCTGGCTGGACTTCAACTACGCCTACAACCCGTTCTGCGCGTACGGCGACAACTGGACCTGTCCGATACCGCCGCCAGAAAACCGCATCATCTCACCGATTCGCGCCGGAGAGCGCCTGTACCCGGATCCGGAGCACTAACGTCAGCAGATCAGCAAACGCCGCTGCCTCATAGTCGATCGATATTCACGCGCACCGGGTCGACCTCTTTGTAGTTCCAAAATCCCAACCCAACTCACATCGCGGACACACCGCGCCCTCTCGCACGTCGCGCCATATTTATTGGCGTGGCCTCCGACCAATTCGTGCATCTGTAACTCACCTGTAATGCACGGTCCGGCAGGTTACGTGGTGCTCCTTAATCCGGTTCTTCATGAAATTTCCGGACGAGGAGCATTCGCAACACCATCCTTTGAGTTCGTTCGGGAGGGAATGAATGCAATCATGCCTGGCCAGGGTGCCGAGAATTACCGGTGGGATTTTACTACTTGCTCTGTTGATGTCTTTTGTGGTCGTGGACGGACCAGTCAGCTCTGATCCGTTGCTAGCCAAAGCATCCAGACCTTCAACTATTCCGGACCACATCGTCATACTGAATTCAGGGTCGGACGCAGATGACGTCGCAGCAAGCCACTCGCTGGCCATCGATGGGCTTTTTAGCCATTCAATCCAGGGATTCGTTACCTCCGTTCCGGAAGGTCGGCTAAACGCGTTAAGGCGCGATTCGCGGGTCACAGCTGTAGAAGAGAACATCATCCTTCAGGTTGGTCCGACATCGATATTCGATGTATTGCCAACTTCCAGCCAAACTATTCCTACCGGCGTCAGGAGGATCGGGGCAATCGACTCTCCGGTGGCCAGAATCGATGGCGTGGATGACCGTGTTCCCGCCATCGTCGCCGTAATGGACACGGGTGTTGATGGCTCACACCCAGACCTGAACGTCAACGTTTCGGCCTCGATTGACTGCTCCTCGGGCTCATTCTGTGTGTCTGGTATAGCAACGGACGACCTTGGCCACGGCACACACGTTGCAGGAACCATCGCAGCCCTCGACAACTCGATCGGGGTAGTCGGGGTCGCACCAGGTGCCGAAATATGGTCGATACGTGTATGCAGTCCGGCTGGTGGTTGCCCGATGTCAGCCATCCTGATGGGTCATGACTACATCACAGCGAATTCAGACTCCATTGACGTCGTGAATCTGTCACTGGGCGGACTGGGATGGTCTGACACCTGGCGCCAGGCTGTGGACGATAACGTCGCGGCCGGTGTGGTTGTTGTCGTCGCCGCGGGTAACGCCACACGCGATATTTATGGATCCGATGGCAGCCTTGGCAACGGTAATGAACACCTACCTGCGGCGTTTCCGGGATCTCTAACAGTGAGTGCTTTGAGTGACTCTGACGGCCTTCCCGGAGGGGCGGGCTACGACAGCACTTACGGCGTCGACGATACGCTCACAGGATTCACCAATTTTGGCAATTCCGTCGTATCCAATAATCCGATTACCTCACCGGGCGGCGCGATCGATGTAGCCGCTCCCGGTGCATTGATCCAATCCACCATGCCCGGAAACTCGACCGGCTGGATGAGCGGAACATCCATGGCGTCTCCGCATGTGGCTGGTGTAGTAGCGCTACACATTGCCGCAACCGGGCCTGCCAAAAATGATGCCGACGTCGTAGCTATTCGGCAGGCGATCGTGGATGCAGGCTCTCCGATGAACGCGTGGCGCCCCGATGATCTGGACCTGGAGTCAGACAACGACTCCCTGCACGAGCCGTTGGTCTCTGGCGCGGTTGGTTACACGACTTCACTTATGTCTGACCTAGCGATGACAGCGTCCCTGGACAATTACGATGCCCTACCAGGTGATTCAGTGATCGCCACGGCGATTGTCGAAAATACCGGAAACGTAGTGTTTGATTACCCTGCCAGGGTAATAATCACTTCCGACAACGGAACGCCAGATGATCCATCAGACGACGTCGTACTAATGGAACAGCAAGTTCCAGCGGGTCTACTGCCTGGTTCCCAGGTAGCACTTGTTACCAACGTCGAAACTACGAACCTCGCACCAGGAAGTTTCGTCGTTACCGCTGCCCATCTGGCGATCGATGACCGGCCTGGTAACAACTCTTCAAGCCAGACTTTGACGGTGACATCACCGCCTTCATCGCCAGTCGAACCGGGGAAGGTTTCGATTGAACCAGTTACATGGTGGTCGGAAGGTGGCAAGAACCGGGATCGGCATTTGAGGTTGAGCATGACACTGTTGGACGGTGTCGCTGCAGCTGTTGAGGGCGCAGTTATCTCTGTATCGATCACCCACGAATCAGGCAAAACAAAGGTGTTGTCTGGAAACAGCGGCACAGATGGAAACGTCGAGTTCAGGATTAATGGGGCGGTGGCAGGTTTGTACACGTTGATCGTTACAAATCTCAGTCATGAGTTGAACGATTGGGACGGCGAACAGCCCTCAAACGCCGCATTCACCAAACCCTGAACCAACAAAACACCCAAACTCCCCAGGCATCCGCCCGGCCCCTCACTCCTTCCGGGCGGGTGCTGGAGTTAGGCTGTTCAAAATTTCAGCCCTAATGCCCAAAACTACGACAAGAATCCACCTAAGGCTCGGCCGTGCAGCCGGAGTCGGAATACCCGTCCTGGAAAGAACTATCTTGTACTATTCCCGTTCCAGGGACAGTACCGCCATGAAGGCTTCCTGCGGGACGTCTACGCTGCCGATCTTCTTCATCCGCTTCTTGCCCTTGGCCTGCTTCTGAAGCAGCTTCTTCTTCCGTGACACGTCACCGCCGTAACACTTGGCGAGGACGTTCTTCCGCATCGCCTTAACGGTCTCCCGTGCGATGACACGGCTTCCGATGGCCGACTGAATCGGCACCTCGAACATCTGTCGTGGGATCAGCTTCTTGAGCTTCGCGACCAGTTCACGGCCCTGCGACTCTGCGTTATCACGGTGAAGCATCATCGAAAGCGCATCCACCGGCGTGTAGTTCACGAGCACGTCCAATTTGACCATGTCACCCGGGCGCGACTCGCCGATCGAATAGTCCATCGACGCATAACCCTGCGAACGGGACTTGAGCTGGCTGTGGAAATCGACAAGTAACTCCGCCAGAGGCATCTTGTACTCCAGCAGCACACGAGCATCCGCTGCGGCCGACGTGTCAGTGTCTTCCCTTCCGGAGTCGACCGACTGCAGATACTCCATGCGGGTGTACTCACCACGGCGTGTCGTCACCAGCTCCATGACGGTGCCGATAAAACGCGAAGGTGCGACGATGTTCAGGTCCACCCATGGTTCATAGATCTTGTCGATCTCCTGGACCGATGGCATGGCAGAGGGGTTGTCCACGTGGATCTCGTCGCCGCTCGTCATATAGACGCTGTAGCCGACGCTTGGCGCCGTGGCGATAAGTGTCAGGTCGTACTCCCGCTCCAGCCGTTCCTGTGTGACGTCCATGTGGAGCAGACCCAGGAATCCGCAGCGGAAACCGAAACCCAGCGCGGCCGAGGACTCAGGTTCAAAAGACAGGGCCGGGTCGTTCAGGCGCAACTTTTCAAGTGCATCCCGAAGTTCCGGGAACGACTCCCCGTCCGCAGGATAGAGACCTGTGTAGACCATCGCCTTCATCGGCTCGTAACCGGGCAGTGCTTCGGCGCTTGAAATACCGCCGATAGTCATGGTGTCGCCAACGCGACACGCGTCCACGTCCTTCAGACCGGTTGCCACGTACCCCACTTCACCGGTTTCCAGCGAATTTGTGCTGGTGAGAGTTGGACCGAAGAATCCGATCTCCAGCACTTCAGCCGTGGCACCCGTCGCCATTAGCCGAATGTCCCCGCCTTTATCAAGTCGGCCGTCTATGGCGCGGACGTAGGCAACGACGCCTTTGTAGGAGTCGTACTTACTGTCAAATATCAGCGCCCTCAGCGGCGCGCTCTCATCTCCGGAAGGCGGCGGAACTTTCTCCACTATGGCGTCCAGGATCTCGACGATCCCCTCACCCGTCTTTGCAGACACAAAGACAAACTCGTCATCGGTAAAACCGAACGCCGATGCCATCTCGCTAGCGACGCGCTCCGGCTCGGCAGCGGGGAGGTCAATTTTGTTAACTACCGGGATGATCGGGAGGTCGTACTCCATCGCCAGGTAGATGTTGGCGAGTGTCTGGGCCTGGATGCCCTGGGTTGAGTCGACGACCAACAACGCGCCGTCAGACGCCGCAAGACTCCGGGATACCTCGTAAGTGAAGTCGACGTGTCCGGGCGTGTCAATCAGATTGAGTTGGTAATCGGTGCCATCGGGTGCTTTGTGCGCCAGCCTGACGGCCTGCGCCTTGATGGTTATCCCGCGCTCACGCTCCAGATCCATCGAATCCAGATGCTGCGCGGTCAACTCCCGGTCCGAGACGGCACCGGTGGTCTGCATCAACCGGTCGGCGAGCGTGGACTTGCCATGATCGATATGAGCGATGATGCAGAAATTACGTATATGAGAAGGATCCATTAAGAGAATGATAGTTCGTACGGGGCCGGAACACCCGCTTTAGGTATAAACCGGTCTGAACCTGTTCACGTTCATTTGCCTCTGGCCGCCCCTATCGAATCAGGAATACGATTTGTGGACACGTGATATTAGGCCTCAGATGTGAAATATACCCTTAACCCTCCAACGTAATCGCTGCCCAACAATGCGGTTGCCATCTTTTTTGAGTCCACGCGTGCTTGATCGATAACGGACAATGCTTGTCCGACAGCATCATGACCTTCGTCGCCGGATTCTCGTTCGGTGAAGCGTCGTGATACGACCATGTGGTAAGCCACCTGTCCGGACCAAAGTTCGAAAGGCGGATATGTGTTTGGCATCAAATCCCAGAACAACTTCACCATCGGATCCTTGGCAAGTACTCCGAAGGGACGTAAAGGTTGTTGCATTAGCCGGGCGAGATTTTCGGGTGATATCGAACTCACACGCCCACTAGCGAGCAGGGGATGCTCTGCGAACAGTCGATCCCGCACTTCAATTCCCCGAAGGCCTCCGAAATGAAAAATCTCTTCCACTTCGTCGAGAGTATCCGTGGAGCACATTAGTTTGTACTCCCCCGCGGCAACCAGACCGAGATCGAAAAACTCCAATCCTTCCTTTACTGCGGACGTCACGAGTGCCTGTGCATGGATAGAAGAAATCACGGCAATGTCCCAATCCGTATTAATCATCTCGCGAACTACGTCGCTTGACACTTCGAAAGTTCGCAAGTTTGACTCACCGACTTCAACCCCCATGTGAATCATTGAGAGCGTGCCGTGGGTCAACGGACTACTAAGAACAGATAGTATTTCGAGAGGCAAACGTACCGGCGACTTCTCCGAAGTACCAAATAAACCACCGGGTTGCGTCGAAGTTCTATATCCAGATAATCGGTCCAGCATATCGGTTGAGCGATCGGGTGTTATTTTCACTTCACGGACTAGGGTTTCTTCGATTATGTCGTGTTGGTTGTCAAATTCTTGTGAAATGAATGAGCTGAAATCAATGCCCAATTTATCCGCAGTGTTACGAATGCGGGCTAATTCGGTTTCGTTGGCTGTACTTAAAAAGCGATAGAACCCGAGCATGTCGCGCGACTGCGTATCCGAAACAATCCTGCTAAGCTGACCCAGCAGCCAAGCGTGATATGACGGTTTATATTCGTGAAACGCCGTGCATAATTGCACGGTCGACGCCCCGGCGTAAAACATATCTACCACCTGAGGCAAGGTCATAATGCCGCCGGTCGCAACGATTGGTATGTTGTCAAGACCTGCGCTATTTCGGTAGAGATTTCTGATCAAATCATACGTTTTTATGAACAGAACATCTCCTGTAATAACTCCGCCGGATAACTCAATTCCGCGTTCCTGAGGCGTGTCCCTCACCATACTTGCCGGTACGAGTGAGCGCGGAGTGTTCGCCAATATCAGTCCAATGTTTCTGCCCTCGGAGCGAAGCTGCAAAATAAGCGAGACAAACGTGTCCCACTCTTCACACGGTACAAGCCACGGAAACTCCCTCGTCAGCTTGATGAACTGAGGGGTATCGCCGAATGCATCGCTAAATTTTCGTACTTCCTCCAGTAGTTGAATGTGAGCGTCACGTTGGTAATCCACAAACGAAGAATCGATATTGCCTAGACGAGCGCTATATTTTGTGTTTAATTCTACAAAATCTATCGAAGGTAATAAATCACGTAGCTCGCCATAGTTTTCGCCTTGTAATGCACTGGGACCAATAAGCGTGTCAGGCAATAGCAGACGCGTTTTATCGTATAATCTTAGGGTTGTCTCTCCAGATAACAGTTCGAGATTTTTCGGTCCGTCAGTAAAAAGCTCGGGCTATTTTTGAACCGCCTGTAGATACGGGCTTGCCCGACTCCTTCACCTCCGTGTTGAAACGAAGTGGTTTTCAAGGTGAGTGCAGCCGGTGAATATTTTGTCCAATGTCCAATCGCTGGTACATTCCCTGTTAAGTGGGATGACGCTATCCATATTGGCCCTGACAAAATGAACCCGGGGAACAGCTCGACCTTTAAATCTGTGACCATTCGTTATTCTCCCCGACCATCGTTTTCTTATTATTTATGCTTTTGCATCGATCCATCATTCAAGTTCAGGGTACGGCTCTGCGAGCGTGGACTTGCCATGATCGATATGAGCGATGATGCAGAAATTACGTATGTGAGAAGGATCCATTAAGAGAATGATAGAACGTACGGGACCGGAACACCCGCTTTAGGTATAAACCGGTCTGAACCTGTTCACGTTCAATCCCGTCAGATAGCGGTCAGTCCAGGGTTACGCCGACCGCGTTTCCTATCCCAAACGTGACAGCAGCGGCTATCGCGCCGATCACAAACATGCGGATGCCGCCGCGAAGTATCGCGTTCCCGGTGAAGGCCGCCATCGCACCACCAACCACAAGCAGTCCGACCGAAGAAGCGATTGAGGCGAAGACCGCCGCCTCTGTGCCGCCGGTAAATATGAATGGGACTAACGGGAACAACGCGCCTGCCGTAAAGGCCACAAAGGAGCTCCAGGCCGCGCCCCAGGGCGATCCAAGAGCATCCGGATCTACCCCGAGTTTTTCACGAGAAAGGGTATCTAGCGCGGTCGCCCTATCGGACATTAGTTGAGCGGCTATCGCACTAGCCTGATCTTTGCCGATACCTTTTGCTTCGTAAATCTCAGCGATCTGCTCGGCGGCGAGATTGGGATGGTTGTCAAACAAGCGCTCTTCGAAACGGATCAGGTGCTCATACATTTCTTTCTGAGATCGCATCGATATCCACTCACCGGCGCCCATAGAGAACGCACCGGCGAATAAACCGGCAACACCGGCCAGCAACACGATATTCGAGTCGTCGGTTCCTCCGGCGACCCCCATCACAAGACTGAAGTTGGATACCAGGCCGTCGTTGATGCCGAGAACGGCAGCGCGCAAACTCCCACTCGCGCTGGCGCTACGACCGAGCGCTGTGCGGATACCATCAAACGCGCCCGGCCCGCCCAGTTCCGCCAGTTCCGCGGCGTGTGTACGCGCCTCGTCCTCAAGTTCTTGGAGCGAGGGGTGGGCGGCGTACGCGGCCGCGGCACGCTCCTCACCTCGCATAAGTAAAGGCAGCAGTACGGCACGCTCTGAGCCGATCAGCCGTGACGCCCACCACACGAGCCGTAGCTTGAAGCCAAGTCCGCTGTGTCGGATAGATTCGGGATCGATTCCCAGCTTCTCTGCCCACTCGCCGGCGTGCTCCAGTTCTTCCTGGGCGAGCCGTGCGTATCCCGCCGCTTTCGCCGGATCCGACTCCGCGTCCGCAATCCGGCGGTATAGGGCCGCTAGCTCCAGTTCATGACGGAGATACGCGCGCAGGTCTGCGGTGTCTGGGGAAGAGTTGGGATCGGATGTCATCGGGTAAATGAATGTAGCAGAGCGTAGGTGGCGTTAGCTCTTGCCGTAACGTGAGGATTCCGGGGATATCTCGTAATCATTGGCTCTGTCTCAAGGCCTGATGTTGTTCGCCTCATCCAGTGCCCTAACCAGAACTGCATTGGCATCCGCCATGGCGTTCTCAGGGCCAACAAACGGATCCTCTAAGACCTGTCCCTGGGCGATCTGTTCCAGCACTTGCTCCCCAAGCAGCATCGCCTGAAGTCTCAGTGACATCGCAAGACGAGTTAATGAGTGGTACTCCCCGGCAGAATCTGGAAAATCGATCTCGTCCCAGGCTGCGATGTCATGTTCCACCGAAACCGCCGTTTCGCTGAAAATGGGCAGCAGCCGGTTTGCGGTAACTACGTCCGCGCCAAAGGACAAACCGCCGCCATCGTCCAATCTAGACACCTCGAACAATGATGTCTCAGCGGCGGCCATCGTGTCTGAATGACTATCGAAAACGGGATCGGCCGTGCTGAAGTAGTCGTCTATTTCCGATCCGCCGCACGAAACGATCAGGATCACCGCTAAAAGTACAAACGTTAGCCAGGCTGCAGTCCTGAACTGTGTTGTTGGAAACATCCCGCGTCCTGCTTGATTCGGTGCGACGATCGCCTCGCCGACATCAGATGCTACCTGTATGATCCCAACGCTACGAGACGCTTACGTTCTACCAGTGTGGGTGTCACCCGAACGAAAAGGTCCAATGACCCATGTAGTCGTATACCTCGGCCCAAACAGCACCCCATTTCCGGTCGACTGGCCCAGCCCTGAACATGCAGAGGATCGTTGGAGTTGGGATCAAGTTCACAACCCAACGCCGTTAACTCCACTCGCCCAGGATCTCATCGCAATCAAACGCCAGGGCATGTACCGGGGGGGCGAGCTGACGGGTCGGCCTTTCCACGAAGAGCGGATGTACGCGAACGGCTACGGTTTTTCACGCTCGCTGCAAGGCGACCCGGCTGACGCGGAACGTGCCCGTGACCTCGCTGAACAGGATTCCCTTCTTCGTATCGATCACCTGACCGAGCTGTGGGAATCGAGTTACCGACCCGAGACCGAGGCACTGACGCGTTTGATACTGGCATGGGCCTCTCCGGATGACTCACTGACGGAGCTATTGGACCGATACGACGAGGTCGAGTCGGCCTGGCGCAGGTGCGGCGAACTACACACGATTTCAACCGGACTGGCAGGTGTGGCGATGCGGCAGTTCGATGAGTTCTGTCGTGATCAGTTTGGAGATGAAGGTACGCGAATCGCCGTTGAATCTATCTCCGGTATGCCCAACATGTCGGTCGAATCCGGGAAGGCGTTGTGGGAGCTGTCCCGGCGTGTGCTGGAACACCCTGAAGTCGCCGATCTACTTCGCACCCGGACGCTCTCTGATTTTCTGGCGGAACTTGCTTCCGTGGCAGGTGGGTTGGCATCTCGTACGCTGCTTGGTGATTTCCTGGCGGTCTGGGGACAGCGGAACGAGTCGTACTACGAGGTCGAGTTCGACACGTGGATAGAGGACCCGAAGTTCGTTCTCATCACGCTACGGAACTACATCAACACACCGGAAGACCAAAGCCCGGCTGCGCTCCACAAGAAGGTGGTTGGAGCGCGACTGACACGAACCGAAGATGTTCGTAACCGACTGAGCGAGTCAGGCCCGCTAGACGAATTCCTCCTCGGGCAAAGCCGGGCTCAGCAGCACACCGTTCTCATGGAGGATCACAACTACTACATCGACCAACGGGCCTATACATCGCTGCGCATCCCGCACCAGGCGATAGGTGCCCGACTTGTCCAGGCGGGGGCGCTGGAATCCGCCAACGACGTGTTCTTCCTTCACGTGGACGAGATCAAAGATCACGCAAACAACCCATTCCGAAAGTATCAAGATCTCGTTAACGGACGTCGGGCCGACCGCGAGTCGTGGATGCATGTACTTCCGCCGCCCTACATAGGCGGTGATGCAACGCTGGCCGATTCAAAGCAGGCAGAGACGACCGGTGCTAAATCGACGACGATCACAGGCTTACCGGCGAGTGCGGGAACGGTTGTGGGAACCGCACGCGTGATCCTGTCGCTGGATGAGGCACACCGACTTGAGCCCGGCGATGTGCTCGTGACTTATGCAACTGCGCCTCCGTGGACGCCCCTTTTCGCTGTAGCCTCGGCTGTCGTGACCGACGCCGGTGGACCACTGGCGCACTGCGCGGTTGTGGCCCGTGAGTATGGCATTCCGGCGATAGTTGGAGCCGGTTCCGCAACCACCGCAATTCGCGATGGTGACACCATCACCGTGGACGGAATTTCCGGGATTGTGACGATCCACAGACGGTAAGGGGTGGGCGGCAATTTCGGTCTAGCGTCCAGATCGGATCACGAGTAACCCGTCTCAAAAGCTCACATTTTTTTCATGCACCGGTACATCTCTTTCGCCGAATCTCATGTATCTCTGATGTAGCCCCGTATCACTTGCCCGCGTACGGACCACTTCACTGAACTACTGGCGGCAGCGATTAAAACCCTACACACGACGTCCGGAAACGGTCATGGCACAACAATGGAATGAACGAGATCCGTTCATCGGACCGATGCGCTTCGACCCGGATCTCCCCGGACAGAGCCCGTACATGGAGACCTTTGGCGAGGGCCGCCAATCCGTTCACTACGGCGATTGGGTGATCCGAGACTCGTTTGGCCGCTACTCCGTACTGCCTGACGCAGAGTTCAAGGAACGATTCACACCGGCCTGATCTATGGAACAAAAACGGGGTCGCCATCGTGGGAACAATGGCAACCCCTGAGCCAGACCGAAGTAGCGGTCCAGCCTGCAGATACGGTACTACGGACCACACACCGCTCACATCCCCGGACGAAGCGCGTTCTGATATCTGGTCAGCAATTGATTCGGAAGGCGGAATTCGAACCCGCACGTCGATCAAGACACATGCTTCTCCTGAATGAGCGATAGGAGTATCGAGTGATCGCGAAGAGGGGCCGGTCGTAATGACCAGCCCCTCTTACTAATACACGTTCAGGTCAATCGGACCTACTTGCCCTTCTTCCCGCCTTTACTCTCGTCCCTGGACCCGTCATCGGAACCCGGTTCCGATCCATCATCACTGCCAGTAACCGAACCGCTACCGGTCCCGGTCTCACAGCCGTCGTCGTCGTGGTGGTTCACTGCCTCAGCAAGGTCCTTGGCGTGGTTCAACTCAACCTTCGTCGCATCAGGGTCAAGCAGGATCATCTCTACTTCGTGGACAAGGTCCTCGAAGGTCATGTCTCCAATGCCGTCACCATCTGTGTCGATCAGCTCAGTGTTCCACTCAATCGCACCCTTGGCGAAGTTCAACCACGCAGCAAGGATCTGCTGCTCAGCGTTGTTCTTCGTCTTCGCTAGCTTGCTAGGACTGTTGCTGCCGCCCGTTCCACTGATCGACTCGTCGCCGCCAGGTGCAGCTCCCGTGCTCGCACCGTCACCAGCTCCGGTCGGGTCGCCCTTGCCCTTCTTGTTCTTGGGCTTCGATACCGTCGACGCATCGTTCGTTCCAGCCTTGGAGGCCGGCACGTTCGAGTTGCCGTTGTTGCTTCCACCATTGTTCGACTTCGGCGGGTCGAACACGAGGTTCGCATCCGCAAGAGTCATACCAGGTGTGAAGTACCAGCTACCGAAACCGACGATGTCAAGGTAAGCATCAAGCGTCGCCGGGTCGATGTCGGTCTTGCCTTTCTCAAGCTTCTTCGAGTCGAACTGCTGTTTCCAGTAGCCCTTTGACTTCGCACAGTCACAGTCACCAGTGATCACCTTCGTAAGGCTGTCACTGGCCGTGCCTGCATCGTCATCTTCTACGGTCACGTCTACCGAGAACACTCCCGGAGCGGCGTAGTTAACCGTACCCGTGTCGGTCACCGTGAACGGGAAGGTCCCGTCAGGTGAGCTCGCCGGGTCCGGGCCTATACCGTCGTTCCAGTACGTGTCGTCCTCGATGCCGTTCCAGTAGAACGTCAGGTCGTCTGAACCAGGGTCTGTCGCCGTAGCAACGTGGTCCTGCGGTGTGCCGACACGTCCTATGAACGCATCGCCACCGTGGAAGGCGAGCGAGCCGCCTTCATCAAGTACAAGTGTCGAGTCGAGGTTAGCCACGTTGACCGTGGTGCCGACGGAGTCAGACTCGCCCGCCACGTCGGTGATAGTAACAAGAACGGTGAACGACCCGTTATCGCCGTATATGTGACTCGGAGTGAAAGGACTCGAGACCGAACTGAACGTTTCGATCAGCCCCCCATCGCCCCAGTCGACGGACGCGGAGTGTGAATCACCCGTGTCCGGGTCTGAGAAGACGATTGAAACCGTAGCCGTACTTCCTTCATCAATCGAATCTCCCGTTGATGAAGTAATGACCGGAGGCAAATTATCCGTCGGACCACCTGTGTCGTCATCCAGGATGGTGACCGTGTGATTGGACAGGCTGCCGGCCGTCACTCCCGACCCTGTAGTACCGGTGATCAAGAGTTCGACCGTTTCGTCGGCTTCTACAAGAAGGTCGTCGAGTATTCCAAGTGTGACCGTCTGTACGGCACCGCTTACCGAACCGGGCCCGAAGACAACGGTTTGCACGCCGAATGGCGTGTAGTCGGATCCAGCGGTTGCTGATCCCGTTCCCGCGTCTGTAACGCTCGCCGATACGGAAACCCCGGGACCGATAGTTACGCCGGGTGCCGCCACG
>JABIGL010000149.1 GCA_018650185.1 Chloroflexota bacterium
CTGGCAACGCCAACCTGACCAGCATCATCGCCAACCTGAAGCTCAAAATGGGAGTCGATGTAATTTCCAATGAGCAACTCTCAACACTCACCGAGACATCTCTCTTCATCGCCGAAACGCTAAACATGTCTCCCCACGCCTTCCAACCGTACGTCGGTGCGAGCGCGTTCGCCCATAAAGGGGGACTACATGCAGCAGCCATCAACAAGCAGCGCGAGTCATATGAACACATCCAACCCGGCACGGTAGGCAATCACAACGCCGTGGTCGTCTCTGAGCTGTCCGGGCGCGGAAACGTGGTGCGTCGCGTCAACGATCTCGGACTGAAAGAAGATTTGACGGACCAGGACATCCGGGAGATCGTGCAGGAACTTAAGGAGCTAGAAAATCGGGGATTCTCGTACGAGGGTGCCGGGGCTTCGTTTGAACTGTTGATCCGCAGGCACCTCCCGAACTACGAAGCGCCATTCGAGCTGATCGACTTCATGGTTCTGATCGAAAACCGGCGAACGGCTCGGGTTTCGGAATTAACGGATTCCGGAGGCATCCTGTCCGAGGCTACCGTCAAGGTTCGCGTCGGAGAAGACATCCAACACACAGCCGCTGAGGGCAACGGGCCTGTAAATGCCCAGGACCACGCCATGCGCAAAGCCCTGCTCCAGTCCTACCCGGACCTGGAGTGCGTGAGGTTGACGGACTACAAGGTGCGGGTTGTAGCGGAAGGCACTGGTACCGGAGCCGTCGTCAGGGTGGTCATCGAGTCATCTGACGGACACGACACCTGGAGCACGGTCGGTTCTTCCGAGAACATTCTTGAAGCATCCTGGCTCGCACTGGCAGACAGCATGGAGTACTGGCTCGTCTGTAGGCGAGGCCTGTATTCCAAGTCCGAATAACTACTCGTAACTGACGTTTACGTTCATTGACCTTGTGTGATCCGATGGGCTCATTGATACCGAGCCTTGGGAGTCACCGCTGTGGGTGCGCGCCCTCAACAATGTCTAGCAGTTCTTACGAGTGCACAGATGTCTTGGCCCTGGGGAGGGCGAAGGACATGTCCGGCTCACTCGGCTATAGGTGGACTCCTCGTCGTGCGGCAATCGCGTGGCGTTGGGGCCTCAGCTACGGAGTCGGGAAGATGCCTAAAATACTCATAATCGATGACGAGCCGGACCTCCGGCTGGCACTGGCCGCAACCCTTGAAGACCACGGATATGACGTGGTCGAAGGTACGGACGGTTCAGAAGCCCTGGAGCTTGCCGTGATGCACGCACCAGATGTGGTGCTGATGGACGTCAACATGCCGCTTGTTGATGGAATGACAGCACTCAGAATACTGAAGGGCGACTCCCGTACAGCCGGGATACCGGTTTGCCTTGTGACGGCCGTCCGCGACGTCTCGTATCAGCACTACGCCATCGAGATGGGTGCTTCAGATTTCTTCGTTAAGCCATGGAACGAGGCCCGGATGATCCGGAGGCTTGCTGAGTTGATCACCCCGTGCGCAGACGGATCCGGGGGATCCACTCTTGCCGATGCGTACGTGGAATTTGAACCATCCTCGGAGCAGTCACAGATCCTCATGATGGATCGCTGCGAGCGATTGACCGAGTCGATTCAGGCGCGCCACAACACCTGGGGTGTTATTAACACCTAACCTGAGCGGGGCCTTCGGGATGGTTCAGGCGGGGTTACGGGACCGAACTAAAGACCGGAATCTCCAGCAAGCGTCCCCGGGATTCCGAAAAGCTCTTCCAACTGCTCCAACGCTCCGAGGGTGCCGAGTAGCCCGTCCCCGTCTGTGCCGAGAAACCCCTCAAGGGCCTCGAGCGCAGGCGGGATGACGCGACCGACGAGGACAGCGAGTGCGTCATCGTCAAGAGAAATCACTCTTGCCGGTAAACCGATGTGATTCAAGAGATCGGTCGCGGTCCCCGGTGAACCATCGATCCACACGAAAACGTTCGGCGACATATCCACGGTCTCGGGACCGCCGCCGTCTCGTGTGATGGTCACCCGTCCATCATTGACCCCGGATAACGCACCGGACGCAAATGCAGCCGTGTGCTCACCGCCAGCAGTATCCCGGAACACGAACTCGCCGCTCACGACGCTATCAAACAGGTCTTGAACCCGGGCGAGGCTCCCCTCAGCGGCATGAACCAGCTTTGTGCCGAGTGTTACTGGCAGATCTAGAGTCTCACTGCCGCGTAGGACGGTAAGCGTCACGGAACCTCCTTCGTTGAAGGTTTTTAGTGCCGTTGCCAGGTCATTGTCGGAGTTGATGGATACGCCATCTATCGACGTAATAGTGTCCCCAATAATCAGGACTCCGTCCGCCGGACCACCCGGCGTCACCCATGTGACACGCTCGCCTGCGCTGAGACCGAGCAGCCCGGCAAGTAAATCGGGTACCGGCACGGTAGCCGCGCCTAACCACGGCCCACCGTCTTCGGGAGCACCGACAGTGGTCTCCGTAACCAGGACGCCGGAACTTGCAGCGTCCCTGGAACCGAGGTCCACCGTTAACGAATCGCCACCGTCATCCGGCGTGCTAGAGCTACACGCCACCGCCATTACTGACAACCCCACCATGACTCCCAGGCCCCAACGACTCACTAGCCAGCGCATCAACATCGATATTCCTTACGCATACAAATAGATTCCAAATGAGGGGAACGACAGGCTAATCGACCACTTCGGGGGGAGTAGTACCTGAGGTGTATCCGCCGACACCCAGAACCCGGATGAACTGTTCAACGACGTCGCCGTCCTCTGAAATCCGGTACGCACGAACCACAGGTCTGGTCTTCTCGACCAGCGATACGAGAACGTAGTACGGCCCTGTCCATCCACTCTCGACCGCGTTGCGGACATCGGTATCTGAGGGATAACCCTGTGAGTATGTGTGCGAGTGATAAATCGCCACAAACTCCTCGCTTCTGCCGTCTGCATCCCTTTCCGCCTCGATCAGATCAAGCGGGTCCATGCTGTATCGATTCACGCGGCTCTCGTGAACATTCCGGATGCGTCGCAGCCTTGTCGCCTCGTCGCCACGTCCAAGTAAGACTCCACAGCACTCTTCCGGGTCCGCGTCCAGTGCGTGCGAGATCATCTCCGCAAGGAGCGATTTTGGGAGCCTGAGAGGTGAGCTATTCATTTCAGTACCGGGATTCCGGTTTGACGTCACTATATTGTCCGCGCGGTCGGGGTATATCTACCGCCTCGCGGTTATGATGCCGAGCGCCGACAAAATGCCGGGTACATAGAGGATATTCCGATTCAGCACACCACCGTTTACAGGGTTCAGGACAGGTACGCCGGATGGCCCGCCAACTACGGCATCTGGAACTGGGGCGATGAGATCGTCACCGGCTTCACACTGGGCCATCACAACGATGCCGGTGGCTTTCACTCGCGCGACCGGGATCAGCCGCTCGTCACGATGCAATCGCGAAGCCTTGATGGCGGACTGACCTGGGACAACATCCCGGCACCCTTGATCTCACCCGGGAGCATGGGCATATCTGCGGACGAGCATATGAGCAATCCGCTGGGACCCGTGGGCGGTCGTGTTAATCCGCCGATGCCACATCCGGGCGGTATCGATTTCACCCACCCTGATTTCGCGCTGCTCTACGCTCGCACCGGGTTACGGGCAGGTGCCGAATCATGGTTCTACACCTCTACCGATAGATGCCTTAGTTGGAACGGACCATTCACGCTTCAGATGTTCGACCAGCTCGGCATTGCAGCCCGAACTGACTATCTGACGGATGGCCCTGACGCAGCGACGGTCTTCCTCAGCGCCACCAAACATGACGGCGAAGAGGGGCGCGTGTTTTGCGCCCGCACCAGCAATGGGGGCCGATCGTTTGAGTTCGTGTCCTGGCTTCGAGAGGAGCCAACCGGGTTCGACATCATGCCCGCTTCGCTGCGACTCGACGATGGTGCGATCATCACAGCGCTAAGAACCCGTGACGCATCAGGCGGCAACGATGCAATTGACCTAATGCGAAGCGATGACAACGGCGAGTCGTGGTCGCTTGTATCCACCCCCGCTCCCAGCACCGGCAACGGCGGCAATCCACCTGCGATGATCCGCTTAATGGACGGACGAATCTATCTTATTTACGGATACAGGGACGAGCCGTACGGTATCCACGCCGTGTTGAGCGACGACAACGGTGCATCGTGGAACGAGCCTGTAGTCCTTAGAGACGACGGCGGTAATCACGACATCGGCTACCCTCGCTCGGTCCAGCGCGCCGACGGGCAGGTGGTCACCGTCTACTACTACAACGACTCCCCTGAGGGAGAGCGCTACATCGCAGCAACTATCTGGAAGCCCTAAGATGCGGTCCCAGATATCACGACCCAGACCGCTCGCACAACACACGAACAGCTGAGGAGAGAATCCGCCCGATGAAGATTACCGATATCGAAACCTTTGTCGTCCACCCACCCCAGGGCAAGAACATGCTTTTCGTGAAGCTAACCACCGACAACGGCATCGTCGGCTGGGGCGAGGCGTACACGCAGACCGATCGTGACACGGCGGCGATCGCACACATCGAGCAGCTTGGCCGCTATCTGGAGGGTCGTGACCCGTTCAACATCCGTCACTGGATGAATATCGCCTACGAGGACTTCGCGACCAAGCGCGGTGGCATGGATCTGTGGTGTGCGCTGAGTGGCATCGAGATCGCTATGTGGGACATCGTCGGGAAGGCGGTTGACCAGCCCGTCTACAACCTGCTGGGTGGTCCGGTGAGGCCAGCGATTCGCCTGTACGCGAACGCCTGGTACGGGGGAGCGAAGACGCTGGAAGAATGGGCCTTGGCGGCAAAGGAAACGACCGACAAGGGCTTCACCGCGCTGAAATTTGATCCTCTTCCGGGTCCGTGGCGCGCCTATCCGAACTATGGCGAGCTTGAAGAAGCCGCAGCGGTGGTCGGCGCAGTACGAGACGCCGTCGGAGGAGAGGTCGAGCTACTCATCGAGATTCACAGGCGGTTGGCACCGATGAATTCGATCCGGTTCGCCCACATGATCGAGAGGTACCGACCGTACTGGTACGAGGAACCTAACCCGTCCGAACATGTACCTGCGTTGCGCGAGGTACGGGACGCGACAGACATCCCGGTGGTCACAGGGGAGGCGCTGTACACCCGTGAAGAGTTCCGGGACGTGATCGACCAGCGAGCGGTGGACATACTCAACCCGGACATCTGCATCTGCGGTGGCATCCTGGAACTGGTCCAGATCGCAGATATGGCTGCGCCCCACTACATGGCGGTCTCACCACACGGCAACAACAGCACGGCCGTCGGACTGGCGGCTGCTTTACAGGCTTCTGCCGTGATGCCGAACTTCCTGATCTACGAATACTTCGTCCACAACCAGGAGATCTGCGACGACATCTCGGTGAAACCGCTGGTGCCGTCAGGAAGCTACATGGAGTTGCCAACCGACCCGGGAATCGGAATCGAACTGGACGAGAGCAAGTTCGCCAAATACTCCGGAATGCAATATCCGGTGCGAAATCTCAGGACGCTGGAAGACGAGAGGAACTACCACTAGGACAGTCTCCGTGTCGTGGTGGGCCGGGCAAGCCTCCGGCTCATCACGGTTCGCTCATCGCGTTATAACTGGCTATCATGCCGATCTCATGGGAGAGACGGCATCGTGTTAGATACAGGCTTCCGTCTCCAGGCCTAAATTCAGAAGGACGGTAACGCATGGCATCTGACTTTCCTCTGCAGCTGGATATCGACTACCCGGAGGATTCAAACCGCCTGACAGTATTGTTCAGGTTGATCCTCGCGATTCCAATTTTGATCGTCGCAGCCCTAATTACGGCCAGCCACTCCGGGATACAGACGCTCGCCCCCGCGGCGATGATTTTGTTCCGACAGAAGTACCCACGGTGGTTGTTTGATTGGAACCTCATGCTGACGCGGTTCAACGCTCGGATAGGTGCATACCTCCTGTTGTTGCAGGACGACTATCCATCGACCGACGAAGAGCAATCGGTCCACCTCGACTTCCCCTACCCGGATGTCGAGAACGATCTCAACCGTTGGATGCCGTTGTTCAAGTGGATTCTGGCGATCCCTCACTACATCGTGTTCATCCTCCTGCTCATAGGGGCGTTGATCGCTGTGGTTGTTGCGTGGTTTGCGGTACTGATCACCGGCAAAATGCCTCCCGGGTTGTTCGATTACCTGGTCGGCGTAATGCGATACGGAACGCGCATAGAACTCTACGCGTTCATGCTGACAACAGACGAGTATCCATCGTTCTCGATTAACGAGTAGGTTGCGGTCGACCATCCCTGTTCGTCATTCCCTCGAAGGAGGGAATCCAGAGACGTTTGGATTGCGATTTTCCGGAGTTTGCAGAACGCCGCAACTGGATTCCCGACTACTCGAGAATGACGATGTACACGCCTGAACCTCGGATATTGCCCCCTCTCCCTTGACGGGCTGAATACAGGCTTCGAGAGCCTCGGGACGCGGCGTGTCGCGGCAGAGATCCCGCCACTCTCAATAGCGGGTGACGAGACAGATTGTCAACCACATCGTAGGGGCGAATGACTATCGGCCCCACAAACGCGCGTAACGCCGTAACCCGGTCCTTTGAGAGTCTCAGGACGCGGCTTCGGGAGTCATACGTGACCGTTTGCCCCCTCTCCCTTGACGGGAGAGGGTTGGGGTGAGGGTGATCGCCGCCGGTAGGCGGCGCGTTCACCTAACCCGGAGACAACTCCTGCGTCGTCTCCGCACGCGCTGCGATCTCATCCCAATCCCACAACTGCGGCACGTAGTCCACCTCACCCCAGATAGGCGCCTGATCAGCGTAATGAGGGCTACCCGGGTGTCCGGACGCACCAAGCGGCGAGACCCACTTCGAGTTCTTCCAGTCCGACGGGTCGTGGATGTATCGGTTCACCGAGAGTCCGGTAATGACGTACTTATTACCCTGAGAGAAACTCCCAGCCTGAGGCGTGTCGATGCCACCGCCCATCGGGATCTCCGGCGGGTCAAGCACGCCATTTGTGTCCGGGAACGTGGCCGATAACGGGTGTACCGGCTTCGTGTGATGCACCTTGCCCCAGACCCACCCCGACATGTCAGGTCCAAGTAGTCCGGTCAACTCTTCTACTGCCCCGCTCATTGCGTCTTCCAGCACTTCGTCCCAGGTCCGGTCTGCTGGCAGGAACTCGTCGTCATCGTCCTTGAGACTCTC
Organism: Chloroflexota bacterium; assembly: GCA_018650185.1. Lineage (GTDB taxonomy): Bacteria > Chloroflexota > Dehalococcoidia > Lucifugimonadales > Lucifugimonadaceae. The sequence goes on from JABIGL010000149.1 coordinate 7,252, forward strand.
CCACACGTGTGACACCAGCTCGCCCCAATGCGATGGACCACCGCGACCGGTTCCGGCAAGCACCTCATCGACCATCGGGCCGAACAGGTGAGTTGCGATCTCCCACTGAACATGCGACATCACCTCTGCGGAGATCGTCGGCTCGACATCGTCGCGCCCCATTTCACCGTCCCACACCGAGAGCAATGCCTGAGCTTCACGCGCACGGGCATCGCTCAGGTCCAGTGTCGCCACTCTGTCAGCGACCCACTTCGCCGGGATCGAAATCCGATCGCCATGTATAGCGCCCATCGACGCCACATTCATCTCACCCTTCGGCACATCCTTGATGCGGTTCGTGATGCGTCGGGCACGCCATTCGTTCGCGAAGAAGTGGTTGATGTGATACGGATACTCGTCCGTCGTTACCTTCTGGTTGCAAGTCACCGCGTAACCGACTTCGGGATTGCGGATGTGCGGGAGCTCCTCCCACGGAATCTCCCGTTCCCACTCATAAATTCCGCTCGTCGCGTCCACCGGCGCCCATGTGTTGGCAACGTCCCGGATCGGGATTCGGCCGCGTAGTCGATATCCAAAGTTGCCCTTGGTGTCGCAGTACATGTAGTTGTTGACCGGCTCGGTCCACTCCTTAACCGCCTGCTCCAGTTCGTCCGCATCACCGGCTCGAAGTATGTCCAGCACGGAGTCCATCCACTTGGTCGGACCGTTTGTGCCGGTATGGCTGAATGCCAGGCCGATGCCGTCACGAGGGTTACCGGCGACAATCCGGCCGTGACGCGTGATCACGACCTCGATAACCAGCTCTTCATGCCCCTTGCAGTTCAGCACTTCGGTGCGCACGTCCGCCGGATACCAACCGCCGCGGTACTCATACTCAAGTCCGCCGCCCGCTTCCCGGAAGTGCTCAATGAACAGGTCCTGGTAGTCGGCGTTTCCGTGGGTCATACCGAAACCGACGTGTTCCGTGTGGCTGAAGTGAGGTGCGCCCGGCACACCCGGGACTGAGTATCCGGAGACGGACCATTCCGGGCAGGTCATGTGGATCTGGTAGTAGACGCTGGGCGTGTCTAGTCCTCGGTGTGAGTCACCGGCGACGAGCGGCTGACCGGATTCTGTCCACTTGCCGCTCACGACCCAGGCGTTACTTCCGTTGTCGATCTCGCCGATCTGGTTGAGCTGTTGCCAGGATTCCGCCAACTCCTCGTACGGGTCGTAGCGCGCGCCGGTGTGCTCAACGCCGGGAGGCGTGGTGACGAGGTGATCGATCGGGTAACCACGGAACAGAGAGGCCGCCTTCTCAGGTCCAAGGGCATTGGTGATCCGCGCACGCCACAGCTTCATGTCGAAGGTGCCCATGAGCATGTTGCGGACCTTGTAGACAGCGAACGTGTGCCAGGGCTCCCATCGGTCCGGAGTCTCTCCGCTGAGTTTGTACTCGATGGGCAAGGTCTTGGTGGTGTCTATGAACGCGTTTATGCCGTCGGTGAGCGCTTCGACCATCGCCTGTGCATCCGGTCGAGTGGCCGCAAGGTCCGCCTTCGCGGCACGTTCCAGACTGAGGCTACGCATCAGCCGATCTTCCTTGAGCGCCCTCGGACCCGCCCATTCAGACCATCGCCCCAGCGCACGAAGACGGTCGTACTCCATGTGGAACAACCGATCCTGCGCCGTTACAAATCCTTGCGCGAAAAACGCGTCGTGTTCTGACTGCGCTTTGATGTGCGGGATGCCCCACTCATCACGATGGATCGTGATCGGGCCATCGAGCCCCGCAAACGACATCGCAGAAGTGACGTCCGGAAGGGCGGTTTGCAGATCGGCATCGGTAATGGGGCCTGGCATGGAGGATCCTGTCGTCTTCGGGTTGTTACGGCGGGGGCTACTGTAGGCGCGGACGGTTCCTGGTCAAGAGAGGTAGTTGCTTCGCTACACCCACCTCCAGACCTCCTCCCTCCCGGGGAGGAGGCGAGTAACACTCCTACCCGTCGATCAACTTGTCGTCGTTCATCAACTCGTTGATCTCAAGCCAGGTGTCGGTCGTGTACTGGTCGCGTTGAACAATGTAGTCCCCGTATCCGGGCGGATTCTGGTTACCGGCTCGCATCGGGGATTCGATCTTCTCGGCGGTCCAGGTCATGTGGACAAGATTCTTTTCGCCGGGGCAGGTTCCGCCGTTGAAGGACACATTAAAAGGCTCCCGCAAGCCCGCCTCGACGAGCATCGTCCCGGCCTTTTGGAGCAAGGAAGCAACTACTCGTTCTTTGCCCGGCAATGTCCTGTAGGTCCTGCGTAGTTCGTACATCGTTATTCCAACTCCTTAACTCTTGTTATGAATTCTTTTTCAGGGCGTCGTGATGTCTGACTCGTGTATTACGCGTCGACCAGTTTGTCGTCGTTCATCAACTCGTTGAACTCTATCCACGTGTCCGTGGTCAGCTCATTCCGTAGTGCCATCATGGCGGTGTACTCCGCCGGGTTCTCGCGGCCTCCCCGGTATGTGGATTCAATTGAATCCGAGGTCCAGGTCATCCGCACCAGTTGCTTGTCTCCGGGGGTTGTTCCCCCGCTGAATGAGACATGGAAGGGATTTCTAACCCCGGCATCGACCAGGATTTGTCCCATGCGCTGAAGGATTGAGGCGACCTGACGCTCCTTCCCTGGAAGGGTGACGTATGTCCTGCGTAGTTCGTACATATCTACTCCGATAACGCATACCCGTTTTGATCGGGAGGTTCAGCGGCAGATCCCGCCCGCCGAATTAAACACGATTCTGGGGTACGGTGCGCACCCTGTTTGGGCGATATAAGATGTCGATCACGCAAATCTTCCTTGGGCAGCCTCCAGAGGATCATGAGATGACCACCGCACAGACGAAAAACCTGACGGTCACACGGCACGCAGAAATCTTGGGTCGCCACCCGGTAGACAGCCCGTGGGCCGAGGTGCCGATTGAGGACGGGCGGAACCGCGTGGTGTGGATCTCCGGTCCTCCCGGAACTCCCCCGGACCCGCACATCCACCCGAATTTCAACGAGTGCTGGATCATCATGGATGGGAAGACCCGGTACCAGATCGGCCAGTATGAGCCGGTCGACGCCGAGTGGGGAGACATCATGATCGCTCCCGCCGGGTTCGCACACGACATCCGACCAGTCGAAGGCAAACAGGCTATCCGTCTGGGCATCACACACCCGGACAGTAACCACGATATCAAGGGCGTGCCACCAAGCCGTCTCATCCCCGTCGACACCGGACTTAGCTCGCCGAATCTGATCCACACTTCGATGAAGAGATTGCTGGAGACGCACGGCACCAACTCCAACTGGAAAGAGCTAGCGGTCCTGGATTCCCGAAACCGATTGCTGATCACCCATGAATTTCCGGGAACTGAGAATCGTCGCTACTGGCACCCTGACATGGACAAGTGGTGGGCGGTAATCTCCGGTGAGATCGAATTCAGCATTTCAGACAACGAGCCGGTGACCGCTGGACCCGGGGACCTGGTTTTCGTACCCGGAGGCACGTCACATAACCTGATGACCGTCGGCAACAAGCCGTCGATCAGAATCACCGTGACGGCCCCGGACATCGTCCACCACTACACAGATGATCCGGATGCTCCTGCCGCGCCAAACGGGTAGAAGCTAGGTTGGACATACAGAAGAGAACGGGGAGGATCATTGTCCACCGAATACCACATCAGATTAATCGGCAGCCAGCGCCGATCGTGGCGCGTGGACCGATTGAGAAGCCTGTCTGCTGATTTCGAACCCAAGTTAGTTCAGATCGCCGAGATTCGCGAACTCGATACCGTCTACTGGTTTGACTCAGAGTTTTTGCCGACCTGTCGCGCCGTTATCGAGCATGCCGAAAGGATCAGAACCGCAGACGTTTCGGACCCCATCCTGCTGTCCCCAGACGGTTGCGTAGTAGATGGGATGCACCGGGTAGCCCGTGCGTTTCTCGACGGACTCACCAGTATCAATGCGGTCCAGCTTTTGGATTACCCAGAACCGGACCGCATCTCATAGGTTCAGCTTTCGCTTTATTCAACCTGCGGATTTTCAGGCACACACCCTGTGCGATTACGCTCCCGGGTCAGCCGTCTAGGCCCTAAATGCACCTGCAAAATCACTCGCGAACTGCGCAAACGACCGTGGAACGCGTCCCGTTAGTGCCTCCACCTCGTCCGTCGTGAAGTCGTACTTGTTCTGACCGAAATACTCGAAGTACTCGACGTATGAGTTTGCGGTCCAATCATCCAAACCCATCCCGGTCAGCGCCTCTCGACACGCCTCCAACGGGATATCGATGTACTTGACCTCTTTGCCGAGCACCTCAGACAACGCGGAGGCGACGTCGTAATGAGAGATCGAGTCCGGGCCGGTGAGCGTGTATGTCTTGCCTTCATGACCGTTCTGAGTCAGGGCTATAACGGCGCATTCCGCAAGATCCCGGACATCGATCAACCCAAGTCGGCCATCTCTATAGGGCACGTATATCGACCCTTCCGATATCACCGTCGGGGCGGCCATCATCGTGTTCTGCATGAACGAACCCGGGTGCAGCAACGTGTACGGAAGTCCTGATCCCACGAGGTCTGAGTCGGACTCCGCGTGCATCCGGCCAAGAATCGGGCCATCTGCTGATGGCCTGGCGGCCCCTAGTCTCACGATGTGCGGCCTGCCCGCCCGTAATGCGGCAGCGATCACGTTCCTGACCTGAACGGTCGAGTTCGGGTTTACCGAGGTCGCAAGAAACACGGCACTGACCCCCGACAACGCCGCATCCAGCGTCTCCGGCGAGTCCATATCTCCCACCACGGTCTCAACACCGGCTTCAGCCAGCACGGCCGCCCGACCCTGATCCCGTACAAGAGCTCGTACGGACACGCCTCGTGCGATCAGCTCCGTCGCCACCGCTCCGCCGACGTTCCCGGTTGCGCCAGTTACCAGGATCTTCCCCAGCATATTCTTGCGGTCCATCGTGTCCCTCCTTGCCATGCCAGAGTGCTGTCCATCGACACTATGCCGACGTCATCCGGCGCCATTTCGTGATTGGAGGACGATATCCATATTTAGTTGTGTTGTCAATTATTGCTTTAACAACTAATACATCCGCAACTAATTTTGATACCCTTTGTGCGTGGCAAAAAACACGTGGACTCCAGACCAGTTTGAGGCGTGGGCGATGTTCCTCTACGGCTACACGTCGATAATGAGGACTATCGACAAGCACCTGCAGGATGACTTTGGTCTGATGATGACCTGGTACGAGATCCTGATAATGCTTGAGCACGCCCCGGATAATCGGCTCACACACAGTGCGATTGGCGAGGGCGTAATCCTCACCCGCAGCGGTGTGACCCGGGTCATAGACCGGATGGTGAAGGAAGGACTGGTCGCTCGTGAGCAGTCGACGGAGGATCGTCGTCGCTCATACGTGAAGATGACGCCAAATGGCCGAAAAGCACTGGACACGGCTGGACCAGATCACTCCCAGCGTGTGTACGACCTGTTTGGCAAACACCTGCGTGCGGAAGAGGCACCCGCGGTGCTGTCATTTCTAAAAAGAATACTTAGCGACGACGATGCGGAAATGGCCCAGAAACGGGTGCATTGGTCGGGACCGGCGAAGTAGTTAGCTGTTTCGCCCAACGGATTTCCCGGTAGAACCTTGAGGCTAACTACGTTGGGCGTCGATCTAGTGTCAGCCACCATATGCACATGGCATCGAACCGCTCGCGCCTGATCAAGACGCCTGTGATTTTCGGATTAGCGCTGTTGATGGCGTGTGGAGGATCCGCGCCATCTCCGATTTCAGACACGACTTCCACGCCGGAACGCTCCGCCGCATCTACAGCTACGGAAAGTCCAGCCACAGCGTCTAAACCGGCTGCTCCCGCGCCAACGGCGACCCCACCAGCACGAGCGGCCACCCCCACCGCTGTAGTGACCAATGCGTCCGGTATAACAACGCCGACGGATGACGCAACCCCTCTTCCGACCATAGCGCCCCTACCCATCAGTCCGACCGCAACTCCTGGACCAGATCCCACTGTGGTACCCGAGACTGTTCTAGGCCCTGATCCAACACCAACGCCTCCAACGCCAACGCCGATTCCACCCACGCCAACCCCTGCCCCTCCCGGCGCACCCGGTACCCAGACTGCTAACGCGGAGGGTGTCACCGGTTTCGTGCCATTGGATCAACCGCGCTTCATTCCGGCAGCACAGGCTCAGGCCATGACCAGCGAATCGATGGTCCTTGGACTGAGCTGGCGAGGCGAGGCTCGTGCCTATCCCTTGAGCATGATGTGGTTCCACCACATCGCAAACGACAACGTCGACGGTTGGCCAGTCCTTGTTACCTACTGAATACTCTGCAATTCGGGGGTCGGGTTCGACCCCGTGATCGACGGTGACTGGCACACATTCGAGGTGCTCGGTCTCAAAGATGGTGTGTTCACGATGTTGGACCGGCAGACCGGTTCCGTCTGGAACCACCTGGACGGCAATGCAGCGACCGGTCCGTTGACCGGAGAGCGCATGGGTTTCGTACCGTTACAACAGATGACATGGGGCGAGTGGACCGCGCTTTACCCGGATACACGAATTCTGGACCGTTCGACCGGGTTTGAATCACAATATCGAGAGGTCTCCACAACCGCACAGGTCGGCGTGACTGGATCTTTTTCCGACACACGCCTCCCCGCCAACAGTCTGATCGTTGGAGTCGAGGCATGGGACGAGTTCCATGCTTTCCCGTTTGACCTGGTGGCCGAAGACAACGGGGTCGTAAACGCCAATGTCGGTGGCCTGGAGATCGTCGTGCTCGCAGATCTGACCTATCAGTCGGGCCTGGCATGGTCCCGAGTGGTGGACGGCCAGGTCTTGGAGTTCGAACGGATCAGCGTTTCGCCATTCATGGTGCAGGACACCGCAACGGGCTCCACGTGGGACATCGCCGGGCTCTCGACGAGTGGGCCTCTTGAGGGCACGCAGCTTACGTGGGTGACGTCATTCGTGACTCAGTGGTACGGCTGGGCTGAGTACCACCCGGATACGGGACTTTATGGAGATCCCCCGAGGTGGGCTACTGTGCCGACCCCGCCCTTGGACGGATCGTTCTACAGGGACTAGTAGGTCCAGAGCTTCCCAGAAATTCCCAGATACTCAAGGACCCGGCGTTAACCGTGCGATAGCGGGATAAGAATATCCGCCCGCATTCCGCCTTCCGGAATTGCACCTACAAGTAGAGAGCCTTCGTGCAGTTCCACAATGGCCTTACTTATCGCCAGTCCGACACCGACACCCGATTCGGATCGCGTCGCCAGATTGTCAGCGCGGTAAAACGGCTTTGTGACCTGGATGATCTGATCATCGGAGAGGCTTGAACCGGAGTTCACGATCGATATGCAGACGGCATCGCCGTCAATTCCCACGTCAAACCTGACGCCAGATCCGGAATCTGAGTACCTGACGGCGTTGTCGAGAACGTTGGAGATAGCCTGTTCCAGCTTTGCGGCGTCACCGCAAATCGGAAGCGGTATATCCGTGATTTTTGCGTCAATCCGCACGGATCTTTCGCTTTCGGAGTTTTCGAACCGATCAACCAGTTTGACCAGCACACTCCGAAGATTAATCGGTGCCCAGTCCAGATTGCTCTTACCGGCGTCCAGCTCGGATACGTTCAGCAGAGCGTCGACCACCTCTTTCAATCGACCGGTCGCACCCCGCACTCGCTTCAAAATGGTCTGTTCACGCTCAGAGCCGGTGACGTTTACCGTCTTCGCCAGACTGGATGTCAGTGAGCTAACGGTGGTCAACGGCGTCCGGAGCTCATGTGAGACGTTGCTGAGGAACTCTGACCGGGCCTGGGCTGCGCCAATTAGCTCCAGGTTTTCAGCCTCAAGCTTCAATCGGACTTCATGCTCCCTGGCCAGCTCCACCGAACGCCGATGCACTGCGGCATTGGCGATCGCACCTTGAAGATGGGAACCAACCCTACCGGCGAGTGCAATGATGCGCTCGTCATATGCGTTTTTTTGTAGAGATTGTGCGACGAGCACGGCGACCGACTTCCCGTTTTGCCGGAGAGGAATAACCAGCGTCGGATACAGGCCACCCTCGGCCATCCCCGGGATTTGGTCCCTTGAGTTCATATCCTTCAGAACGTCCGTTGCCCTGTAGGCCCACGGATAACCGAGGTCCAGTGATAGCCAGAAGTAGGGATCGTCTATCTCGATCTCTCTGCCCTGGAACTCGGACTCATCGGACGAATAGTTGCAGACCACCGTTCGGGCTTCCAGGTTTACCGACCCGATCACAAAACTATCGTGCGGTATCAGAGTTGCGAGATTCGAGGAAACGGAGTCGTACACCTCACTAATATCCAGTGAGGACCCTGCCTTGCGGGCTAGATCTCCGAGGGCTTCCTTCTCAGCGACATCCCGGTCCTGATCCTTCCGACGAAGCTCAGCCGCTACAAGGCCCGATATCTGGGAGGCGATTCTACCGGCCAGCGCCAGATGCTCCGGAATGTAGCCTTCCGGGCTTTTCTTGGCCATCAACATGGCACCGACGGGTACGCCTTCGATCATTAGCGGAGCTGCCATAATCGACTGTAGACCGGCCCTGAGGAGATCATCCGCCCCCGGCCAACTTGCCCGCAGTGAGTCGCCGTCGAGAGCAACTACACGCCCCTGCTCAAGAGCCGATCCGACAAGTGTTCCACGCGTATCACGAACCGCACCGTGCTCACGTCCCGGGAACGCAACACCATCTACGTACAGGACCTCAAGAGCACCGCTGTTCGGTCCTATCGCGGAGATACTCAGGCGGTCGAAATCAATAAGTTCGCCAACAATCCCGGCGAACTGGGAGTACACCTCTCCGATCTCCGTAACCGACGATACAAGCCTGCCGATCTCGGCGATCACATCCGCGTGTGCGGCCTTCTTAACGAGGCCAACGTAAAGTGGAAGATAGCTCAAAGGTGCGGCGAGCGACTCCGCAACCGTACGAGCCAGACCCAGGTGCTGATCGTCATAAGCGTTTGGATCGCTGTGTCGCAGGTTCAGACCAGCGACAACCTTATTACCTGAAACGACTGGAATAGCCAGCAACGACTTGTAGCGGCCGGCGGCGGCTTCGTCTTGCATGACCACCGGTACCCGAAGGTCCAGCCCCCGCCATGTACTGGAATCAGATCTCTGTACGGTGTCTCCTACGCGCCAACCGCCTACAGGTTCTCCGGAAGTGTAGACGTGTGTGTAGGACCGGCCTGTTGGAGCGACGATTGCGAGCGAGAGGCGTTCGAACGGCAACGCCATCGAGAGAATACGTTCCATCCCCAGGTAATACTCGTCCATATCGTCGACAGACGACGCGAGTACCGAAAGCTCTTCGGCGATGGCGTTGGCTAAGTTACTGGTCTCTGTGGTCCGCGTCTGCCGCGCAAGTGATTCCACGTGGGCCTCATACACTGCGGCCAACGATATCCTCGCCTGTTCCCCCTACCCTCAGCGCCAGCCTGCACGTTGAAGTGAACCACGGTGCTGCGTTGCAGAAATGTGGAAAACTGACAGGATCTCTAGGTAGAAACACGGGCGAAAGGTGCCAACTGGGTGGAGAAACCCTTCCGAACGCGCAATTACCCTTACGGAATGTACCGGCCCCGACACCCCCGGTCGGGCGTCGAGGCGGTGGTACATACAGGTGGGTTACAGTGCCCCGTCGATCACCATGTCAAGCAACGCGGGCTTGCCTGAGGCAAGTGCTCGGTCCAGAGCCGGCTTGATCTCTTCCGGCTTCGTAATTCGCTCCCCGTGCACGCCCATGCTGTTTGCTATAGCGGACACATCGAACGGAGTCGGGAAGTCCATGTACAGGTAGCTGCTTCCGGCCTCTTCTTCCTGGAGGACATCATTTTTGTAGATGTCCATATTGACCTTCAGGACCCGATACATCCCGTTATTGCAGATCACGAATACGCAGGGGATGTTGTCATTGGCAGCCGACCACAAGCCCTGAATAGTCATCATCGAGCTGCCGTCACCAATGATGCCGATCACCGGGCGGTCGGGATTCGCGCACTTGGCGCCCATGGTCGCACCGATGCCCCAGCCGATGGCGCCGCCACGACCACCGATTATGTCGCCCGGCTCATGTCCTTGTATGTAGTGCCGTAGCGCGGCCTTTGAACTGACCGAATCGTCCAGCACCACTGCGTTGTCCGGCAACGCGTCTGAAAGGGCCGAAAGCATACGCGCCGGTGTCATCAGGGCACCGTCCCACTTTTCTGCCACGCCCGCCTCGTAGGCAGATCGCTCAGCGTTCCGGGCATCTGCGACGGCAGACCGTCGCGCATCGATCGCATCGCTATCTGCATCATCGAGTCCGGCTTCGATGGCGTCCGCAAGGGCCGGTAGCGCCAGTTTGGGATTTGCCAGGATCCCGATATCGGTCGGCTCAGAGCGTCCAACCATCCCCGGTCGCGGGTCGATGTGGATTAGCTTCGTGTTCTCCTGAAGCTGAATGTCCGTGAAGTAAAACAGGTCGGAGAAGATGTCCGCCCCGACCGCCAGAACGGCGTCCGCCCGGCTTATCACCTCACGGTGCTCGGAACGCCGAAGCGCCAGCGCCCCCATAAATTGCGGATGATCCGTCGGGAACCCAACATTTCCACCCGGCGCCTGATAGACGGGAAGTCCGAGAAGCTCAGCAATCTGCACGGTCTCCTGGACCGCGTCCTCTTCCCCAACGCGATCCCCAATAACCAGGATTCCACGCTCGGAGCTGGACAGAATCTCGGCGGCCTGTGCGATCCCGGCCGGATCTGGACCACCCGCATCGTAGACGGGGGTCGACGGGATGATGTTCATCTCCGCCTCGCCGTCCAGTGCGTTGGACGTGAGACCCACGTAAACCGGGCCTTTCGGGTGCGAGTTCGCCTCATTGAAGGCACGACGCATCACGCTAGGGATCTGGTCCGGGTGCGTCAGCTCTACGCTCCACTTGGTAACGGATCGCACCATCTCAGCCAGGTCCGTCTTACGCTCGGCGAGCTTGCGCGTGTCGTAGTTTGCAGACGCCACCACCATCGGTGTGCCAGTCGTGAAAGCGTCCTGCATCAGGCTGATACCGTTCGCCAGCCCGCTATCGATGTGTAGGCTAACGAAAGCCGCTTTGCCGGTCGCACGAGCGTACGCATCGCCCATCCCGACGGCCACACCTTCCTGCAGCGTCAGGATGTACTTGAACTCTGGATAGTCTTCCAGAGCATCGATGATCGGCCCCTCGCTGGTGCCAGGATTGCCGAATATGTACTCGACACCCTCGGCCTTGAGCATCTCCAGCAACGCCTTTTTGCCGGTCATCATCGTGGGCATGGTTGGCTCCGTACTTTCTTTGTGTGTTGGGATTTCTTGAGGCCCGGTCGCTTCAGCGCGTTAAGCCGAGCGAGCGCATGATACGACGCCGAACCGCTTTGACCACCCTTCTTGATAAAACCCATGGCCAACGCGACCTTCGGACCGGAGGTAAACTCTGGCCATCGCGCATCCCGGATAGTTCACAAGTTAGCTCTTAAAGGAATCCCAGCTTGGCCGTTACACAGTTTGAGATCACCAGCCGCCGACCCCTCGCAAACGGGAAGTCGTTCGGCGATGTCGGACAGTACGAAGAGGTTAGAGGGATCCTGCGGTACGCCGTCGACCCCGAGAACCCGGCCAACTCAACAATTACGGACATCGACCTGGCACCGCGTAACTCCGCCGGGCAGGTCGAATTTGCGGCGGATGTCCACGTGATGCGGCCTGTCGATGCCTCGAAAGGGCGAAACACCATCGTCTACGATGTGCTGAACCGCGGCAACAAGGTGATGTTGGGGATGTTCAACGACGCGGTCCCGGCAGTTGTGTCCGGCGATGAGGATCCGCCAACCGACGTCGGCAACGGCTTCCTTATGCGACACGGCTACACCGCCGTTTGGTGTGGCTGGTCTCCGGACGCACCAAGGTTGGCCGGACGCATGAAGTTGTATGCACCGGAGGCGATCGATCGCGGTATGCCGATCACCGGCAAAATCTTCTCGCAATTCCAGCCCATGACCCGGGTGCGCCACCTTCGACTTGCTGACCGCTTTCACACTCCTCATGCGGCAGCGGACACGCTCGAGCCGGATGCGCTGCTTACAGTGCGCGACCAACCAGACCTCGAACCTCGGATCGTCCCGAGGGACCAGTGGAGCTTTGCTCTGGAAGACCACGGCGAACCTGTTGAGGACGCCAATTTTGTCTACATGGCGGATGGGTTCGAGCCGGGCAAGATGTACCAGCTCACCTACACCACCATCGGTGCACCCATCGTAGGACTCGGATACCTGGCGATGCGGGACGCCGTGTCGTTCCTGAAGTACGGCTCCGAAACCGACGGGAACCCAACTGCGGGCGAGATCGAGAACGCCATCGCTTACGGCGTCTCCCAGAGCGCACGCTTCCTCCGCCACTACCTGTACATGGACCTCAACCAGGACGAGGCCGGCCGGGAGGTGTTTGACGGTGTCCTGCCGCACGTTGGCGGCGGGATGCGGGGCGAGTTCAACCAGCGATTCGGCCAGCCGTCCAAGGACCTGCCGTCCGTTATCGCACAGATGTTCCCGTTCACCGCATCGCCCTCCACGGACCCGGTCACCGAGGAAACCGGTGGAGTGTTGGACCGTATGACTGAACGAGGCTCCACAACGAAGACCTTCTTCACCAACACGGGAGCCGAGTACTGGCGAGGCGACGCATCGCTTGTACATATTGATCCCTCAGGCCGGACGGACGTAGAGGACCACCCGTCCACCCGCGCTTATCACTTCTCGGCGACCATGCACGGCCCCGGCATCTGGCCGCCGACCGACACCCAGGTAGTCGACGGAATGCGCGGCCAGAATCTACTGAACTCGGTCGATTACTCCCCACTGATGCGGGCGTTACTGGTTCGGCTTGACGAGTGGATCGCCGACGGCACAGAGCCACCGCCTTCGAAGCACCCGCGCGTTGATGACGGTACCGCCGTTCCCGCAGCCTCACTCGTGAGGGCGTTTGAGGGCATACCGGTCAAGTTCCCGGAGCACGTTCCCGTGCCGCGTCGACTGGATTTTGGGGTCGATCCGAACCGGGACGCCGTTCTCAACCTGCCGCCCACGCCGTCAGAAGCGTTCGGATCGCTGGTCTCTGATGTCGACGAGGACGGAAACGAGATCGCCGGAATTACGCACCCGGATGTTTCGGTCCCTCTTGCGACATCAACACCCTGGAACCTGCGTCACCCGGATGTCGGCGCACCCGACCAGATCATGGGCCTCACAGGAGGACCACGCGGCTCCACGCTGCCCTTCGCAAGAACAACCGCTGAGCGTGAGGCAAACGACGACCGCCGACCATCTATCGCAGAGCGCTACGACTCGAAAGAACAGTACCTTGGCCTCATTCGTGAGAAGGCGGACGAGCTGGTCGCCAACCGCTACATGCTGCAAGAAGACGTTGAAGAGGTAATCACCCGCTCCGGAGACCGCTGGGACTGGTTCACAAACGGACAGGGTGGGTAGCCACCGTAGCCTCCTCCCTGGGAGGGAGGAGGTTGGAGGTGGGTCGCGATACGCCGATCAACACACGACGATGAGAACCACCACCCTGAAGCCTGAAGCAAACAACCCACCCTGAGGCCCTCGAAGGGTCCGTCCACCAACCGCAGAACCCCCTCTCCCATCGGGAGAGGGCGCAGGTGAGGGAGAAGAACTAATCGCCCAAAGACCCCTACCGCTGGAGCGTCTGATTGGTGAAGACCCCTCGGCTACACTCGGGATGACAACACGACCCTGGGACTAATTAAACACACCTATAAGAACAACACCGTAGGGGCGAATGACTATCCGCCCTTCCCCCTCTCCCAGCGGGAGAGGGCGCGGGTGAGGGAGAACACCCTCCCTCAATCAACACCCGAATACCGCCAGGAGGACAACAAATGCCAGTGACCGGATTCGAGATCAAGCGCCGACATCCCGTGGCCGACGGCCAGGAGTTTGGCGATGCCGGTGCGTACGAAGAAATCGTCGGTACCCTGAAATTCGCCATCGACCCCGAACACCCGGCCAACGAGCGCATCACCGACGTAAAGCTGGCACCCCGCAACGCCGACGGCCTCGTGGAGTTCGAATCCGACCTCACGATCGTCGCCCCGGTCGATCCCTCACGTGGCAACAACCGGATGCTGCTCGACGTAGTCAACCGCGGTAACCGCGTGAGCGTCCCGATGTTCAACCTCGGGGAGCGGCCGGTGTACGGAGGCGTCCACCCCGCTGACCCCAACGACCCCGTGGACCCCGGCAACGGCTTCCTCATGCGGCACGGCTACTCCGTCATCTCCTGCGGCTGGCAGAACGATCTGCCGCCATTCGACGGGCTGATCGGCATGCACTCGCCGGATGCCACTAACCCCGACGGCTCGCCGATCACCGGGCGAATCTGGACGCAGCTTCAGCGCGGCGAGGATGTGTCCAGCATGATGCTTTCGGACCGAGACCACCGTGCCTACGAGGCGGTCGATATGGACGAGCCGGGCGCAACTCTAACGGTCCGGGACATGCCGGACCTACCGTCCGAAACGATTCCACGAGACAAATGGCGATTTGGCCGAATCGACGACAACGGCGAGTACGTTTCGGACCCCGGCTACGTGTCGCTGGAAGGTGGGTTCGAAAAGGGCCGTCTTTACCAGGTCGCCTACACAACGACCGGCGCACGTGTCCTCGGACTGGGTTTCGCCGCCCTTCGTGACTGCACAAGCTGGATCAAGCACGGCGACTCTCAAGTCGACAACCCGTTAGCGGGCCACATCGAGCACGCCTTCTCCTACGGCATCTCTCAGACCGGCCGGCTGATGCGGACCTTCATCTACGACGACCTGAACCAGGACGAGGAGGGCCGTGAGGCGCTGGACGGCATCATCTCCAACGTCGCCGGCGGCATGCGGGGCGAGTTCAACCAGAGATTCGGGCAGAACTCCAAGGACCGCAACAACATGATGGTCCACCTGTTCCCGTACACGGACGAGCCGTCAACCGACCCCGAGACGGAGGAGACGGGCGCCCTGTTGAGCCGCTTTGCGGACCGTGGATCGAGCTGCCGGGTGTTCTTCACAAACTCGTCGGCTGAGTATCACCGCGGCGACGCCTCGCTGTTGCATACCGACCCGGACGGCACGCGCGACGTTGAGCACGGCGAGAACGTGCGCATCTACCACTTCGGAGGCACGCAACACGGGCTTGGCGTGTGGCCGCCGACCAACTACAACGACATGATGGGCGAGGGCGGTCAAAATTCGCTGAACGAGATCGACTACTCCCCCGCCCTGCGCGGCGCATTGGTGAACCTGGACCGCTGGGTCACGGAAGGCGTTTCCGCTCCCCCGAGCAGCCACCCGCGACTGTCCGACGGCACGGCCGTCCCGCCGGAGGAGCTTGGCCCGATCTTCGCCCGAATCCCCGGAGTCGGCGTGCCGGATCGATACGCCCTGCCACGGCGGCTCGATTTCGGGGCCGATCCGAACATCAACCAGACGCACACGCTCCCTGCAATTCCCGGCAAACCGTTCGGTTCGCTGGTTTCGGCAGTAGACGCTGACGGCAACGAGATCGCAGGAATCCGAATGCC
>JABIGL010000090.1 GCA_018650185.1 Chloroflexota bacterium
CACCCTGGCACCCGCATCGTGGCTTCGAGACCGTCACGTACATGATCGACGGCGCGTTCAAACACAAGGACTCAAACGGCGGCGGCGGGGTCATCACAGACGGTGACACGCAGTGGATGACGGCGGGAGCGGGGATCCTGCACATCGAAGCACCGACCGAAGAGGTCGTTTTAAACGGTGGACTTACGCACGGCATCCAGCTCTGGGTGAACCTGCCTGCTTCCAGGAAATGGTCACCGCCCCGTTATCAGGACATACGGAGCGGCAATCTTTCCTTGCTGTCGTCGCACGACGGGGGTGCGCTGGTTCGGGTTATCGCCGGTTCAGTTGGCGAGCACGAAGGACCGGGCGTCACGCACACGCCAATCACGATGGTCCATGCCACGATCAGCCCGGGCGCACGACTCGAACTACCGTGGGATCCCGGCTACAACGCTCTTGGTTACGTTTTAGCGGGTGACGGCACGGTCGGCGCTGGACGTGACGCAGTGCATCTAGGGCAGGCAGTGGTGTTTGGCGCAGGAGGCTGGGTTGAATTTGAGGCCGATGCCAAACAGGAAAGTCGAACACCGAACCTGGAGGTTCTGATTCTCGGCGGGCAGCCGATCCGAGAGCCGGTCGCCTGGTACGGACCGTTCGTCATGAACTCACAGGAAGAGTTGCAGCAGGCGTTCACCGACTTCCAGGCCGGCAAGCTGGGCTCGATCCCGGTGGAGGAGCTGCCCCACGCCGGGGCATCCGGTCCCGCCGAGTAGTACCGGTTCGAACTGAACACAACAACACGGAGCAGTAGAGATGCAGGCAGTTAAAGGCCCGGGCGCAGACCCTAAGTACTACGGCGTCGCCATCGAGCCATCGGCGCGCCGCTTGCGGGTTATGTTCAATGGCGTAGTGATCGCAGACAGCACGAACGCGCAACTGATGTTTGAGACGCGCCACCGTCCGGTCTACTACTTCCCGACCAGCGATGTACGTATGGACCTTCTCACCTCGACCGATCACGGCACCACCTGACCGTGGAAAGGTGAGGCCAGGTACTGGTCTATCAACGTCGACGGTCAGGTTTCTGAGAATGCTGTATGGAACTACCCGACGCCGATCGACGGATGCCCGGAGATCGCCGACTACGTGGCGTTCTACTGGGACCGGGTGGACGCGTGGTACGAGGAGGACGAGCAGATCTTCCAGCACGCACGCGATCCGTACACCCGGGTCGACTGCCTGAACAGCTCTCGCCACGTCGAGGTGCTGGTGAACAGTGTCAAAGTTGCCGACACCAGCAACCCGGTGCTGCTGTTCGAAACGGGGCACAACCCCCGCTACTACGTCCCGAGTATCGACGTAGATATGTCGGCGCTGGAGCCTACCGACACGAGCACGATGTGCCCGTACAAGGGCCCCGCGCGCTACTGGACGGTCACCGCAGGCGAAGAGTCGTTCACCGACTACGTTTGGCAGGTCTCAGCGCCACTACCGGAAGCCTCCAAAATCGCCGACCACCTGTGCTTCTACGACGAGAAGGCAGAGGTCCAGGTAATCGTGGATGGGGAGCCGGTTTAGGCTACGTCTTATTCCGGGTGTGACCGGAATAAGACGTCCGATGTGCGCTTCTCTAAACCTGCTGGTATCCTCCGCCGATAAGCCATACATAGACTTGGGAGGTTGGCTATGACGACGATATCTGCGACACGACGAGATGGATCGAGCGCAACGGTCGACGACGCAGCACAAGATGCGCTGGGATCGGCCGTTCACGGCGAGGTCTTCACTCAAAACTCCGATGGTTACGACGCGGCCCGGGCCGTTTGGAACGGGATGATCGATAAACGACCTTCGATCATCATCAAATGCCAGGGCGTCTCGGACGTCGTTAACGCCGTGAAGTTCGCCCGGGAGCATGACCTGCTCATCGCTATCCGTGGCGGCGCACACAACGTCGCCGGACATGGCACAACCGACGGCGGCATCGTAATCGACACTTCCGGTATGAAGGGCGTCCGAGTAGACCCGGCCGCAAAGACGGCTCACGCCCAACCCGGTCTTACGTGGGCCGAGTTTGACGACGAAACCCTGGCTTACGGACTCGCCACCACCGGTGGCACGGTGTCCAACACCGGAATAGCGGGATTGACGCTGGGCGGCGGTCTCGGTTGGCTAATGGGCAAGCACGGCCTCACGTGCGACAACGTGATCTCGGTGGACCTCGTGACTCCTAATGGCGAACTGATCACGGCCAGCGCGAACGAGCACCCTGACCTTTACTGGGCGCTGCGGGGCGGTGGCGGAAATTTTGGGGTCGTGACCAGCTTCCAGTTCCAGTTGCATGAGGTCGGCCCACAGGTGATCGGTGGCATGATCATCCACCCGATGGCCAATGCCAGGGATCTTATGAGGTTCTACCGGGACATGACCGCAGATCCGCCGGATGAGCTCGAACTCTACATGGCGCTCATGACCTCGCCCGATGGTGATCCCGTGGCGGCGATCATGACGGGGTACAACGGTGATCCCGCAGCGGGTGAAAAGGTCATCAAGCCCATACGCGAGTTCGGCTCCCCACTGGCAGACATGATCCAGCCCATGCCGTATGGCGCACGTCAACACATGCTGGACGACTTCGCGCCGCATGGTCCACGCCGCTACTGGAAGTCAGGTTTCCTGCCGGAGCTATCGGACGACGTGATCGATGTGTTCGTCAAACACGCATCGAACCTGATATCGCCGATGACCGGGATTCCGATATTCAACATGCACGGGGCGGCAACACGAGTCGACCCGGGCGCGACAGCTTTCGGACACCGCAAACACCAGTGGGACATCGACATCGTTTCTCAGTGGCTAGACCCGGCCGATGATGAGCGGCAGACCGAGTGGACTCGACGCTTCTGGAGCGATCTGGAGCCGTTCGCCGGTGACACGATCTACGTGAACCACATTTCCGGAGACGAACCTTCCCGGATTGAGACGGCGTTCGGGTCGAACTACGCCCGCCTTCGAGAGGTGAAGGGCAAATACGACCCGGAAAACGTGTTCAAGCTGAACCACAACATCCCTCCGGCGTGAGTAGAACGAGCGCACCCAAGTTGGAATCAGAGAACGTTCGATGGTCCAGCTATTGAGCGCATCCAGCGCGGTGGGAGATCTAGCAAAGGCAGCCGTGGAGGATATTCCGATGAACAAACAAAATCTGGCGATCATTGACCGCTGGTTTGAGGAAGGAATCAACCAGGGGAAACAGGAATCGCTTACCGAGTTTTTCACGCCCAACGTCACAGCCCATGAGCCCTTTGGGGATTCTCATGGGATCGAGGATGGACCGAAGCGCGCAGTCGAGACCCTCCGATCCGCGTTCCCCGATTTTCACACCACGGTCGAAGACCGAGTATCGGACGGAGATCGAGTTGCGGTCCGCTGGTCCGCGACGGGCACCCATGAAGGTGATTTCATGGGTATCCCGCCCGCTGGCAAAGAGATAACGCTCAATGCCATTTACATCTACCGCTTCGAGAACGCCCGGATAGCAGAGGTGTGGGCCAGCCCCGACGCACTTGGCTTGATGCAGCAGCTCGGTGCGATCTCCAGATCTTAGCGGACTCACCCGTGCGTCCTGGAAATCTACAGGCGCACAGGTGGCAGGCGCTGCCGTCGCGCCTAGAGTCCGCGGACGACCTCCTAGTCTGGTTCTCGAGACTGTTGATCGCCTACCACTCGAATCGGAGCCGTAGCTTCAATCCACTGCTATGATTGCGAGTGAGGCTCCCTGTCCTTGTTATCGGGATTATTCGGGTGCCTCTAGTTGTGTACGCCATATTTGGCCCGGAGCACAGATTTGACCCTTCGTGATCAGATGCAAAACGCCCTCAAGGGGCACGGGGCGGACTTCGTCGAGATCCGCCTCGAAGAGTCAGACTCCTCACGTATCCAGTACAGGGCGCGTGAGATAGAGGAGATCGGCCGGACCTCCGGTCGCGGCGGGTCCGTGAGGGCCGCCGTCAAAGGTGGTTGGGGCTTCGTCAGCTTCAACGACACAGACGACCTCGAATCTCGGGTGAAGCTCGCCGTGGAACAGGCGAAAGCTGTGGGTAGTGAGAAGACCGAACTTGCGGACACCGAGCCTTCGGTCGCAGATGTGCCCCCGGTACTGGTGAACGACCCCGGCAACATCTCTCTTTCTGACAAGAAAGACCGGATGGACCACTACAACGATCTGATCTGGTCCACACCCGGCATACAGAGCTCCACGGTCATTTACGGGGACAACAAACGCCGCGTTCATTACGTAAACAGCGAGGGCGCAGCGGTCGATCAAGAGTTCGTGCACGTCATCTGCTACGTCAGCGCAGTCGCACGTGACGGCGGCGATGTGCAGCAGGCGGGGTTCTCGATAGGCAGCCTCGGTGACTACGAACTGGTCACCGGGCTGGACGATGAGATCAAGGCCGTCGGCAAGCGAGCAGTCGATCTGCTGAAGGCTCCCGGCATCGAAGGCGGCGAGCGGACAGTAATTCTGGACCCGGTGCTCGCTGGCGTGTTCGCCCACGAGGCGTTTGGTCACCTGTCAGAGGCCGATCACGTATACGAGAGCGATCAACTCAAAGAGATCATGGTGCTGGGCCGGGAGTTCGGTAAACCAGAGTTGAACATCGTGGACGGCGGCGCTATTCCGGGACTCCGTGGCTCCATGTCGTACGACGACGAAGGCACCCCCACCAAGCGCAGCGATCTTATTCGGGACGGCGTGCTGGTGGGCAGACTCCATTCACGTGAAACGGCCGCCAAGATGGGCGAGGCGCCATCCGGCAACGCACGGGCCATCAGCTACAACCACCCGCCAATTGTGCGAATGACTAACACCATCATCGAGCCGGGCGAGGCGTCCCTTGAGGACCTTCTTGAAGGCGTCGATGACGGCATCTACGTTCGAAACTGGTACGGCGGCATGACCTCGATGGAGATGTTCACCTTCTCATCAGGCGAGGCCTACCAGATCAGGAACGGTCGGATTGAGGAGATGGTCCGTCCGGTGATGCTATCTGGCAACGTTTTCAAAACTCTGAACGATATCGACGGTATCGGCAACGATCTCGGCATGAACCAGGGCGGCGGCTGTGGCAAGGCAGGCCAGAGTCCCCTCCCGGTTTCCAACGGAAGTCCGCATATCCGCATCCAAAACTGCCTGGTATCGGGAGCGTAGCCGGTGGTCGATCTTATTCAACAGGCGAAGGACGCCGGATTCGACCAGGCAGAGGTGTACCGCGTTTCCAGCGAGAGCCAGCCGATCGGGTTCGAAACGAACCGACTCAAAGAGGCGTCCCGGCGTGACACATCTGGCGCAGCGCTTCGGGTCATTAAAGACGGCCATCTAGGCCTATCCGCCACGACGGACCCGGCAGCCGAGTCCGGATTGGTAGGTCGCGTCGGAGAGCTTGCGCCCTTCGGTGCGGAAGCCGCCTTCCAGATGCCGCAGCAAGGTGAGTACCCGTCGATAGATATCTACGACCCGGCCATCGAATCGCTTGAGTTCGACACGATGGTGCAGACCGGCCAGACGCTGATCGACGCCGTGCGCAAGGACTGGCCTGAACTGAACTGCTCCGCCAGCGTCTCTCGTGGCGTACACAAGATGAGCCTTGTTAATAGTGCCGGGCTCGAGACGGGCTACAAACAGACCTCCTACTCCGTCGGGTTCGGCGGCGAGCTGGTTCGTGGTGAAGACATGCTGTTTGTGTGGGAGGGCCACGGCGCTTCCCGCTACTTCATCGATACCGACTGGATGGTTGAGTCAGTCAAACAACAGCTTGAACTTTCTCAGGAGACCGCAGAAGCGCCCTCCGGACAGATCCCGGTGATCTTCACCCCACGCGGAGTATCCGCAACGCTCCTTGGCCCGCTTATGAGCGGCTTCAACGGTAAATCTGTCATGACCGGCAGCTCACCGATGGTTGAACGCCTTGGCGACAGGGTGATCGACGAACGTATCTCTATTTATGACGACCCCACAATCGCCGGGGCCATCGGAAGTCGGCCTTGCGACGATGAGGGTGTGGTCAGCCGACGCATGCCGCTCATCCAGAACGGCGTGGCCAGCAACTTCTTGTACGACCTGCAGACCGCGGGCCGCATGAACAAGACCACTACAGGCGCGGCTGACCGTGGTCTCACGTCGCTCCCCGGTCCGAGCACAAGCGTGGTGGACATCGCACCGGGCGACACCGCGTACGGAGACATGTTCGCCGGGATCAAAGAGGGCATCGTGGTGGAGCGTCTTCTCGGCGCAGGCCAGGGCAACCAGATGGGCGGCGACTTCAAGGCCAACGTCCTACTTGGCTACAAGATCGAAAACGGCAAGATCGTTGGTCGCATCAAGGACACAATGATCTCCGGCAATGTGTACGACGCACTCAGTAAACTGGAAGCCGTATCTGACAAAGCGGAGTGGGTTTACGGAAGTCTGCGGACCCCGGCAATCCGCTGCCTGGGTGTTGAGGTGGCCGCAGCGGGCTAACGAGTCCGCTACGACCGGCAAAGGAATATCAAATTGGGACTTCCCGAGTTCCTACACAAAATCGACGAAGAGACCGAAGACCCGGAATCGATTCCCTACTCGACGCTGTCTGAGTTATCTGGATTGGGAACGCCAGAAGCACAGGAGCTTATCGAGTACCTGGGTTTCTGGAACCCGGAACAGGTCCGTGAACTGTACGCGCGCCTGACGTCGCTGATCGAGAGCGACCTCCAGATGGAGTTTGACTGCATCTTTCTTGAGGGGCTGCAATCAGACGATGATGTGACGCGCTCCTTATCCGTCACCGGCCTCGCCGAAAGCACGCACCCATCGCTTCTGCGACAACTGATGCGGTTACTTCGAAATGACGACGCAGAGGACGTGCGTATCGCCTCGGCCCTAGGTCTGTCTCGGATGGCAACACTGGCGCACGAGGACAAGCTGCCCGCACGACAGGCGGTTGAGCTACAGGCGATGCTGACAGAGTCGTTTAACGACGAGCTGGAAGTGGTCGACGTGCGACGACGTTCGCTCGAGGCGTTGGCGGTGTTTCAGGGTGAGGAGATCGAGGCATATATCGAGATCGGCTACGAGGAGAGCGAGGACGATGAGGAGGAGTCGGCAACCGATATGCGGCAGTCAGCGATCCACGCCATGGGCCGTAACAGCGCACCCCGGTGGATCGAGATCGTCATCGAGGAGCTGGACAGCGCTAACGCGGCGTGCCGATTCGAGGCAGCGATCGCACTCGGGCAGATGGGTAACGAAGAACACCTCGGCCACCTGCTCGGTCTAATGGACGACGACGACATCGAGGTCCAGACGGCGGCGGTGCGTGCAATGGGATTCATCGGCGGAACGCAGGCACAACGGACGCTGCGGAACCTCCTGACAAGCACCGAACCGGCGGTCGTTGAGGCGGCGAAAGAATCGCTCTCGTATGTCGAGGTCGAGGATATGTCGATGTTCGACCAGAAGCCGCAAACGGTGGAAGAGGTCTCAGAGGAAGCGCAGCCATTCCTGCCGGAAGACGAGGAGAACCTCTACATCGACGATACCGACCTCGAGCAGCTCGGTTTCGTCTCCCCCGGCGAGCGCGACACCAGCCTGGACTGGGTGGGCGATGACGATGCATGGGAGGACGATCCGCTAACGATCACGGACGAGGACTTGGGAACGCCCGGGAGCTAGGGCGTTGGGGGCACCGATTCGCGGCCCCTTCTCTCACCGGGAGAGGGGGCATCGACGCCTCTCTAGACGCCCTGGACCATAAACGACCTTGTGTCCGCGGCGCGATGGCGGATTTCAGCTACCGGCGCATACTCCGGGGATGTCGCCCATTTTTGCAGTGCCGCTGCGTCCGGGAACTCAAGAATCACTACCCGACCGGGGTTCCAATCACCCTCACCCGGTGCGACCTCGCCGCCGCGAACCAGATAGCGGCCACCATACATCTCGATCGTTGCAGGCACTTTCGCCTGGTATTCCTTGTATGCTTCTTCGTCCTTGATCGTAATTTCGGCGACTGTGTAAACGGCCATGGGGCTGCCCTCAGAAGTATCTGCGTGGTCGATGTAAGCCGGGCGAGTTTATACGCCTTCAACCTTGAACGACTTCGTGTCCGCAGCGCGGTGGCGAATCTCGCCAACCGGGGCGTACTCTGGAGAGGTCCTGAACGCCACCATCGACTCATCGTCCGGAAACTCCAGGATGACGACGCGGTTGGGTGTCCACCCGCCTTCACCGGGTGTCACTTCGCCGCCGCGCACAAGATAGCGACCGCCAAATTTTTCGACGAGCGGTGCGGCCTTCTCCATGTACTCTTTGTAAGCCTCGGCGTCTTTCACCGTGATATCTGAAACTGAGTAAATTGCCATTGGTGGCTCCTATCCGGGGATGTTGTGTTTACGGGTCGATCAAGACGCCGGGGTTAAGGATGCTTGACGGATCGACCGCCTGTTTAGTTGCCCTGAGAGCGGCAGCAAAAAGGTCCGGCCGTTGCTTGTCGTACCACGGGCGGTGGTCCCGGCCGACTGCATGGTGGTGGGTGATGGTGCCACCCGCCGCTATTACTGCGTCGGACGCCGCTGTCTTGATTTCCGCCCACTGTGACAGCTCCGATCCGGGCTTCCCGAGCCCGGTGAACGAGTAGTAAGGCGCAGGCCCATCCGGGTAGATATGCGTGAATCGTGCCGTTACGGATCCGCCTCCACAAACGCGGTTCAGGGCGTCCTGTGTTGCGCTACGGACGGCGTTGTCGAACTCCGGCCAGCGATCCCAGGTGATCGAGGTCTCAAAGGTATCTGCGATAACACCGAGGCCCGTGATGTCGTTCCAGTCGTATGGCAGGCTTATGAACGCCTCACGCCACGCACCGACTGCGCCCTGTCGACCGGCGGCATCATTGCTTGCCCGTGCTCCTTCCGGCGCTGGCGAAATAACAATCTCGTCGTCATCCACCTGACCGCCATAGTCGCGTGCGATGGCCACCGCCTCGTGAATAAACGCGTCCTGCGGAACTTCCGCCGATTCGAAACCGATGATCAGGATCGCGGTCTTGCCGTCCAGCCCGGCCATCGCCTGTCCTTCTCCCGGATCCAGCACTCTGAGGTTTGCTGGCCAGAGCTTGGCCTGTGCGATCGCCCTGGCGGCATCTGAGACCGATTCCAGAGACGGGAAGGACACTCCAGTAGATGCCCGGAAGCGTGGACGACCCTGTATCCGCATCCAGGCCTCTGTGACGACGCCAAGAATGCCCTCGCTGCCCAGAGCGAGCCGATCCGGGCTTGGCCCAGCGCCGCTACCGGGAAGCCGTCGTGACTCCCATGGACCGGCCGGTGTGACCATGCGGACCGATTCGACGAACTCGTCGATATGCGTGTGGTTGGTGGCGTAATGCCCGCCGCCGCGGGTGACGATCCAGCCGCCAACGGTCGAGTACTCAAAACTCTGCGGGAAGTGGCGCATCGTGAAGCCGTGCGGCTTTAGCTGCGCCTCCAGTAGTGGGCCTAGCGTGCCGCCCTGGACTCGCACCGCCCGGGAGATGTCGTCGACCTCCAGCACACGGTCCATGCGCGTCATGTCCAGTGTGACCACGCCGTCATAGCCCTCGGGCGATTCTACGCCGCCCACCACCGAGGACCCACCACCGAACGGGATGGCCGCGTAGCCCGCGCCGCCACACCAATCGAGCAAGGAGACAACGTCGGCTTCGTTACGCGGGTATGCGACGAGATCTGGCGGATTCTGGAAGTCCCCTGAGAACTTGCGGATGCGGTCCCGGAAGCTGTGGCCGTAGGTATGAAATGCACGCTCGTAAGTGTCCGCTGTGACGATCTCGGACAGTGTGTCGGGAGCGGTGATACGGGACGGCCGTAGATCAAGCTGTTCCACTGATCGCGCCTGCACGGTATCAAGCGATGCGCCGAATCGTTCCGACATCGCTTTCGCTGCCGCCTCACGTTTGGCCGGGGTCGGTTCCTGGGACTCCATGCCCCATGCCCAGTAACTACGACGATCTGTCACGCGATGTCCTTCAGCTTCAACTGTTGGGATGTTAAGTGGCTTGTGCGGCAGCGCAGAAAGAGTTTAGGCGGTTTTGGTGACGCGTGAGGGTCACAGCTCCCGGTCGGCGCCAACTAGCGACTGCAACCGCGGCGCTCTGTCGAGCCATCCCGGTAGCCGTGGGTGTAGCCAGATGGCGGTCAGTAGGAACGGCAGTGCGAGGAGATAAGAGCCAAATACGTCCATCGCCCAGTGGTCCAGGTTGATCACGCGAGACGGGCCCATCGTTAAGACAAGAACCACAAGCAAGACACGCAGAGCCGTTCGGCTTCGACCTGGCTTCATGTAGTAGCCCACCAGGTACGCCAGCATCCCGAATACCAGCATGGCGTAGATGACGTGTCCGCTCGGGTAACCGCCTGCGCCGAAAACCGCCTCGGTCCACTGCAGGTCGTCGGTGGGACGAGGTCGTGACGCGAGATCCGTGATCCGCGTCAGTACCGTAATGCCGCCGGTGCCGAGGTAAGTGAGGGCGGCGTATCGACCCCAGGCCCACCAGACGATCGGAAAAATGATAACGAAGACTGCGGGCGCCACTTCGTCCCGCGATATGAATTCGAGCACGTCCACGATGGGCGCCACTACCACCACATCCAGGTCGCTGAACCAGCGCGTGATCGAACGCTCTCCGGTCAGCAATTCGTTGGCGCGGATGACAAGCGTGAAGGCCGTGGCCAGAGCCGCCGTCACGAAGATCGGCGGCAACCAGCGAAGTAGATCCGCTTCTACCGTTCTGGCCTGACGCGGCCTCTCACTCATACCGTGGCGTGCTCAGCCGCGCCCGTCCCGGCGATCTTGCCGAATACGAAGCCGTTGGTGATGCCGGACCCGCCCGGGTAGTTCTCGTAGAAGATTCCGCCGACCAGTTCTCCCGCCGCATACAACCCCGGTATGGGCTGGTCCTGCGTGTCGATCACCCTGCCTGTGGTGTCAATCTTGAGGCCGCCGAAGGTGAAGGTGATGCCGCAGGTCACGGCGTATCCGGTATAGGGAGGCTTATCGAGCCGCAGCGCCCAGTTGGTCTTCTCCGGCGTGATTCCGATGGTCGTTTTGCCGTCCAGAACCGCCGGGTTGTAGTGAGTATCCTGCACCGCGGCGTTGTAGTCGGACATCGTCTTCTCGAAAGCGTCCGGGTCGATATCCAGCCCTATGGCAAGGTCACGAAAGTTGTCGGCCTCGAACTTGGTCGTTTCACGGATGTGGTATTCGTCCCGCAACATGTCGGTGACCTGCGAATCAAACACCTGGAAGGCCAGTCGACCGGGCTGGTTCAGGATCTCCTTGCCGTATTTGGCGTAGGTATAGTTTCGGAAATCGGCACCCTCGTCAACGAAACGCTTGCCTTCCTGATTTACGATCAGGCCCAACGGATAGGAGTGCTTCTGGAACAGGTCGGCGATGTTGCGATCACCACCCTCGTCCGGCGCCCCGGCATCCCACGCAACGGCGTGGCAACCGCTGTAGTGGCCGTGTGAGCGTGCACCGATCTCCAGCGCCATTCGGATGCCATCGCCGGTGTTGTATCGGGTGCCGCGCACCTTGGCCATGTCCCAGCCGGGACCGAGGTAGCGGGTACGCATCTCGGCGTTGGCCTCAAAGCCGCCGGATGCCAGTACAACGGACGACGTTTCGATCTCAAAGAGGCCGTCCGGGCCGCGCACGGCGATGCCGCGTATGCCGCCTTGCTGGTCGATGAGCAGGTGATCACCCATCGTGCCGTATGCAATGTCGATTCCCAGATCAACGGTCCGGTCAAACAGTGAATCGACCAGCCCCTTGCCCGCACCTACGGTCTCGCAGGCCAGCCCGCCCCAGAACTTGTACACGCCGTCGACCTTGAACGACTGGCGGCTGTACATGAGTCCCCAGCGCACACCCTGCTCTCGGAGCCAGACAGCAGTGTCGTGAGCGTTGTTGACGAGGATTTCGGCCAGTTCCGGGTCCGACTTGCCACCGGTCACCCGCATCAGGTCGTCGTAAAAGTCGCTACGCGGGTAGGTCCCGACGTCTAATTGCGCCCGTTCGGCGTCCGAAATCTCACCCAGGAGCGGGATCAGGTCGTCCAGGTCGTCGTACGGAAATCGAACCGCTCCGCCGGTGAAGTAGGAGTTGCCGCCACGGGCCGCCTCGGGCGCTTTCTCAAGCACCAGCGTCTTTGCGCCATCGAGATGCGCCGCGATGGCCGCACTGAGGGCAGCGTTACCAGCGCCGACAACGACAACGTCGTAACGATCTTGCAGAGGCGACATTCAGTTCTCCGGGGGAGTCTGGTTTGAGTGGGAGTTTCGTTCCGGGGCAGTCTACCGCCACGAGGACGTGTAACGAAGAATATGTCCGGTCGGACTGAATCATTCGTCGTTCCCGAGCAGTCGGGAATGACGATGGATCCTAATCCAGCAACACGAGGCCCCACACAACCGGAACACTCACCAGCGCCACGAATACCGCCGCGGAGGCTAGATCCTTGGCGCGGCCTGACAGCTCGTTGTACTCGGTACCGATGCGGTCCACTACCGTTTCCACCGCCCCGTTAAGTAGCTCTACCAACAGCACAAGAAGTAAGGGCAGGATAAGGAGCGCACGTTCGACCCCGTTATCGCCAAGCCAGACGGCGACCGGCGCAAGCACGAGCGCCGCCACGAACTCCTGTTGGAATGACGTGTCGTTGCCAAGCGCGTGCCTCAGACCGCGCGCCGTGTAGCGCGCAGCCCTGAACACCCGTAGAACGTTGAAAAACCCGGATCGTGGGCTTGGAACCTGGCTGGAGCCGGACTCAGGCACTCGTAATCCTTACTCGTACGCCGTCACGATGGCGGCCTCAAACGCGTCTTCGTCGATCACGAGGCCGTGGCCAGGATCGTCCTTCAGGGTGATCGTCCCGGTTTCGCCGTCGAACTTGATCGGGTCCACGAACAGCGCCTCGAGGTCCGAACGCGGGCCGGTGTACTCGTGTGGTCGCTCCGGGTGTCGCAGTGTTGAGCAGAAGGCCAGTGACGCGGCGTTACCGATGGACGGCTGCGTCATGTGAGGGATGATCTGCATGTCAGCGACCTCGGCCATCGCGCCGATACGGATGATCTCAGTGATGCCGCAGCACTTCGTAACGTCCGGCTGAAGCAGATCGGGCCGTGCGACCTCGATCAGGTCGCGGAACTGCCAGCGCGTGTACTCCTGTTCGCCCGCCGAGACCGGTACGTCTAGCGCGTCGGCCACTTCACGGATGCCCTTGTAGTTGTAAGGCAGCACGGGTTCTTCGAAATGGTAGATGCCGAGCTTCTCAAACTCCCGGCCCTGCGCGATAGCCGCGCTCACCGAGTACCCATTGTTGGCGTCGAAGCTGAGCGGGATGTCGTCCTGCAACCACTCACGACAGAGGCGGAACATCTCGAGGTCTTTCTTGAGATCCTTGTCCTGCATGTACTGCCAGTCCATGCGGATTTTGAACGCTCGGAAGCCCTGGTTGTAGCCGTCCTCGACCTTCTGGCGCATCTCTTCCGGCGTGTCGCGGGACCCACCGCCGATGCTCTTGTACATCTTGAAGGTCTTCTTCGTGGCACCGCCCATCAACTGGTACAGCGGCATGTTGGCGGCCTTGGCCTTGATGTCCCAGAGGGCGATGTCGACACCCGAAATGGCGTTCGGGCCTGCGCCCATGCCGCCGATCTTGAAGGTGCCAAAGTACATGTCGTCCCAAAGCCGGTCGGTGTCACGTGGGTCCTTACCGATTAACTTGGGTTTGAGCGCTTTCTGCACGTATACAGCGGTCACGTCCGACTGGACGACAGGGCTGCATTCGCCGACGCCCTCGATGCCCTCGTCTGTATAGATGCGGACGAAGACGCTGGTTGTGTTCAGGACGTAGGTTTTGACGTCTGTGATCTTCAAGATTGTTCCTGTCGGTTGGTGTTTACGTATAGGTTGGTTGGTGCGTTCTGGGTCGAGGGTCTTCTCCCTCACCCCTGATGTACGTGAGCCTGTCCCGCTGGGAGAGAGGGATTTGTCTCCCGGATCAGAAGGCCGCCTTTGCCTTTTCGAAGGCGTCTTCGTCTATGACGAGTCCATGACCCGGTCGGTCCGTCAGGTCCACGTAACCGTTCTCCGGAACGATTGGTTCCTGGAACAGACTCATCACCGCGTCAAGCGATCCGCTGAACTCGTACGAATACTCATGCGGTCGCACGGCGTGCTGGTATGTGGCGTAGATGTTGAGGCTAGCTGCGCTTGAGATGCCCGCCGATGGACAGTGCGGCATCACCGGTTTGTTGTATGCCTCGCACAGCGTGAACACCTTGCGCAGGCCGGTAATGCCGCCAGCCATGGCGATGTCCGGCTGCACGATGTCGGGATCGCCGATCTTGATCATGTCCCGAAAGTTGTATAGCGAGCGTTCATTCTCGCCCGAAGATACCGGCACGCTGAGCGCTTCGACCACCTGCTTCAGGCCCAGGTAGTCGTACTGTGGCAACGGCTCTTCGAAGTGTGTAAGCCCCTGTTGCTCCATGTAACGGCCCTGCTGGATCGCCGTGGACACTGTGTAACCATTGTTGGCGTCGAAGCTGAGCGCTGCATCGTCCGGTAGGAAATTCCGGCAGGCGTCGAACAACCGCATGTCCTTTGCCGGGTCGGAGTCGAGCCGGTTGTTGTACCAGTCCATGCGGATTTTGAAGGCCCGATAGCCGAGGTCCCAGCCTTCCTTAACCCGGTCAAGCATCTGGCCGGGCGTTTTCTGCCAGCCCAACCCGGAACTCCAGTAGACCGGGATGTGGGTGCGCGCTGCGCCGCCCAGGAGTTTGTAGATCGGCAGGCTCGCTGCTTTGCCTGTGATGTCCCACAGGGCGACATCGATCGCACCCATTCCGGTGCTCTGGAGTCCGCCGGGGCCGAGCGACTTCGTCTCGGTCCAGACGGCATCCCACACAGCCTGGGTGTCGCGGGGGTCCATGCCGACGATCAACGGCCCGGCGATGTCCTCGATATAGGGTTTCAGCGATTGCCAGTAGCGACCGCTGCACTCACCGACGCCTTCAATCCCTTCGTCGGTTTGCACCCGGACGATGAGCGGCCCCGATGAACTGGAAACGTTATCGGCGCTAAACCTGATCGGTGTGGCTGTGACTGATGTGATCTTCATGGTGGAGGATTCTTTCTGAAAGAGCTGACGTACGGGCGAAATAGAGCGTGTAAGCGCCTTCTACTTGTCCATCCGGTACGCTTCGACCGCTTCATCGACCACGACGAGGCCGTGTCCAGGCCTGTCCGGCAGATCCACGAAACCGTCCTTCGGGACGATGCCCTGCTCGAAGACTCTTGTTGCGTTCTCAAGTCCGCCGTTGAACTCCCAGCTGTACTCGTGCGGGAGGGTGGCGTTCACCTGCGTGGAGTAGACGTGCAGGCTGACAGCGTTCTGGATTCCAGCACCGGGCCCGTGCGGCAAAACTGGCTTGTTGAACGCCTCGCATAGCGTGAATATCTTGCGCATCGGCGTGATTCCGCCGACGTACAACAGGTCCGGCTGGACGATGTCCGGGTCGCCGATCTCGATCAGGTCACGGAAGTTCCAGAGGGTGTGCTCCAGCTCCCCTGAACTGACCGGCACGTCCAGCGCATCGACGACCTGCTTCAGTCCCGCGTAGTCGTACTGCGGCAGCGGCTCTTCGTAGTGAGCCGCTCCCATGTCCTGCAGCTTCAGGCCCTGTTCGATGGCCGTCGAAACCGAGTAGCCGTTGTTGATATCTATGCTCAACCGGCACTCGTCACCCAGGAACTCTTTGCAGGCCTTGAATCGGGCGATGTCGCCTTCCGGGTCTACGTCCTGCCGCTGGTTCATCCACTCAAGCCTGAGCTTGAAAGCCGTGAACCCGGCCTCTCGACCCTCTCGCATGCGTTCCACAAGCGCTTCAGGTGTGCCGGGATCTCCCTCAACACCGCCCTGCGCCCGGGCCCGCCATGCCAGACCCGTGCTCCAGTAGGTCGGCAAGTGCGTCCGGGCTGCGCCGCTCATGTAGCGGTACAGGGGCTGGTCAACAGATTTCGCAGCGATGTCCCAGCAGGCGACGTCTATGGCGCCCATACAGATCATCTGCATGCCGCCGGGACCGATCCACTTGGTGGGCGGGAACATGGCGTCCCAGATGAGCTGGGTGTCGCGCGGGTCCATGCCGATGACGATGCTTCCGAGCGTCTCTTCGATGAAAGGTTTCATCGATTTCCAGTAGCCCGCGTGGGCTTCACCGATGCCCTCAATGCCTTCATCGGTTCGTACGCGGACCAGTAGCGGGCCGGACTCGATGGGGATGGCCTCTACGGAGGTGATCTTCACGGCGACTTCCTGTCAGGTGGTTGGATGACGGTGTTTGGCGGTCAGCGGCGCGGCGCAAGGTTAATGCAAACCGGTTAGGAGTGTCGTATCCGTGCAGGGTCGTCGACACCACGGCCACGGGTTGTAAGCTTGCGGCCGAATGAATCATCCCTCTGGTTCTCGCCATGGAGTACGACTTTTGTCTGACGAACACACTTTCGCATTTATTCCCGCACACGAACTGTTGCGCATGGTGGCCGCCCGCGAGGTGTCCCCGGTCGAGCTGACCGAGTGGACGCTGCGGCGGATCGAAGAAACAAACGACACGCTTCATGCCTACCTGACTGTGGTGGCGGATCAGGCGATGGAGTCGGCACGCGCAGCCGAAACCGCGGTCATGAGGGGCGACGACCTGGGTCCGTTGCACGGGTTGCCGTTCCCGATAAAGGATCTGGTGCCGACCGCAGGAATTCGCACCACGTTCGGCTCCGCTGTGTACTCCGACAATGTGCCGGACAAGGACGACATCGTCGTGCAGCGCATAAAGGCCGCTGGTGCGGTGATCGTTGGGAAGACGAACACGCCGGAATTCGGGCATCTTGGCTACACGTCCAACAAGCTGGGTGAAGACTGCCGAAACCCATGGGACATCACCCGGGAGAGTGGTGGCTCAAGCGGTGGTGCGGCGGCATCCGTGGCTGCGGGTATCACGCCACTGGCACAGGGCGGCGATGGCGGCGGATCAATCCGCATCCCGGCGTCGCTATGCGGCCTGTACGGCATCAAGGGGACCGAGGGTCGTGTCCCACGGTCTGGAGGCGGCAGCGAGGCAGCGTGGCACCCGTACAACCTGGCACAATCAGGCCCACTCAGCCGCAATGTGCGGGACTCGGCGTTGTTGATGTCGGTGCTAACCGGATCCGGCGGAGATGCGGCTCCCGGGACACTAGAAGGAAAACAGCCGGATTATCTGGGAGCGATGGGACGAGGTGTCGAGGGGTTGCGCATCGGCTGGACGCCGGACATGGGCGGTAACGCCGTGGACCCGGACGTAGCAGAGTCGACCGCTCGTGCGGCTCATGATTTTGAGGGTCTTGGGGCGAGCGTTGAAGAGTTCGATTTCGAGATCGTTCCCGACGAGATGTGGGATCGCTTCCGTAACTACTTCGACCTCAAGGCGCTGGTCGGTTACGGAGATCTTTTGGAGAGCAGTCCAGACCTTCTGAGCGATGTCGTCAGGGAAGGCATGGAGCACGCCCGGACACTAACGGCTGTAGACCATCACGAGACGATGGCCTTCATCGCAAAAGCCCGAGACTACTTCCGGAGGCTGTTCGAGCGTTACGAGCTGGTGTTGAGCCCGACCCTCGCGACCACTACTTTCAAAGTGGCCGAAGGGCCGCCAAGAGAAATAGGTGGCCGGGTAATGGACGCCGAACGGGCCTACTGGACGTGGAGCCCGTTCACTTACTCGGTAAATATTACGGGCCACCCGGCCGCCACGGTCCCTTGCGGTTTCGACCGCAACGGGTTGCCGATTGGACTGCACATCATCGGCGGATTTGGCGGAGAAGAGACCGTACTGGCTGCATCAGCAGCGTTCGAAGAGGTGCACCCGTGGGCAGACAAGCGTCCGCCCAATTTCTAGTCGGACGTTACCCGCCGCCGTCCTCGATAATCTGCTGCTCCACTAACTGAGACATCTGGTTCTGACGATCTCGAATGTCGTCGGCCCACCCCGATTTTATGTAGGCAAGAACGGCGATTACTTCATCGTCGCTGAGCTTGCCCCGGAACGGTGGCATCATCTGTGCCAGTGGTGGACCGTCAAGGATCCAACCGAACAGGTGCCTGTCGGCGTGATGCCACGTGTGGCCATCCTCACCGTGCGAAGGGACTCCCGGGAGAGCGACCGGTCCCTGAATTTCGCCGTGACAGGTGGCGCAGTTCGAACTATAGACCTGCTCCCCAACGGCAACGCGTTGGTCCGTAACGTCGACCGGGAATTGCGAATCTGATCCCGCGCTCCCGCCACAAGCGACAAGCGCCACGACCGCCAGAATCACCGACACCCAGAGGTAACGGCGGAACCTGATCTCCCTGTTCATCACGGTCACGTCTACTCGACTCCTATCTCAATCAAACGAATCATTCCTAACGGGCCACGCCTTTCTTCAACGACATTGCTCATGACGCTCTGCACCAGGCGACCAGTACGTCTGTTCATATGCGCACCGGAAATCCGGACCGCCAGTGGATCTGCGAAGTCCATCATCATGCCGAAGATCGGTAAATCGATGCGCACGTGTTCAAGTAAAAGTATGCGGCCTCCGGGACGAATAACCCTTGCGAGTTCGCGTAGTCCGCGTGCCGGATCTGGGACAGAGCAGAACACAAATGTGGCTACCGCTGTGTCAAAACAATCGTCCGAAAAGGGCAGGTTTTGGACGTCCGCCTCACGTATTTCCAGTCGTGCCTTAGACAACGCAACTCGACGTTGCGCTCGAGCCAGCATTCGTGGACTTAGATCAACTCCTGTGACCTCTGCACCCGCCGGATGGTGTTCAAAATTCTCTCCTGTTCCAGCACCGATCTCAAGGATCTTCCCGGCCACCACTCGGGTCCACAGGTCCCGGCGCAATCGTCGAATCAACAGTCGTTCGGCCGGCCAGTACAACGCATCGTAGTAGCGGGCCGCCCGATCGTATCGACGACGGGTTCGATCTGTGTCTCGCGTCTCTGAGGAAGGCGTATCCGTCACTCCAGGCCAGGTCAGTCAAAATTGTCGTGTCTATCCAGCGATGCGATTCATGATGCGGTCGTACTCATCTTCGTCAATTTCGCCACCGGCGTATCGTCTGGCCGCAATTTCTTTCGGGTCCAAGTCCACATTGCTCAATGGGTTGTCGCCTGCTCTCTGACTCCGGAATCCAAAATACAACGCCCAGACAACGCCGCCCCAGAAGATCGCCATCACGATTAGCCCCCACACCATCCACCAACCCTGACCATCATGATTGCCCCACATCATTTGTCACCGTCCTTGATCTGAATGAGAGCCGGTCGCCCACCGGCCCTCTGATGGACTAGTTCGGACGATTAGGTTGCCGGTTCGGCGGCCTCGTCATGCTCGTCGATGGCGTGCTCATCACCTTCTTCGTGCGTCGCCTCCGCGTCATGCTCGTCGGTGGCGTGCTCATCACCTTCTTCGTGCGTCGCCTCCGCGTCATGCTCGTC